>JAQBZB010000239.1 GCA_027622275.1 Planctomycetota bacterium | reverse complement strand
CTGGAAGCGGCATAACCAATTGGCACCATCCAACTTAAACAAGAGACAGATCTAAAACAGTCGAACTACGAAGAAGGAAGAGAAGCCGCAGGGTAAAGCCATTTACACCTGTCCGATGCACCCGGAAGTCCAGCAGGATCATCCCGGCGATTGCCCCAAGTGCGGCATGGCACTGGAACCGAAGACGGTGACGGCTGGCACGGATGACGAGAAAAACGTCGAACTGCGCGACATGACCAGGCGATTCTGGATTGGGGCCGCGCTGACTTTGCCCGTCTTTGTTCTGGCAATGGCCCACATGATTCCGGGGCTGGGTGCGCAATCGTGGGTCGATGGCCACGTCGCGCGCTGGATACAATTTGCCCTTGCCACGCCTGTGGTCTCGTGGGCAGCCTGGCCGTTCTTCAAACGCGGCTGGCGCTCCGTCGTGACGCTTCATTTGAACATGTTCACGCTGATCGCCATCGGCGTGGGCGCGGCGTTCGCCTTCAGCGCCGTGGCGATGCTCTTGCCCGGCCTGTTCCCGGACACAATGCAACACGAGGGCAAGGTCGCGATCTACTTTGAGGCCGCGGCGGTGATCGTCGTCCTGGTGCTCCTCGGCCAGGTGCTCGAACTCCGCGCCCGCAGTCGCACGGGCAGCGCCATTACAGTGTTGCTTAACCTTGCTCCGCCCACTGCGCGGAGGATCTCAGACGAGGGTGACGATGAAATTTCTCTCGACCAAGTGAATGTCGGCGACCGCTTGCGCGTGGTGCCCGGCGACAAGGTGCCCGTGGATGGCGAGGTGATCGAAGGTCACTCCAGTGTGGAAGAGTCGATGATCACCGGCGAACCGCTCCCGGTCGAAAAGACCATCGGCGACAAGGTGACCGGCGGCACCGTCAATGGCCCCGGCAGTTTCGTCATGCGCGCCGAGCGCGTCGGCAGCGACACGTTGCTCGGGCAGATCGTCAACATGGTGGCCGAAGCCCAGCGGAGTCGCGCGCCGATTCAAGGTCTCGCCGACAAGGTGGCGGGCATCTTCGTGCCGGCGGTGTTAGCCATTTCAGTGCTCACCTTCGTCGTCTGGCTGTGGATTGGTCCCGAGCCCAGGCTCGCACATGCCATCGTCAACGCCGTCGCCGTCCTGATCATCGCCTGCCCGTGCGCCCTGGGCCTGGCCACTCCTATGTCCATCATGGTCGGCGTCGGACGCGGCGCACAGGAAGGCGTGCTGGTAAAAGACGCCGAGGCGCTCGAAAGTCTAGAGAAAGTCACCACACTGGTCGTGGACAAGACGGGCACGCTCACCGAGGGCAAACCCAAACTCCTGGATATCCTGCCGGTCGACGGCTTCGATGCGCAGGAATTGCTGCGTCTGGCCGCCTCGCTGGAGCAGAACAGTGAACACCCGCTGGCCGCCGCGATTGTGCAAGGCGCGAAGGAGCAGAGCCTCACCCTCGACGACGTGCAGGACTTTCGTTCCGTGACGGCGGGCGGGGTCGCCGGCACCGTCGCCGACCGTGCAGTGCTGGTTGGCAAACCGGATTTTCTGCGCAGCGAAAAGATCACCGGCCTGGAGCCGCTGGAAGCCTCGGCCGTGAAACTTCAAGAAGACGGCAGGACCGCGATGTTCGTCGCCATTGATGGACAGGCGGCGGGAGTTCTGGCCGTTGCCGACCCGCTCAAAGCCACCACCGCCGAAGCGATCAAGGAACTCCACGCACTCGGGTTGGGAATCGTCATGCTCACCGGCGACAACCGCCGTACCGCCGCCGCCGTGGTCAAGCAACTCGGCCTGGATGCGGTGGAAGCGGAAATCGACCCCGCCGGAAAAGTGGCCCATGTCAAGAAGCTGCGTGCGGCAGGCAAACATGTCGCGATGGCCGGCGACGGCATCAACGACGCGCCGGCGCTCAGCGAAGCGGAAGTCGGCATTGCCATGGGCACCGGCACCGACGTGGCCATGCAAAGCGCTGGCATCACGCTCGTCAAAGGCGACCTCCGCGGCATCGCCAAGGCCATCCACCGTAGTCGCGCCACCATGTGGAACATCCGGCAGAACCTAGTCTTCGCTTTTCTTTACAACGCGTTGGGCATTCCGGTCGCGGCAGGAGTGCTTTACCCATTCTTCGGTTTGCTGCTCAGCCCGATCATCGCCGGCGCCGCGATGAGCCTGAGTTCCGTCTCGGTCATCAGCAATGCCCTGCGCCTGCGGAACGTGAGACTGTGACCCCGGAGTGTTGACCACTTGCGGGTGCGCTCCACCGAAGAAGCAGGCAAGCTGTATGGTGTGTTCGCGTTCCGAGGCGCGCCGAAAAGCCAACGCGTGAAGACACAGACTGCGTTGGCAGTCTGCCGCATCAGCTAGCTCGCGTCGTTGCGTCGGATCGACGCGGGTAATCCGGCGCCGCAGTCTCACTGGCTGCTGGGTGCCTTGACCTTAATACGATTCGGAATCGGCGACAGAGTGTCTCCGGGCGGATGTTTCGCCTGGATTCTTTGACTTTCGCATCGGATCGCACGTGAATATGGCCATGCGTTGGGCCGAAGGTGTCGGTAGAATATCGAAACTGGAATATTCGGTTGCCGGCCTTGATCGGACCTTTGCGCAAGTAACCCGAAGCGTAAGCGAGGACGGCGCTGGTTTCCGCCTCAAATCCTCGCTCACGCTTCGGGTTACGATGGTCGAGTTGCTAGCATTTTTCGCAAAGGTCCGATCAAGGCCCGGTTGCCTGCAAGGGGCAATCTCAACTCGAACACAGAACACACCGAGGAACCGTTGCCATCGCTGCTGTTTTGCTGAAACCGGAAGCCCTGAAGAGCCCGCTGCGTGCCTGCGGATATCGGCCGAACCTGCTGCGCGGTGACTTCGCCTTTGGCGACGATCAAACGATACCGCTCGTCGGCTTCGCTCAGTTCCCGACGGATTCCCGGTCAGCGTGTGTGGTGGTTCTTTCGGAGAGTCCGGAGCCGCGAAAGGCCGTCGAGGCCTGCAGGTCGATCGGCGCACCACTCGTTTTCGTGTGCTGTCACGACAGCCTTCAATGGTGGAAGCAGGGGCGAGAGTCGGCCGAGTGGTTGGAAAGTGTGCCAGCGGCAAAGATCGACACATTCTTCCGCGCGCATCAGGACCAGTTCTCTCCGGAAGCCGTGTACCGTGCGAAAACTCTCGGACGCGTGCGAAGCGAATACCAGTTGGACTTCGTCGATGTGGGCGTGCTGCCTTTGATCGAGGAAGAGGTTGGTACGGCCCTCAGCCGCCTCATTTCACGGAACGTCACCGGATTGAAGAAACGACTCGGCTGGGATGACGTGACGAGCGAGCAGGGACACTGGCTGCTGCAGACCGTTTTCTGGCTTGTCTCGGGAAAAATCCTCCGCGACAAGCAGGTCCCGAGCTTTGAAGATATCGATCTGGACGATGTCGAGGACGTATTCCTGCGCGTCGCCAGGCACTACGGCACGGGGCCATTCAAAGCCGGCTCGAAGCAGAAGCTCGAAGCGCTGCGCGAGTCGGCTCGGATTATCGACCGCTTCAGCAGTCTGGCGTTGACGACCACCGAGTCCCTCGGGTACGTCTATGAGAACACACTCATCTCCAAACAAACGCGATCACAACTCGGCACGCACAGCACTCCGTCGTATCTCGTCGACTACGTGCTGGGGAATCTTGCTGACTGGATCGAGGAGATTCCCGAAAACGAACGAAGTGTTTTCGAGCCAGCTTGCGGGCACGCTGCATTTCTCGTGTCGGCAATGCGGCTGCTGACGCAGCTCCTGCCGGCCGATAAAGCCGTCCCCAGCCGCCGCGGCCCGTACCTGAGAAGTCGATTGCACGGCACCGACATCGATGCCTTTGCGCTCGAACTTGCGAGGCTCTCATTGACGCTCACTGACATCCCAAACCCGGACGGTTGGGATTTGCGCGTCGAGGACATGTTCATCGGTGATCGGCTGGCGGAACAAACGAAGGGCAACACGATCCTGCTGGCGAATCCTCCGTTTGCGAACTTTGAAGATGAAGAGCGGGACCGTTACGCGAATACCGACAGCGAGATACTTACCAACAACAAAGCCGCCGAAATGCTCCGGCTAACCTTGCCGAAGCTGAAGCCGGGCAGTGTCTTCGGCGTGGTTCTTCCTCAGACCTTCCTGCATGGGGCGTTCGCCGAAGACGTCCGCCACTTCATGATCGACAACTTCGAATTGCGAGAAGTGTCGCTGTTCCCCGATAAAGTCTTTCCCTTCTCTGACGCAGAATCCGCGGTAATTATTGGCCGCAGATTAGTAGATAAAACTCGGCAGAGATCGCCTCTGCGATTTCGCCGAGTTCGCGAGTGGCAAATGCCGGCGTTCCGCGAGTCCTATGATGCACCGAGTTCGCGAACCGTTGAGCAATCGCGATTCAATGAAGACGTTCGTTGGGACATGCGAATCCCGGATCTGGAGGACGTTTGGATTGCCCTATCCGCCAACCCAAAGTTGGCCGATTTGGCGGAATTGGGGACTGGCCTCGTCTATCACGGCAAGGATCTTCCAAGTGGCGTACCAGCGTATTCCGAACAACGCTTCTCTGGTGCCAAGCCAGGATTCATCAGGTTAGAGCGAGGGCTGCTGTTGCATGAGCTTCCGAAGTTGTATTGGATGAACTTGGCGGAGGAAGCGATGCTGCGGCGACGTGCGGGAGTTGTTGCTGACATTCCGCAAGTGTTAATGAGCTACGCAAGGGTCAGCCGAGGACCTTGGCGTCTTAAAGCTCTGATCGACCGAAAGGGTCGTCCGGTCGCAAGCCGCTTTCTGACGGTTCGTCCACGGGATTCTTCATTGGAGTTGCTTTGGGCATTCCTGAACTCGCCGGTAGCAAACGCGTACGCCTTCACGCATTTGGCGAAACGAGACAATATTGTCGGTGATATGCGCCGGATCCCTTTACCGCGCGGCAACTCATTCAATGAAATCGAGGCAGCAGCTAGGGCGTACATGGATGCTGCATCCAGCGGTGCCGATGAAGAGCGATTACGAGCGTCGCTGGCTCGCGTAGATGCCGAAGTAATGCGCCAATACGCGCTTCCGTTGAACCTTGAGACATCGTTGCTTTCTTTGTTCACGGATTGGCAACGCCCTGGTGTCCCATTCAAGCAAACTCACTTCCTTCCCGAAGAGCTTGAAGGAAAACTCCACTTCGCCGAGTTTGTGGATTACGAAGCGGACTGGTCAACGACCAACCGCAGACGGGGAGAATTGATTGACAAGGACATCTCCGGGAACTTGTCTTCATCGGAGCGTTCGGAACTCGACGGCTTGCAGGCTTACGCAGACTATCACCTGGAACAAGTCGCTCCGCGGCCAACCGACGTACTCGAACAACTCGAAGACCTGGTCTTGGCAAAGGCCGGCAAACGAGACAGGGATGTTTGATGAAAGGATTCGAGTACCCCACTGAGCCACACGTACGGCGTCACGGGCCGGCCGGCTACGATGACTATGGCAGCTACCGCGATTGGCTGCGCGATGAGTTCACATTTCGGTGCGTGTTTTGCCTCCATAGGGAGCAATGGTACGGCCGGCCGGGAACGTTTGATATCGAACACTTCGTGCCAGTCTCCGTCGATCCGCTTGGCAAGTGCGAATACACGAACTTGCTCTACGCATGTCGGACATGCAACGCCGCCAAACGCGATGTTCTCGCAGTTCCAGATCCTTGCGCCGTCGCGTTTGGTGACTGCCTGCGAATTAAGACGGACGGACAAGTCGAACCGCTGAACGCCAACGGCAGGAAGCTGCAAGACGTTCTTCGATTAAACAATCCTTCCAACGTCGGCCACCGTTCGCGCTGGATGCGCATTCTTGAAGCCCTCCGACATTCGCAACCGGATCTTTACGAGGAGAGCATGGCTTTCCCGGGCGATCTTCCTGACTTGCGGCGCAAGCGTATTCTGTCAAATTCGAGGCCGGAAGGCGCGGAGAACTGCTACTTTGCGCTGCGCGAGCGAGGCAAACTGCCGACGACCTATTAACACCGGTTTGCCGTCGCTCGGTTGCGCCGGCAAGCCGCGTCGATCGCCCAAGCAAGCCACTGACTCCAGACGTCGATGGAGCATTGGGGGAGAGGTCGCGACGGGGGTCTTTGTAATGCGGCAGTCAGCGGTTAGCCCCTCAAGTTGACGGAATTCCGCTTATGTGCGGAAATCGGAACGTCGCAAAACATGAGTCTTTCATTTCAGCAATGCGAGACCCGTTGGCTGAGGTGCCTTGGAAACACTTGCCATGCTGCATCATCCGGGACCGACGCTGCGGTATCCATCCCGAAATCGTTTGATACAATAATCGGAGACGGAAGTGAGGCGCATCAAACATTGAAGGCCGCATCACTCGATGAATCGGATGACTAAATAAAACGCAACCCGGCCGGTCTCAACGAGATCCAGGCTGGGAGGCGAGTTAGCGAGTAAGCCGACGTGGTGGGATACCTCCGGGTGTTCCATCACGTCGGCTTTTTTCGTTTGCGTCCTGCTGGTCGTCGCGATTGACAAACTGTCCAGGAAATAGTCGTGCGTTCACGACCCGCCTGTGAAATGAACTCTTATGCATGAAAGAAAACCAATGCTGATCAAGTTATCCACTGACAAAACTGTGAGTGACGCGGCGGCTGCCTTGCAGGTTGCCGTCCAGGCCAATCACTTTGGCGTCATGCAGGTGCATAACCTCAAAGAGACCATGACGAAGAAAGGCGTGGAGTTTGCCCGTGAATGTCTGATCTTCGAGGTCTGCCAACCGCAACAAGCGAAGAAGGTGCTCGATGCAGACATGAGCGTCTCCACCGCGCTGCCATGCCGGATTTCCATTTACGAGGAGGACGGCAAAACCATGCTGGCGACATTGAAGCCAACGACTTTGCTGGCGATGTTCAACACGCCGCAACTGGAAGGGGTGGCGCAGGAAGTGGAAGCCACGATTCTCAAAATCATGGAAGAAGCGGCGGCAGGATGACTGGCTGAAACAATCTAACTAAAGGAAATACATTATTATGAATACCTCACTAATCGTCATCATCGTGCTGGCTGCGTTGGCATTGGTTGCCGCAATGGTCGCTGTCGGCATCTACAACAAACTTGTCGGGTTGCGCAACCGTTTCAAAAACGCTTACGCGCAAATCGACGTGCAGCTCAAGCGTCGCTACGACCTGATCCCCAATCTGGTCGAGACCGCGAAGGGTTACCTCAAACACGAACGCGGCACGCTCGAAGCCGTCATCGCCGCGCGCAATGCCGCAGCGTCCGCCAACACCGGCGCTGCCGCCAATCCGGGTGACCCTGCCGCGATGAAGAAACTCGCCGACGCCGAAGGCACGCTCACCGGCACGCTCGGCCGCCTGTTTGCGCTCTCCGAGGCGTATCCCGACCTCAAAGCGAACACGACCATGCTGAGCCTGATGGAGGAACTGACCTCGACGGAGAACAAAGTCTCCTTCTCACGGCAGGCGTATAACGACTCGGTGATGGCCTACAACACGCAGCGCGAGGTTTTTCCCAGCAGCGTCATCGCCGGCACGTTCCACTTTACCGCCGCCGAGCTGTTTGTCATCGAGCAGCCGGAACAACGAGAGGCACCAAAGGTGTCGTTCTCTTGAAGAGGGACGTGACTCATGGATTTTTTCGAACATCAGGACAAAGCCAGGAAGAACACGAAGGTGCTGGTGGTGTACTTCGTGATCGCCGTCGCGTGCATCATCGCGTCGGTGTATCTCGCCAGCCTGCTGATTTTCTACGGGACCCAGTCGCAACAGCGGCCTGGAGCCGCGACGCCCGCACTTGTCCTGTGGGATCCCAAGCTTTTCCTCTATGTCGCGCTCGGCACGCTCGGCGTCGTCGCGGTCGGCAGCCTCTACAAAACCGCCGCCTTGGCCAAGGGCGGCAGTGCCGTCGCCGAATCGCTCGGCGGACGGCCACTCAATCCCAACACGACCCATCCCGATGAACGCAAGCTGCGGAATGTGATCGAGGAAATGGCCATCGCCGCCGGCGTGCCCGTTCCCAAGATCTATGTGCTCGACGACGAAAAAGGCATCAACGCCTTTGCGGCCGGCCACGCGCCGGGGGACGCCGCCATCGGCGTCACGCGCGGTTGCATGACCTTGCTCAACCGCGATGAGTTGCAGGGCGTCATCGGCCACGAATTCAGTCACATTCTCAATGGCGACATGCGGCTGAATCTGCGCATCATGGGCGTCATCTTCGGCATCCTGTGCCTCGCGGTGATTGGCCGCGTCCTGATCTACTCGCGCGGCGGCCGGGACAAGAATCCTTTGATGCTCCTGGGGCTGGCCCTGATCGTCATCGGCGCGATCGGCGTGTTCTTTGGCCGGCTCATCCAAGCCGCGCTCAGCCGGCAACGGGAATTTCTGGCCGATGCCTCCTCGGTTCAATTCACCCGCAATCCTGCGGGCCTTGCCGGAGCGCTGCAAAAAATCGGCAGCGTCGGCTCGAAGGTCGAATCCGCACACGCCGGGGAAGCCAGTCACATGTTTTTTGGAAACGGCCTGGGCAAACCGTTCCTCGGCGCGCTGGCCACCCACCCGCCACTGGACGAGCGCATCCGCGCCATTGATCCAGCCTGGGACGGAAAATTCAAGCAGGCCAGCGTCAAAACAGTTGAAGCAGAATCTTCACGCAAGGCGGCGAAACCAACGTCATCACGATCTCCGTTTCCGACGATTCCCGGAATGCCCGGCGCGCGGGCTGGCGACGGCGGGTTCGCCACCAACGCGGTCCTGATGGGTGCAGTGCTACCTAATCTTGGCAAGCCAACGCCTCTGCATTTGCGCTACGCCGAGGAGTTGCGGAATTCTTTCTCGGAGAGGGTCCAGTCCGCAGCTCGCGAACCGCTCGACGCTACGGCGCTCGTTTTCGCGATGCTCCTGAGCCCGGACGAAACCTTGCGCGCGAAGCAACTCACGGAACTTGGCAAGCGAGCCGCGCCGGGGGTTGCCGAAAAAACCGCCGCGCTCTGGCCGGAAGTCGTGCCCATCGCCTCGCGCGTGCGGCTGCCGCTCGTGAACCTCGCTTTGCCCGCGCTGCGCCAGCTTCGGCCCGACGAGTTCGAGCAATTCAGTCAGGCGTTGCAATGGCTCATTGAGAGCGACGGGCAGATTGAAATCTTCGAATTCGTCCTGCAGAAGATCGTCCGCCGTCACCTCGCGTCGCAGTCGGGCACAACCCGTCCGATCTCCGTAAAATTCCACACGGTCAAACCGCTCGTGGGTGATTGCAGAGTCGTGCTCTCCGCGTTGGCGAACGCCAGCAGCCGCAACGCCGACGAAGTCGAAAAGGCATTCCGCGCGGGCGCGCCCCATCTGGGGGCGAAGACCGACGGGCTGCAACTCCTGCCACGCGAAAAATCCGGGTTGGAACAACTGGATACCGCGCTCGATCGGCTCGCGTTGGCCGCGCCGCAGATCAAAAAGAATTTGCTCGAAGCCTGCGTGCAAGTCGTCGGCGCGGACGGCGTGATCCAGGAACGCGAAGCCGAGTTGCTCCGCGCCATCGCTGACACGCTGGATTGTCCAATCCCGCCGTTTGTGGAGCAGTCATGAACGACCGCTCGATTGCCTACTTCTCGATGGAGATGGCCTTGCGGCCGGACATGCCCACCTACAGCGGCGGGTTGGGCGTGCTCGCGGGTGACACGATTCGTTCCGCCGCCGACCTCAAGGTGCCGATGGTCGCAGTGACGTTGGTCCATCGCCAGGGCTACTTCTCGCAAAAGCTCGACGCCAACGGCTGGCAGACCGAGGAAGCGGCCGAATGGGATGTTCAAGAGTTCTGCCGGGAAATGCCGCCTCGCGTGCAGATAGGAATTGAAGGGCGGACCGTTCATGTGCGCGCGTGGCAATACACGGTCAAAGGGATCAGCGGCCACGAAGTGCCAGTGATCTTACTCGACACCAACCTGCGGGAGAATTCCGAGTGGGACCGTGCGCTCACCGATCATCTCTATGGCGGCGATCTTCATTACCGGCTTTGCCAGGAAATCGTTTTGGGCATCGGCGGAGTGCGGATGCTCCGCGCGCTCGGATACCACGACGTGAGTCGCTTCCACATGAACGAGGGCCACGCCGCGCTCCTGGGGTTGGAGTTGTTGGACGAGCGCGCACGCTGGTTTCACCGCGACCGTTTCAATCACGAGGACGTGCAGGCGATCCAGAGGCAGTGCGTCTTCACCACGCGGTTCATTGAGGTGATGCGCCACGCCATCGCGCTCAACGCATCGCACTTCAACACGCAGCGGATGGTTCAGGGATATATCGGGAAAGCCTATTTCTAGGAAAATCACAGGAGCCCCAATGACCGTGATTGTGGCCATCAACGCGCGACTACTGAGACTGAAGGCCGAGCCTAAGCCTGAAGCCAAAGCCGAACCTAAGCCTGAAGCCAGAGCCGAGCCAAAGCCGGAAGCCAGCGTCAAGCCACCGCCAAGCCACCGTCCGATTTGACGCCGCAGATCTCCAAGCGCGCCCTGTGCATTAACGAACCCAGCGAAGTGGACCCCTGGTCTTGTCCACCGTGTGGCGGGCAGATGAAGGTCGTGGCGTTTATCGAACCGCGGGCACCAGAGCCGAGCGATGGTCGGGGTGACGTGATCGAAGAGATCTTGAAGCACTGCGGCTGGTGGCCAGCGTCGGCTCCAAGCGCACCACCCGACGTGGATGGTTTGGTCCTCGATCTGGAGGCTGCCTACTCGGACACCTGCCTGGTATCCCCGGACCAAGCCGACGAGTCCCAGGAACTGACCTACGTCGACATCGACACGTTCCTGGCCAGCTTCTAATCATCACCGACGCACGTCGGCATGGGGATGGTGCGCACGAGCTACGGGATCGACCCGTATTTTGCGTTCATCGACCTGCATCCCTTGAATTAGCGATTCTCCCCTTCTAGACTCAGACCTGTTGGGGGAAATCAAATTTCCTATCAGTCAGTCACTTTTTCGAAGGTGCCACCCATGTCAGAAGTCGTGTACCACGTTTTCGTGCCGGATGCGGAATCAACCGAGCCTCTGGAATCACTCAAGAGCCACCTTGAACTGCGCGGCGGCGAGAGTATCGACATTGACAAAGACCTCGACCAGGCCCTCCGGACACGCTTGGCCCGCTTGAACTGATCGCCGTAACCCTCACGACTGCTCAACTCTTGCTCGAATTGATCAAACTCATCCGCGACTGGCAGAAGTTTCGCGAGCAAGAAAAGAAGGAGAAGTCGGCAGTCCGAATTGAGACAGAGGACTACGAGATAGAAGTGCGTTTAAAATAGCATTCGACCTCCGGTCGTGCGCTCGCGCGCGAGCTTACTTGCGGGTGGCCCATGGCGAAAAAGAAAAGTCGGAGAAAGCGTGTGCCCCCCGGATTGACGAAGGAAGCGCAAGAGGAACGCAAGCGATTTGAAGAAGCCTACCGCGCCTACCTCGAAGAAGCGAATAAGGTGGCGCTGAGCGTGCTTGTATGGGGCCAAAACCCGATGGGAAAGACGCGTCTGGCGAACAAGCGAATTCAGATTCGGGACGAACTAATCGAACTCGGTCACAACGCAATGTTCAGCGAGGATATCGACCTCAGTGTCGAGGGATTGTCGGAGAAGTCAAAAGAATTCGCCCAAGCGCGAGCCGCCGACCTGATCGTCATCCTTTTGGAAGACTCACCAGGAGCTTTGGCCGAAACGCACGACTTCTGCAATCATCCGGAAATCGGGCCAAAGGTGTATGCGATGATTCCGGACAAGTACGAAGCGGGCTATAGCGGTCGGGGGGCGATAAAGGACTTGGACGAGGCCTACGGCGGCGTATACTGGTATGAAGAGGGTGAAATACAGAGTTGCAATGTTCGAACCCGCGCAATCGCTCGCGCCGAGGCACTCCGCCACATCGTCCATCGGCACGGGGGACGAAAGTAATGACTTTCACGAAAGAGGATTGGCAAATCGCTGAGTTGCAATTGGACGAACAGAAGCTGTTCGTTCTTTGGGCGATTCACGTGTCGTTTTGTCGAACACTCGGAGATTTTGCGCGTCACTTTGGCGGTGAAACGATCGTTGAGATTGTGGGTGAGCTTGAGCAGAGCGGTGCCGTATTCGACCATGAAGGAGTTTTGTGTCTAACCGACACGGGAGTAGCGGCCGTCTCTACTCTTCGAGCCAACGAAGAGTCCGCCTTTTCAGAAATACCGCAACGCCACACCAGATTGGTAGACATCGAAGAGGGCATGATCGAGGATTCCGTAGTTCGCGCGGACGCAGATCACGATCATGGCACGGAAACACCCAGTTCTGATCTCATTCCGCGCGGCGTTGACGAAATTCTCGACGCCGTGGTCCAGCGCCTACATAGCCGTGTGTCCGCCACAATCGCGGAAAGCGACGCAGATCACCGCGGCGTGAAAAACATCCGGACGTGGCTTCTCGCAGATAACGACATCTTCTCGGCGGAATGCGTTCTGCTTCTGCGGCTTCTCGGTGCGAACGACGAACCGGTGTTGGAACAGATCGACGGTCAATTGCGTCGGTTGATTTACCGCGTCAGCAGCGTTCTGTATGATGGTGCCGATCCCGCTTCGGGCAGTGATGCGCCATTTAATTGCCGCATCTGTGAACCTTGGGACGCCATCGCCATCGATTTATTCGCGAAAGGGCGTCACGACTTTTCGCCCGAAAAGGGTGATAGGGAGACCGCACAGACGAATTACAAAGAGCGATTCGAGACGTGCGGAACCATCATCCGAGAAACCGCGGAATTCCTCAAAAACAAAGGATTTCTGGCTGCGGCAGATATGTCGCAGGAATCCACGGCAGCCAGCATGTGAGATAAGCCGAAGTGATTCAACACGATAAGCCATCAACACATCTTTATGGGATGTTAGCGAAAAATTGCGGAGATTTTGCGACGTGTGCCATATTGTTGACAGGCAGCGTACCTTCAATAATCGTAATGGAATAAGGAGAGTGTAACCATGTCGTCTGGCGATCCTACGGAAGAAAAACTCAGGGAAATTGCCGGCCGAAGCTTCAAGGCGTTGGAGGCATCGACGGTTGTTAAAGTCGGTTTTCGGGTGCGCGCTCGTCTCGATGATTTTATTTCAGGCGCTTTCTTTCTCGTTCAACTGAATCAAAAACTGGACCTCGGTCAAATCGCATTGGCTCCCGACACGGACACAGTGAGTAAGCAATTCAAGCCGACCATACGCCGGCTGTGCGAACTTAGCCGAGAGGTGACATTCGCGACAAATCTGCGTCGAGTGCCGAAGAATCTTCGCACAGCAATCGAAGAGCTATTCGAATTCACGGTCGAACAGATTCCAACCTGCTCGGATCAAGAGATCGAGGAATACAAAGAAAACATTCGTCACAGAACACTCCAACCGGCGTTGCATGTAGAGTTGCAAAACTGATTTCACATCGCTTTCATGGCGGCTCGTTCCTGGTTGAACTACGGGCTGCGGTAGTAGCACTTGCCGATCTGCGTGAAGTAGTTCTTGATCACCTCCTCGGTCTTCCCACGCCATTGTCGGTCACGCGCAGCCACTGCTGGCCGGTCTCCTCGTCTGTGCCCCAGTCCAGCGCGACGCGCAGTTCCTCCTGGCGGTCGCGTGAGTTCGCGGACCCAGCCGGGGCGGATCAGCGCGCCGTCGACCGGCTCGCGAGCCTCGCCCTTCTGCTTCATCTTCAGCCGCAGTTCGCGCAGCTCCAGGGCGTCCACGATCGCTGCTTTCGGCCCAGTCTGATGTGCTCTTAGCCGCCGGGCCAACTCCCGCACCGCTGCCTTGTCCGCGCTGGCGTGGCTGAGAAAAACATTGTAATCAGATTGTTGCTCTGCCGCCACTTGTACTTGCTCGCCTCAAATCAGTTGCACTTCCACGGGAACCGATCCGTTTTCGGCCTGCTGTTCTTTCGATTGATAATTCAATCGTTCAAATCCGATCACGCGGCCGCGCTCGTCCTTCATCAGCACCACGTCATCCTCGATTTCCTCGCAGACGTGCTCCTGCTGCGGATCGTCAAACCACGCCGTCAACGAGTTGCCGGTCCGGTCGAAGTAAACTCTTACTTTTTCCACAGTCATTTCCTTGCTTGAGGCGGCCGGTTAAGTAGGCCGTGACAACAAAACGCTCATCTGAATCGCCGCGTACAACCACAACGCAAATGTGCTTCCCGGTTTCCAATGCTGAATAATGAAGATGCACGTAAGCCAAGTATGGCTACTGGCGCAGCATCGTCGAGCAGCCGGTGGCAGCCTTTCTCAAGTGTGGCGATCTGCAAGAAGGGTTTGCCCGAGTTCGCTGCCCCGACTGCAAGCACCGAGCAGGCAAAGCATGGTGCCCGGTTTGTCGCCTTCTCCTGCAAACAGCCGACCATCGCTGCACGACGGTGCCCGCCTGCCCATCCTGCCACCAGAAGCGGGCGTTGCTGACCGCGATCCACGTTGCCGAAG
>JAQBZB010000238.1 GCA_027622275.1 Planctomycetota bacterium | reverse complement strand
AAGCCCTCCGGTTCGCGGCACCGGAGGGCTTGCGCCGTTCCGCTAAGTCGTCAAGTTATCTTTTCGCCGATTCTTAGTCGCGGGTCGCCCGGTGCTTCATGCCAAGACAGAGGCCGTGGGCTGCTTGATTACTTTCACGAAACCACCAGAACCGCCCGCCGATGCGTCAGAGGTCGTGACGTTCACACGCGATCGTCTTCGTTCGCCCGCCGGACGGCTCGTATAATGCACTACACGCCGAATGGGCGCGAGGCGAAAGACATCACGCAGGTCGGTGTCTGGTTCGCTGATCCGAACCAAGTAACACACGAAGTGACGACGCGCGTCGCACTGAACCATCACTTTGACATCGCGCATCCTCGCGACAAGCCCCGTGTGGTCGCTCGGTCGGCGAGCAAGAAGAATTCGCTGGACCCAGCGGAACGGCAGCGGCGAATCGACGAACAGGTTGCCAAGTTTCTGAAGCAAATGGACCGCAATCATGACGGCGTCGTCGAACGCGACGAGACGCCGGAAGCTTTCCGGCGATATAGATTCCGCGAGATCGAAGCCGAAGCAGGCCGACGACTTTGAGCTGGTGACCAACCGCAATTTGGAGTGCGGCGACTTGTCGCCGCTTTCCCATTTTGTGGCGCAGCCACTTTCCAACTCTTGCGGACCATTCCAGAACACAAAGCGGCTCCGCCGCATACGAAAGCTGCGACGAGTCACAGCAGTCCAAAGCACATGGACAGCAACGAGCAGGTCAACGGGCTGAGCAGACGCCTCTTCTACTGGTGGGCGGATCGTCCCGCGGCGCACGTGCTGGTGCTGTTGTCGATGACGGCGCTGGCGATCGTTGGCTACGTGAAGCCCGCGCTGATTCGCGACCTGTTCATCCGGCAAGAGGCCGAAGAAGTGTTGCCTCCACCGCAACCGGCCGTTCAACGCCCACCGCGGATCATACAGCCTCCCGATGTCCGGCCGTTTCAAGTGGCTGGCGGCAAGTGCATCGTCGTCGCCACGAGTGAAGACTTCCGACTACAGACATCCAGCTAACCTCAAGTCGGCCAGAATCTCGACGAGCGACCGGCCGGTTTCTTCGGTTTCGCGATAGTGGAATTCCGCCGCGGCGACGCTCCCGTCAATTCCGGTATAACGCGCCGTGTCGTTGCGTTTGACAAAGTACCGGTCACACGCTTGAAGATTCCCTTTCAAGTTATCGAACGTGGCACGTACCATCGTGGAACTCCTTTTATGAAGCCTTAGACAATCCTTTGCATGTCGGCGGCAGCCGATTCCAAGTCCAACGAACTTTGCGACGGTTCATCAGCGTAGCCTGGGACAACGCTGCCGATGCCGCGGGCAACGGTGATGCGTGCATGGTGGCCTATGCAAACTCGGCTTGAAGCTCGACGCGGCGCAAGAGTTCGTCGGCTCGTTGCAAGAGCGACTCTCGCCAGGGTTCGGGTGGAGTGCATCGCGGGGGAGATTGAGAAGCGACGAAGTCGGCCTTGCAATGCTGACAGATGACCTGTCGCCCTAAATACGCGAGGCGGACGTGTAGCTTTCGGCTGCAGGCGGGGCAGTCTTGAGCGAAATTGGTATTGATCATGATTAACTTCCCTGTGAGTTGCAAAGGTCGCTGCCGCGAGTTTGTCGGCCGTTCCTGGCCGGAGACACTTGACCCGCGAATCGCATGCCGAGCAATTGGCTCCGGCTTGTAACTCTTGGACTCATCGAGTCTTGTCGTTTTCATAGCCTGTTCCTGGCGGACTGAATCTTGTCATATTTACATTCGCACAGCCCGAATGGTGAATATTTTACAACGCCGCTTGCACAGGCACGCCAGCGAGCAGACACGTCAGGTAAGCTGTTAGGTTCGCGGTGAAAGGTCAGTGCCTGATCGCGGCCGGTCGGTGAGGCTCTCGCGCCGCGGAAAGAGGTGACAGTGAACTCGCTCTGCCAAAGTTGCACGAACGTGCGTCGAGTCGTCTCGGGTACCGGGTCGGTCTTTTGGCTGTGCGAGCTGGCCCAATCGGACAAGCGGTTCGCGAAGTATCCTCCGCAACCAGTCGTCCGCTGCAGCGGGTTCACGGCGATTGAGTCAACTTCCGATAAGCCTCCGCATAACGACGTCCAAACTCCCGATACGCCGGAGCGCTGAAGTGGACTTCGTCCCCTCGTGAGCCAAGCCGTCGGATCTGACGAACGCCGTGTGTTTGACTTCGGCGGGCCGCCTTTGAAGTGCGGCATCGACACGCTTCTTCGCGTCGCTCCTTGATTCTTGAAATCGGGAGCGTTTTGAGTTACGACTTAGCATAACTGCTTTCACTCCCTCCGGCCTCTGACTCCCCTGCCAGAAAGTTGAACCAATCATGAATCACGATCAACTGCCTACCAGCTACCTTCGCCCAATCGTGTTCGTGGGCGCTATCTGCCTCGCGTGCGCGATTGCCGCCGCTGCCGATCCGAATCCTCCGGCGGGATTTCGGGCCTTGTTCAACGGCGACAACCTGGATGGCTGGCATGGCGACAACCCGCACACAACCGTCAAGGCCGACGAAGACAAACGCGCGGAGGAGGTCGCCGCTCAGCAAGAAGAGTTCAACGCACATTGGAGCGTCGACAACGGCGACCTCGTCAACGACGGGCATGGTCCGTACGCCACGACCAGCGAGGAGTTCGGCGACATCGAATTCACGCTCGAGTACAAGACCGTTGCGTTAGCAGACAGCGGCATCTATTTGCGCGGCACTCCGCAAGTTCAGATCTGGGACTATACGGAGGCCGGCGGCAAGTGGGATCGCAACGCCGACAAGGGCTCGGGCGGTCTGTTCAACAACAGCAAGGGCTCGGCGGGCCAGCTGCCGCTTGTTCTCGCGGATAAGAACTTCGGTGAGTGGAACACGTTTCGGATCATCCAACTCGGCAGCCGCACAACCGTCTACTTGAACGACAAGCTCGTGGTCGACAACGCGATCATGGAGAACTACTGGGACCGACAGCGCCCGCTGTCGGGTCGCGGACCGATCCATCTGCAAACACATGGCGGCGAGATTCGTTGGCGGAACATTCATGTGCGCGATGTGCCGATCGACGAGGCCAACGAGCGGCTGCGCGGCAGCGACGAAGCGGCTGGTTTCGCGTCGATCTTCAACGGCAATGACTTAGCGGGCTGGACGGGAGCGGTGGATAACTACGAGGTGCGTGACGGATCGATCGTTTGCAAAGAGGGACACGGCGGCAATCTGTTCACGGCAGAAGAGTACGACGATTTTGCCGTCCGCGTCGAATTCAAACTGCCGCCGGGCGGGAATAATGGATTGGCAATTCGCTTTCCCGGCGAAGGGCGCCCCTCGTACCAAGGCATGACCGAGTTACAGGTCTTGGACGACACGGCCGAGAAGTATGCGAAGCTTGATCCACGGCAGTATCATGGTTCGATCTACGGCATGGTGCCCGCTCATCGCGGTTACTTGCGGCCGGTCGGCGAATGGAATTATCAGGAAGTGACCGTCAAGGGTTCGACGATCAAAGTCGAACTCAACGGCAGCGTCATCGTGGACGCCGACGTCAGCCAAGTTACCGAGTTCAAAGATGACCTGCCGCACCCCGGCAAGGATCTCACGCGAGGCCACTTCGGCTTCGCCGGCCACAACGATCCCGTCATGTTCCGCAACGTGGCGATCAAGAAACTGACAGAATAGCCACGAGTTGCCGCAACTGCGCAAAGCCTCGTTCCGGCCTACGGGTGCAACTCGCACAACAACAACTCTATACCAAGCGATAAAACTTCTCGGCGTTGTCGTGCCAGAGTTTTCGTTGCGCGGATTCGCTACGGTTGCTGATCACTTCATTCAAAGAGTCCACCCAGCGTCGATAGCTGGCACCGAGCAGACAGACCGGCCAGTCGCCGCCGAAGACGACGCGGTCCGCGCCGAACTCGTCCAGACAGAAGTTGATGGCCGGTGCCAGGATGTCTGACTTCCACTCACCCTGCGGAGTACTTGCAACGATCCCCGATATCTTGCAGATGACATTCGGGCACTTTGCGAGTGTGGCCAAGTCGCGTTTCCATTGATCGGCTTCGTGGGACGGCTCTTCCGCTGAACTTGGCATGAATGCTTTGGGATCGGCATTGCCGCAATGATCGACCACGAAACGCGTGTCGGGACAGAGCTGCGCCAGCTTGGCACCGTCGGCCAGTTCCGTCGGACGCATGCACAGGTCGTAGCTCATCCCCAGTTCGCCGAGCAAATGCATCGAGGCGATGAATTGCTGTTCGAGACACAAGCCACGTGCCGCGCTCGGCGCATGCAGCACTTGCCGGACGCCTTTGATGTAAGGACTGTCCTTGTACCGCATGATGTACGGCTTGAAGCCCGCTGAATTTGGGCGGCCCGAGATGACAGCGCCCACCGTGGGATGATCCTTGCTTTTCGAAAGCGCGATCACATGCTCGGCCTCTTCGACTTGCTGCTTCGGATCAACATCGACTTCCATGTAAACGGCCTTCACCACATTCAATCCGGCCGTCGCCTCCAAGTAGTCTTTCGTGACATAGCTTTTGGAGAGAATCTCCGGCGCGCCGCTTAGCCACGGAGGTTGGAACTTGCTCAAGTCCCACAAGTGTTGATGCGTGTCGATGATCGGTAACGCGGCGGCTGCTTTCGCCGAGTCAGCGGCGCGGGCCGACAGCGATCCCACTCCCGTCAACGTCCCAGCGGCCAGCGCTCCGAATGACGCCTGTTTCATGAACTCTCGACGATGCAATCCCATAACGATCTCCGCGGGCTGAAAGAGTGGTTGAAAGGAATAACGACTATCGTAATCGACCGAAGCGGCTGCTCCTAGCATTGCGACGCGTTGTCTACGCCTTCAGTCTTTCGACCACTGCCGCGCCAACTTGCCCGGTCGTCAAGGTGCCGCCCAGGTCTGGCGTGTGACAGCCGTCGGCCAATGTTTTCTCGACGGCGTCACGAATCCGCTGACCGCTCGCGGCGGCTCCGAGATGATCGAGCATCATCGCACCGCTAAGAATCGCGGCGATGGGATTCGCGATTCCTTTCCCGGCGATGTCAGGCGCGGAACCATGCACGGGCTCGAACATTGACGGAAAGTTTCGTTCCGGATTCGTGTTGGTGCTCGCCGCTAACCCCAATCCGCCGCCGATCACGCCGCCCAAATCGGTCAGCAAGTCACCGAACAGGTTCGATGCCACGATGACATCGAAGCTCTCCGGACGGCGAACCAGATTCATCGCCGCCGCGTCGCAGTGCTGGCGTTCGGCTTCGACATCGGAGAATTCCGGCGACAGCTCCTCCAGAATCTCGTCCCACAAGACGTAGGCGTAGGCCTGTGCGTTGGACTTGGTAATCATTGTCAGCTTGGAACGTCGCGTCCGAGCCAGCGCGAAGCCATAACGCAGAATCCGTTCGATGCCGCGGCGCGTGTGCAGCGCCGTTTGGATCGCGACTTCATCCGGCTGCCCACGACGCAATCGGCCGCCGTTGTGAACGTACTCGCCTTCCGAGTTTTCGCGGATCACGACAAAGTCGATATCGTCCGGCCCCTTGCCCGCGAGAACGCTAGGAACGCCGGGATACAATCGCGCGGGACGAACGCAGGCGTACTGATCGAACGTCTGGCGAATGGCAACCAGCGGAGCCAGCGTGATGTGATCGGGAATTCTCTCGGGCCAACCGACGGCGCCGAGCAGGATCGCATCGTACGGCCTGAGAATGTCGAGAAAGTCGTCAGGCACGACGTTGCCCGTCTGTTCCCATCGCCGCACGCCCCAATCCAGTTGCTCGAATTCCAAAGTTAGTCCCGCGTCGTCGCGTTGAACCGCGTTCAAGACGCGCACCGCCTCGGCGATGACGTCGGGACCGATCCCATCACCGGGATAGACTGCAATACGAAAGCTGCTCATCGGCACTCGTTCCTTGATGTTGATGTGACGGGATCAGGCGAGAGGCTTGAATATAAACGCCGGCTGGGCTTCGTCCTACTACCCCGCGAAAGCAAGTGGGAGTTGAGAAAGTCTGAAGCAGTTAACCACCGGGCGCCAAATAACTGAGCGGAATGGCGCTAGCCACCGGTTCTTCGGCGGGCGAACCTGTGCGTAATACCGGCGGCTAGCCTTTAGGTGTCGCCACATTTTTACTGATTTTGTTAGTGTCTGATTGCGCTTTGTTCGGAATTTGTTTTGGTAAGCACGGTTGAGTTTATGCTGCACGTGTGGAAGTTTGAATCTGATCAGCGACTTTGTGCGGGCTTGTTTTAGCGGGCAATGCTGGCGCAAGCATCGCTGGGTACTTGATCGTCCGCGAATGATTACGAGTGACGGATTGGTAACCAGCTCGGTTGTTCACGGAGGGTCGGGTATGACTCAGGCAAAAAGTTTTGGAGAAATGAATTTCGGTCACGCGGAACTTGGCGACAAACGGAGAACCAAGCGATTGGTCAAGTTGGCCGATCAGATGTGTCTGCGGCCGGGCGGATCGCTGCCGCAAAAGTTGCGCAGTCCGGCGGACTTGCATGCTTTCTATCGATTGATGGACAAAGACGATGTCACGCATGAAGCCATTCTCGACGCGCATCGCCAAGCAACGCTGCAACGCATGAAAGAGTTGGAAGGGCCGGTCTTGGTGCTGCACGATACGACCGAGTTGGAATATACAAAGCGCAAGTCGCTGACCAAGCTCGGACAGATAGGAAACGGAAATCGGCGCGGATACATCACTCACAATAGCTTGGCGGTCGATCCCGAAACGAAAGATGTGATCGGACTGTGCAACCAGGTTCTGCATCGACGGCCCAAGGTCTCCAAGTCGGAAACACGAGCCCAGAGAAATAAACGCCAGTCGCGTGGCAGATCGGCAGATCGTGGATGTGTGCGACCGAGGCGCGGATACGGCTGAATTCATCGAGCACGAAATGAACAGCGGCAGACGCTTTGTCATTCGTGCGTCGCACGATCGTTGCATTTTGGTGGGTCACGGCGGGCCGGAAGAAAGCGAGGCTGCCAAGTTGAAGCAGTACGCCAGCACACTTCCGCAGGCTGGCACTTGGACTTTGCAAGTGACTTCGAAGTCGGAAATGAAAAGTCCCCGGCGCAAAGGGAAGAAGAAGCTGGCCAAACGCATCCAACGTGAAGCCGAGATGGCGGTCGCGTTTGCGCCCGTGCAAATCAATCCGTCCAAGCCGCATACAGACAGCCAGCTGATGAAGGTCTGGATCGTGCGTGTGTGGGAGGTTGATCCTCCGAAAGGTCAAGAACGTTTGGAATGGATCTTGATTACCAATGAGCCGGTGGAATGTTTCGAGTCGGCTTATGACGTGGTCGGTTGGTATGAATGTCGCTGGATCATCGAAGAGTATCACAAAGGTCAGAAGACCGGCTGCCGGATCGAGGATCTCCAATTCACCAGCGAGGATCGGCTTCAGCCGGCCATCGCCCTGCTGTCGGTCATCGCGTTGACCTTGCTCCAATTGCGCCAAGCCAGCCGCCGCCCTGACGCCAAGACTCGAAAAGCCACGACGGTCATCGATCGCTCTTACGTCGAAGTACTCAGTCTGTGGCGTCATAAGAAAATCAAACGGGATTGGACGGTGCATGAGTTCTACTATGCCTTGGCTCGCCTGGGCGGACATCAAAATCGAAAAAACGATCATCCACCTGGTTGGCAAGTCCTCTGGGAAGGATGGAAGGAACTACTCCCCATGGTCATCGGATACGATGTCGCAAAAACAAAGTACAAAAAATGTGGCTAAACCTAAGGGCTAGCGCCATCCCGCTCACTAATTCCTCGAACGGTGCTTACCTTGACCCAGCAATGGACGATCCATGACACGACTGACGCGAAGAACGATGTTGCGAATCGGCGGCCAGGGCTTACTCGGGCTGACCTTGCCACAGTTGATGCAGGCGGCGGAAAGCAAGTCGGCCATCAAGCCTCGCGCCAAGTCCGTCATATTTTTGTTCCAATGGGGTGGACCGAGTCAGCTTGATACCTTCGATATGAAACCCGACGCGCCGGCGACCGTGCGAAGTCCATACCGGCCTGTCTCGTCGAGCGCACCGGGAATCGAAGTCTGCGAGTTGCTACCCGAGATGGCCAAGCGGATGCATCTTGTCTCGCTGATTCGGACGATGACGCATGCGATGAAGAACCATGCGTCCGCGGGCTACTATGCGTTGAGCGGACACGCTCCTCCCGCGGACGACCAGCGCTTGCGGGACTCGCTCGACCTGTATCCGGCCTATGGCAGCGTCGTGGATCACCTCGCGCCAAACACCAACGGGATGCCCTCCTTCGTTTCGTACCCGCACGTCATCCGCGATGGTTCGATCGTGCCGGCGCAACACGCCAGCTTCCTTGGCAAGGCGCATGACCCGCTGCTGTTCTTGGAAGATCCCAACGATGCGAACTTCCGCTTGCCGGAGCTGACGTTGCCGCGTGGATTGTCGGTCGATCGTCTCACGCGACGCCGATCGATGCAGCGGCTGGTCGACCAACAAGCGAAGCTGCTCGAATACTCGGACGAAGCCCGTGGGTTCGACGACTACTACGAACGCGCGATTTCGATGCTCACCTCGGATCACGTGAGAAAGGCGTTCGATCTATCCGCGGAGAAAGAAACGGTCCGCGATCGGTACGGCAGAACTTCCTACGGGCAAAGCGTTCTGCTGGCGCGTCGACTGGTTGAATCCGGAGTGAAGTTCGTCACCGTTTACTTTTCCAACAGCATCGGCGGGCGTCGCGTCGGTGAAGGGGGTTGGGACACGCACGGCTTTGATGACACCCGCATGTACAACATCGTCGACAAATACCACTTGCCGATCACGGACCAGACATTGCCGGCCTTGCTGGACGATCTCGAAGAACGCGGCCTGCTGGGTGACACACTGGTCGTGTGGATGGGCGAATTCGGCCGGACACCGGAAATCAACAAGAACCTCAGTCGCGATCATTGGCCGCAGTGCTACACCGCACTGCTCGCGGGCGGCGGGGTCAAGGGAGGCCATGTCTACGGCACATCCGATTCTCGCGCGATGTATCCCGCGGAGAATCCCGTCCAGCCTGAAGATCTAGCCGCAACGATGTATTACCTGCTGGGCATCGATCCGGCCACCGAGATCTACGACCGTAACAATCGCCCGCTCGTTATCGGCGGGAACACGCTGCACGACATCATCGCGTGACAGCGGCACAAAGTCCCGCTACACCATTTGTGCGCGACAGCCTCATTTGGTTAGTATGGAGTCTACCGTCGAGCGAATTCATTCCATCGATCCAGCCTCGCATCGACGAACGCTTGATTTACACAAGGACTGGCAAGATGAATCGCGATGAAGCTTTGAAACTACTGCGCGGCGGACCGGAGGGCATCGACCAGTGGAACAAGACTCGCCCGGCAGTGCCGCATTTGGAATGCGCTGAACTTGATCATGCCCACCTGGAACACGCGGACTTGGATCGGGCTGAGCTAGATGGTGCCGATCTTCAGGCGGCTGACCTGCAGGACTGTCATCTCGCAGGTGCAAGTCTTCAGGGAGTTTGCCTGGAGTCCGCCAACCTCAGCGAAGCCAATCTTGAAAACGCCGACCTGTGGGGTGCGGATCTGCAGAGGGCAAACCTTCAAGGGGCGATCCTGCGGGGTGCCAATCTGACCGGTGCCCACTTGCGACTGGCGAATCTTGTCGGGGCCGATCTCGAGGGCGCGAAGGGCGTCAACTTGAAGGGCGCGATCACCGAACCGTAGCAGACTGCTGATCGACTAGCAGCGCGCTCGTTGACGTCGTTGACCGGCGGTCAGTTTTACTCCAGTCGAAACGCGGCGTTGACCATCACCTGGAACGTCACCATACCCGGCGATGCGGTCATGGCTTCGTTCTCGTCGTCGCTTGAACTCGCAGCCTGGGCCATCATCATCTGCACCGCGTAGCCGTTGTAGCCGTAAGCGTCGTCGTTCGATTGGCTGGTGCCGCCGCTGACCGATGACAACGCGCCCAATTTCGCGCGTGCGGCCACCGCGAGTCGTTGGGCCTGGGCCTTCGCTTTGTCGAACGCGGCGGCGAGTGCCTTGGCTCGCTCGTCCTCGGAGATCCGCGCCACGTAAACGAAGCTGGGTTCGCCCGGCTTGGCCTGTTCGCTGCCGTAGCTGTAGTCGGACATCGTCTCTTCCATCTCGGCTTGCAATTCCTCTTCCTCTGGGGTCAGCTGCTTCGGCTCGTTCAGACCGGCCAAATCGGCTGCTTTGATTTTCTCTTGCAACGTGTCGGCGAACAGCAATAATTCCTCGTTCGTCTCCATCGTCAGCGGCCACTCGACCGTCAACGTGGTACTTGTGGCGACGCTCTTGGGCACCTGCAAGCCTCTCGGAGCGCGGCCCCGCGCTCGCATCTGCTGCATCATCATCTGCTGCATTTGTTGTTCTTCTTCGGTCTGGCCGGCGGACAGCGTGGGGTCGCTCGCGACGATGTCGTCTTTCTTCGCGCCTAACTCTTGCAGCTGCAAAACCGCGGCATCGCGGCGATCTTTGAGCTTGGCCAGCGACTCCTGCACCGTCTTGCCTTTCTCTTGCAGCTGAATGGTCATGCGGAGCAGCGTTGGTTTCTGCTTGACGCTGACCGTGCCCATGCCCGACACAGTGCCGGGGCCCGCTTCGCCTAACTGTGCGCCAAACTGCGCCCACGCGGCGGTTGTGGACAGCGCAAGCATAAACGCCAACGCCGCCACAAATCTAAAAGTCTCTCGCGACATAAATTTCTCCTTTAGGTCAAGTTGCGCTACTTTAAGTTCGACATGCCAACTTCCTCGCGGATCTGTTTGCGAAAGGCGAGGATCTCCGGGCCGCTCATGATTCGGATGGTCCAGTAAAACTCAGGCTTATCGCTTTCCTCCAGGCGGGCGTAGATCTGTTTCAGGACCGGGATATGCCGAGGGTCGTCCAGCACGGCGATGGCTCGGTAAACCAGGCGGTCCAGTTCGTCCGAAGCATCTTCCGCACGCCAGTAGCGCAGCAGCGGCTCGATGCCCGCCGCATTATGAAACATGGTGAGCAAGTATCCGGCGTGGGCGGCGAGTTGCGGGTCGGCGTCGTTGATCAGCGGCGAGACGTGCTCGGCTACCAGGCGGCGCGGCGGTTCCGGAATGATGGGCTGGCCCGAAGCGTAGTATCGGTATGTCCCGTCGTCCTCGAATTTGATGGTGAACCCCGTCGCCGGCAGCTGCGCGAGCGAAGTGGGGCCGATCGCCAGGAACTTCAACGCCACCGCGCGGCGATGCGCGTCGGAACCAGCCAGCGATTCGATTGCCGTAGCCGTCCGCTGGGTGTTGGTTTGCGCGGCGAGCGTGATTTGAAAGGCATCGCTGCGAAGTGCTGCGTCGACCGACGCATCGGTCATCAACTGTTGGGCTGATGCCAACGCGTCGTCGGGCGCGATCTCCAGCAGCAAGTCGATCGCCACCAGCCGTTTCAGCGCCGGGCCATCTTGCAATTGCGGCGTGACCGAGGCCACGGCTCGCTTTCGCACCCGCGTCGTGATCGACGATACATCGTAGTAGCTGTCGCCGAAGTAAGCTTCCTTCAGCGCCCGTTGCACCCACTCCGCCAGCGACTTGGTCGCGTCAGGGTGATTGAGCGCCTGCCAATACAGCTCGGTCGCGCGAAACTCGGGTATCTTGCTCATCGCATACACCAGCGACGAACGTTCGGTCTCGTTGCGAGCCACTGCGTCGAGCTTGCCGTAAACCTCAATACGCTGCTCCCACACAAGCCATCTCAATGCTTCGCCGACCTGCGGCAGAAGGCTTGGCGTTTCCGTCACCATTGCCAGCAGGACAGGCATCGCGAGATCCGCATCACCAAAGGGAAGCAACACCAACGCCGCCGTCAGACGCTCGTCCGTTTCCTCCGCCGCCAACATCTCCCGCAGCGGCTCACGCAATTCGCTCATCCACTCGAATTGAAGCTTGCCCGAATACCGTTCCGCCAGCCATGCGTTGAGCGGATTGGCGATATCTTCCTCGGCTTCGGGTTCCGCGTCTGTTTCGGAATCAGCGGGTTTCGAAGTCTCGTTGGACTCTGGCTCCGTGGGTTTGTCTTCGTCCTTCTTGTCCGTCGGCTCTACGGCGACCGCCGGTTCAGAACCTCCGAACAGACCGCTCAGAACCTTGTCGAATAAGGTCACGTTTCCCACGTTTGGCGACACATCGAAATGAACCGAACGAGAGAGTACGCCCGCACCGTCCGATGCCGGCCGCGAATCGTCGATCATTTCCAACAATGACGTCGCCGCCGACGTGCGGACCAACGTGTGCTCGTCGCGGACGGCCGCCAGCAAGTCGTCTTTCACGTTCCTGGGGTCCGTCTTACACAAACCGCGAATCGCCGCGGCCCGCACGGCGGGATCGTCGCTCGCGAAGAAGGCACGCAGATGCGGCACGGCGGCCTCGCGCATCTCGCTCCCACCGGCCAACAGGTCGACAATCTGCGACGCCAACGTCGGGTGCGCGGCGGCGGCGTGTACCAATGGCTCGACCGCACGCTTGGCATTCAAGTCGCTCAGTCCTTCGAGTGCCCGGCTGACGACGAAGGCGTCCTGGTCGGCCAGCAGCTTCAACAGCGCGTCGTAGGACTCGGTCGTGTATTCGCCGCCGCCGCTACGATGATAGTGGGCCGTTTCCAGCGTCTTGCCAATCGCCTCGGCGGCTTCGGCGCGGACTTGCCAACTGTCGTGCTCCAACAGCGACAACAACGTCGGCACGGCTTGCGAGCCACTCGCCTCGCGGAAGTAGCGGATCGCATGCACGACCAGATCGGCGTCCGGTTCCTGCTTCACATACTCGGCAACTTGGTTCAGCATTTCGGTCGATTTGTCCTCGGCCAGTTGTTTCAGCACGGCGGCTCGGACGTTCGGTTCGGGGTCGTTCAACAGAGTCACGAGCGCCGCGGTCGCTTGCTCGCCGCCGACGTTCCGCAAACCGCGCAAGCTGATCTCGCGGACCAGCGGATCCAAATCGCTGAACAATTCCAACAGCAGCGTCTGTTCATCGGCGGTCGCCATCGCGGCCAGCTCTTCCGCAGCCAGATGCCGCACAGCCGGGTCGCGGTCGGCCAGCCGCTCCAATCCGCCGGGCCACGCCAGCGCCAAACCGTCAGCCGCCGCGAGGCGATATCGCAACGTGACGAGCCGTTCGCGGTCTTCGTCCGTCGCGGCGTCGTTAAGCCGCGCCAGCACTTCCGGCAGCACGCCGCGTCCGAGCCGGGCGATGCGTTCGCGCACGGCCGCCGCTTCGCTGCGATCGGCCTTCAGCATCAGCGAGATGTCGTTGCGCGCCGTTTGGAGTTCATCTTCGGTCAGCTTCTTCGCAGCGCCGGGGGGCGGGAACGCATCGATGTTGGTCAACCACGCCTCGACCGCCGCCAACTGTTCGTCCGTCAGCGATTCCGGCCGCCACGGATCGAACTCGCCCAACGGACCGCGCCACTCGTTGAGCAGTTCGTACGCCACCAGCCGCGACGCGAGAGAGCCTTCTCGCAAAGTGTTCACGACCGCACTGGCTGCCGTTTTGGGAAATGGCAGCAGGCGGCGGATCGCGGCTTCGCGCAACTCGGCGTCGCGTTCGTTGAACAGCCGCACGATTCGGACAACTTCCAGCAAGCTGGGTTCGTGATCGGAAAACAGCACGTCGTCCGCGGTGGAAGTGGCTGCTTCGTGGCTCTCCTTCATCCACGCCAGCAATTCTTCCGCCTCCAGAAATCCATCTTGTGCCGCCACGATTCTGCCACGCGGCGTCAAGGCTCGCAGCGCGGGAATCCCGCTCACGTTCAGCCGCAACGCGTCGCCCGGCGACTTGTCGACGTCGATCGAAACCAGCGTCCACGCCGCCAACCCTTGCTGCACCTCGGGCTTGGCGATTTCAGCATCTAACGCTTTGCACCACGGACACGATTCCCCGCCGGCTCGGACCAGGATCGGCTGCTGGCGGGCCAACGCTTCTCGATATGCGACGTTTACATCTGACAGCCACCGCAGTTGCGCGGGTTCCGCGCCAACCGATCGATTGACGATGCATAGGACGAATAGGACGAATAGGACGAATAGGACATAGGGGAGCATCGAGGTTCGCAATTCTTGCTTGCTCATCTTTCTGCCTTCCTTGTTCGATATTCGTTATTCATCTTCCCCGCTCCCGTGTCGCACTTTGCCCCAGTACCCGGCGAACTCAAACGTCGGGCTATTCTCGCGGTCGTGACAGTTGCTGCATTGATGACTCGCCTGTCCAGCATAAGTCGTGCGCGTCCGCGAGTCCTGGACATGGCCGTGCGATGGGCCGTGACAGCTTTCGCAACCGACCGCGGCGTGCACCGTACTGCGTCGAGCCGACGCGAATCCACCAGGCAAGCCAAAGACTCAGAACTCCTGACCTGAGCGGAATTTAAGGTGAGCCGTGTTTTGGGCTGAGGAGGGTGTAGAC
>JAQBZB010000237.1 GCA_027622275.1 Planctomycetota bacterium | reverse complement strand
CCACCGCGCTCGCCCACGCCCACCAACCGCAATTCAGAAAATCGCCCTTTTCCCGACAGGCACTAGCTATGTAATTCTACGGTCGCCGCTTGGCGGCCTTTGCTTCTTATGTGGCCGGTTTCGGCGGTATAACTCGCGCCCTTTCGCGGCTGGAGTTTACCCCGTTTGGTCAGTGGCTGCAAGCATTTAGATAGGGTTTCCGCTACCTGAGGCTGAGCGTTCTGTGGGCCGCAGAACAAGCACCGCAGAACACGCACCGCAGAACACGCACCGCAGAACACGCACCGCAGAACACGCACCGCAGAACATGCGCCGTACATTACGCGGCCGCTAACGCACAATGCCGCTCCACAGCGGTTTAGAAAAACTGCCGGGGATGCCGGGTTGCGGGGTGCTGAACCTTGGGAGGCGACTCGTGTCGTTGTTGATTGTAGCAAGCCAATCGCTGGCGTCGCCCGCCCCTGCATGATCGATCAACTTGGACTATAATCGTCGTTCCGTTCAGCCGACTGCTCGAACGCGCCCACCGAGTTCTTCATGCCTCACTCACCTCGCCGATCCCTCGATTCGCCTTTCGCAGGCGGAGCTGCGTTCGACGCCCAACTGCCGGCAGCCGCGGCGGGTGGCGGGGCGTATGGACCGATCTTTTGGGCAGCTTACGTGGCGAATGCCTTGACGATGATCGCGATCACGCTGTTGGTCCGCTATGCCGACTTCGTGACGCACCTCGGAGGAGCCGAAGGGCAGCTGGGGTTGATCGTTGGCGTCGGCATGATCGGCAGCCTGTGCATGCGTGTCGCACAAGGGATCGGCATCGATCGTCACGGCCCGCGCCTGATTTGGCGCTGGTCGATGTTCTTCTTTATCGTGAGTCTCGTCGCTCATTTGTGGATCACGAGCGCGACGGGCTTCGCGATCTTCGCCGTACGAATTGTGATGCAGACCAGCCTCGCCGGCATCTTCGGTGCCTCGATCACTTACATCTCGCGGCGCGTGCCGCCGGAACGCATGGCGGAGATCATTGGGACGCTTGGCACGTCCGGCTTTGTCGGATTCCTCATCGGGCCGCAGCTTGGCGACTGGATTTGTCGCGGCCCGGTGATCGGGCGAGAACAACTCAACTCGCTCTTTCTGACGGCGGCCGGACTCGCGACCGGCGGTCTGATCGCCGTGTGCTGGGCGACGCGCGGCGAGACCATTACATCGAATCGCCGGCGGCCGCCCGTGTTGCCGCTCGTACGGCGTTATAATCCCGGGTTCGTGTTGTTGGTCGCCGTGGTTGTGGGCGGAGGGATTACGATTCCGCACACGTTTCTGCGGACATTCGCGGCCGAGCGCGACATCTCGCAAATCGGCTTCTTCTTCATTGTTTACGCTTGTACTGCGTTCGCCGCGAGAATGTTCGCCCGCGGACTGTTCGCCAAGTATGGCAATCGGCCTTGGATCGTCGCGGGCCTGGCGCTGTTGGCGGTTAGCATGACGCTGTATTTGGCCGTCCATCAAGTCTGGCAATTGGCGATTCCCGCTGTCTGCGCGGGAGCTGGCCACGCAGTGCTGTTTCCCGCGATCATGGCGGCAGGCAGTACGCGGTTTCCCGAGCGTTACCGAGGGCTCGGCACAACTCTCATGTTGTCGATGTACGACATCGGCAACTTGATCGGCGCGCCGCTGGTCGGTGGCTCGCTGCACCTAGCGCGGCTGGCGGGTTGGCCTGCCTATCCCGTGATGTTTATCGGAGTGGCTGGTTTGATCAGCATCATGGCTGCAAGCTATTGGTGGAGATCCCGCGAGCACGCGGCGACGACGAATCAGCCGGCGACGGAGACGCTTGAGGTGGTGATGGCTGAAGGGAAGGATCGCTTTGACGCGGAACCGGTCGAGTGCGCTCAAACCACAATGACCGACCGGTAGTAGTCGATCGATCGTCGCAAGCCTTCGTCGAACGTGATTCTTGGTTCGTAGCCGAGGATCGTTCTCGCGGCCGTGATGTCGGCCAAGCTTTCACGGACGTCGCCGACGCGCGGCGCTTCGTGGATCGGTTTCACTTCGACTTCGAGCAACTCCTCGAGCAAACTTAGCAATTGCAGCAGCGTCGTCGACCGGCCGTCGGCGAGGTTAAACGTCTTTCCCGGCGCATCGACGGCTTCGGCGGCAAGCAGATTCCCGTGGACCACATTCTCGACAAAGGTAAAATCTCGCGATTGCAGTCCGTCGCCGAACACAACCGGCGACTCGCCTTTCAATAGCTTGGTGATGAACAGTGGAATCACGGCCGAGTAGGCGCTGTTTGGATCTTGCCGCGGGCCGAACACGTTGAAGTATCGCAGGCAGACCGTTTCCAGCCCGTGCGTGTGATAGAACGCCTGGCAGTACAACTCGCCAGCCAGCTTGGCAGCGGCGTAGGGAGACAGAATCATCGGCATGTCCGACTCGTGCTTCGACGGGCTTGGCCGGTCGCCATAAACCGCGCTCGAACCGGCGTAGATGACGCGGCGCACGCCAGCACGCTGCGCCTGGTCGAGGATGTTCAGCGTGCCGGTGACACAGTCGCGATTCGAATCCAAAGGGCGTTCGACGCTGAGCGGCACCGATGCCAGTGCCGCTTCATGGAAGATGCATTCGACGCCGCGGACGGCCTTCGCGACGATGGCCGGATCGCTGATGTCGCCTTCCATGAACTCGACATCGTTGGCGAACGGGGCAAAGTTGACTCTGAAGCCCGTGCAAAGATCGTCTAGAATGCGGACTTGATCGCCACGCCGCACGAGCGCTTCCGCGATATGCGAACCAATGAAACCCGCGCCACCCGTGACGAGAAAGGTTGCCATCGTTGTGCTTGGTTCCCTAAATGTTCTTGACACACCGCTGGATTACCCGTGACGAAGCTGTGCGAACAGCGTTTGGTACTCGACACGATGAACGGAACCTTCCGGCGCGGCCGGTGGATTTGTCGATTCGTCGCTTTCGACCACAATGATCGCGCGGTCATCATGGATTGCGGCATCATTGGCGGGGATATCGCCGACGAATCCATCGGCGTTGTCGTCATTTGATTCCGTCTCGCAGTGATCCCGTAGTTTGACGGTCGGCCGTTCCGGAGCATCGTATTCATCCTCGAGATCGCCAAGCGCCAGGTTGACGTCGCACAAGGCTTGGAGTGCGAGATCTGTCGCAGCATTCGGTTCAAAGGCCGTGTACTCGAACATTTGCGCGCCAAACACCGCCTGCGATTGCCAATCGTCGAGCGCTGAGGCTTCGTCGACGCCGTCCGGCTCCGCGCATGCGGAAGGCGCCGGTTCGAAGACGTCGGTTTCTTCGTCGGTCTCGGTAGCCGCGCACTCGATTGGAGAGTGAGCATCGGATGTTTCCGATGCCGAATCGGATTCCTGTAACGCGATGTCCTCCGGCTCGGGAATCAGCGCCGCAACCAATTGGCGTCCTTCAGGGCTGACGACCCGCGTGCGATTGGCGAAGATTTCGCTGGAACGGATCACGGTTTGATCAATCACAACTTCTTCCTCGTCGAAGCCGTCTCCAAAGGGATCAGCGACGGCGATGTGAGGTTCGACGTCGACCAGCGGCTCGTCCGCGTCGTCGACAGGCACCTCGATCAGCGGTTCTTCCGTCGCGAAGCCGAATGCCCGTTCTGAATGGTTACTCAGAATGCCGGAAGCCTCTTCGAGCGTTTCGAAGCCAGCTTCAACCGTGGTTGACTCGGCATCCAATTCACCGAATTCGATCGTGGTGCCGGAAGTTGCGACGGGGGCAGCATCTTGCCACGGACCGGGCAACTGTTGCAAGTCAGCCCATGCTTCCTCGATACCGGCGGCGTCGATCTGTTGTCGCCCCCCTGCGAACGCCATCACCAGGGCATGGTCACAAACCTGATTGATCAGTCGCGGGATGCCGTCCGTCGCCTGATAGATCGCACGCAGGGCACCGTCGTCGAAGGTGGCGTCGGCATTCCCGCCAGCCGCCGCGATTCGAGCGAGCACATAGTCGATCGTGTCATCGCGCCCGAACGGCTCCAAGTAGCAACGTGCGGCGACTCGCTGATTGAAGGAATCGAGTTTGGGACTGGCGAACTTCTCTTCGAGTTTTGCGCCACCGGCCATGACGAGCCTGACGCGCGGTTGGCCATCGCGCACCAGATTCGTGATCATGCGAATCTCTTCGAGCAGGCGCAGCGGCAACGAGTGAGCTTCATCAATGATCAACAGGATTCCGTTGGGGCAATCTTCGTGGGGTTGCAAATGGTCGAGCAGAGACAGACGCAACTCGCCCTCTTCCAAGTTGCGGTAGGGCAGCCCCAGCTCGAAGAGTATGTTTTGGAGCAGCGCCTTCCGCGTGAGAATCCGCGTACTCGAAAGCATCGCGACTTGAAACGTCTCTTGGAACCGGGCGGCAAGCATCCGGCACAGCAGCGTTTTGCCGACTCCGGCGGGACCGACGATCAGCCCAGGGCCTTCCGCACGGTCGATCGTGCGGGTCAATGTTTGTCGAGCCGCTTCGGCGGACTCCGAAGCAAAGAAGTTGGCGACGAGCGGCGCGGCGACGAAAGGACGCGAGGTGAAGCGAAAGAACGATTCGTACATATTCGGACGATCCTGTGTGATGTGTCAATTCCCGAGGGTTGTTGCCTTGCCTCTAGCGCCAGTGTCCTGGCAGGTCGAGGCTGCGCGTGTCGGTATCTGGACTCCTCGTTCCAATCGGCAAAGTCGCTCTCGTCTCTTCAACCAGAAGCAACTTGTGCGATGGTTTCTGCGTAAGTATTCGTATTCCCTCGATTTAAGCGGCTGCGGCCGTGTATGCTCGTTGACAGTATTTTGAGCATGAAGTTTTCGAGAATGGTGCTGTCAGGCGCGCTGACAGCATCGCACTCGTCCGTATAATGGGCACCGGTATCACGTGGGAGAGTCGAGCGCGGAAGCGTTCCAAGCAGCGGGTCGCGATATTGTTCAAAATCAAGATATGCGGCATTACTAGCGTCAAGGACGCCCAACTGGTTGGGCTGGCTGGCGCGGATGCCGTGGGGCTGAACTTCTACCAGAATAGTCCGCGTCACGTCGATATGCAGACAGCTGAGAAGTTGGTTGCTGTACTGCGCCCGACCGTGAAACGCGTCGGTTTGTTTGTCAATTCGACCGCGGACGAGATCAATCGCGTCGCCGAGCAACTCCAACTCGACTTTATCCAGCTGCACGGGGACGAACCGCCGGAGTTGTTGGCCGAACTGTCACCGCGACCAATTCTTCGCGCATTTCGTTTTGGCGAGAGCGGGCTCGACGATATCGCTCGCTTTCTGGAAGATTGCGGGGACGGTCGAAAACCGGATGCGATCTTGGTGGACTCGGTGAAACCTGAGAAATACGGCGGCACCGGGGAAGTTGCCGATTGGGAAGCCGTCGCCAACGCGAAGCCAATCCTGGGTGAAATCCCGCTGGTGCTAGCAGGCGGATTGACGCCCTTTAACGTGGCCGAGGCGATCGCCAGGGTGCGGCCCGACGCGGTCGATACGGCCAGCGGTGTGGAAGGTCGTCCCGCTAATAAAGACCCCATGCTGGTCCGGGCATTTGTCAACGCTGCTAAGAAAGCATTCCAGCAGCTTGAATCTGAGCACAGCTGACAACTTTGGCGGGTTGTCGAAATCCCCCTGGTCGCAATATCATACCTCTGACGTAACGGACCCAGAATCGCGTCGGATCTCGTCGCGATCAGAGCTTGAGCCAAGGAGATCATTGTGTCACAGGTTGAAACCAGTCGTCTGCCGTACAAAGTAAAGGATATTTCGCAAGCGGCGTTTGGCCGCAAAGAGATCGTCATCGCCGAGCAAGAGATGCCCGGTCTGATGTCGCTTCGCGAAAAATATGGGGCGACGAAGCCGCTGGCCGGAGCCCGGATCGCGGGCTGTTTGCACATGACGATTCAGACGGCCGTGCTGATCGAGACGCTGGTTGAACTCGGAGCCGAGGTGACTTGGAGCAGTTGTAATATCTTTTCGACGCAGGATCACGCCGCTGCCGCGGTCGCGGCGACTGGTGTTCCGGTCTTCGCTTGGAAGGGTGAGAGCGAAGAGGAATTCGATTGGTGCATCGAGCAAACGCTCTTCTTCCCGGACGGAAAGCCGCTGAACTTGATCCTTGACGACGGCGGCGACTTGACGGCGATGGTTCACCAGCGGTTCCCGGAATTGCTCGGAGATATCCGGGGATTGTCGGAAGAGACGACCACGGGCGTTCACCGCTTGTACCAGATGCACGCCAGCGGCGAGCTGAAGATGCCGGCGATCAATGTCAACGATTCGGTCACGAAGAGCAAGTTCGACAATCTGTATGGCTGCCGCGAGTCGCTGGCCGACGGGATCAAACGCGCGACCGATGTGATGATCGCGGGCAAGGTCGCCGTCGTGGCCGGATACGGTGACGTGGGAAAAGGCTGTGCCCACTCGCTGCGCAGCTACGGCGCTCGCGTGATTGTGACCGAGATCGACCCGATCAACGCATTGCAGGCCGCGATGGAAGGCTTCGAAGTCAAAACGATGGAGGAGGCCGCCGCCGAGGGTAATATCTTTGTGACCACCACCGGCAATCGTGACATCATCACCGGTGACCACATGAAAGCGATGCCCCACGACGCGATCGTTTGCAACATCGGCCACTTCGATCTGGAGATCGATATGGCGTGGCTCAACGGCCAACGTGATGTCGTCCGCGAGAACATCAAAACCAACGCGGACCAAGGCGGCCCCGTCGATCGCTACACGTTCGAGGATGGGCACTCGATCTTGGTCCTTGCCGAGGGGCGGTTGGTCAACCTTGGTTGTGCGACCGGGCATCCTTCGTTCGTGATGTCGAACTCATTTACGAACCAGGTGCTGGCACAATTGGAGTTGTGGCAAGAGTCTGACAAGTACAACATCGGCGTGCATGTGCTACCCAAACATCTCGATGAAGAGGTAGCGCGGCTGCACTTGGAGAAGATCGGCGTGAAGCTCACCACGCTGACGCCCGCTCAATCCAAGTACATCGGCATTCCGGTCGAAGGGCCGTACAAGCCGGATCACTACCGCTACTAAGCCAACAAACATCCGCCACCAACAAGCCGCTGAGTCCTTCGGCGGCTTGTTTTGTTAGGTCACTTGTCATTGGTCATTGGTCATTTGGAACGGCTGTCCTATGATGGACGCCTCGCCGCTCACAAATGCCAAGTGACCAATGACAAAGGACAAACGACCATGCCGACGATTGCAGCCTTCCGAGGACTCCGATACGACTTGGGCCATGTTGGTTCGCTCAGCGATGTCATCGCGCCGCCCTACGACGTCATCGGACCGGAGCTGCAAGATGATCTGTACAAGCGGCATCCGTCGAACGTCATTCGGCTGATCCTGAATCGTGAAGAGCCCGGCGATGATGACACCCACAACCGCTACTCGCGAGCCGCTCGATTCCTGAAGAACTGGCAGGAGGAAGGCGTTTTCCAAACGGATCCCAGCCCCGCGTTGTATGTCTATCATCAAGTGTTCGAGTATGGCGACGAGTCATTTACACGGCGCGGTTTCATGGGCCGCATGGGCTTGGAGCGATTCGGCGAGGGGACGGTTTATCCACACGAAGAGACGCACGCCGCCGCGAAGGCCGATCGCCTGAAGCTCACACAAGCCTGCCGCGCGAACCTCAGCCAGATCTTTGGCATTTATCCCGACGAGGAAAACGAAGCTCAAAGCCTGCTGGAGAACGCGATCATCGGCGTCACTCCACTTGAAGCGACGGACCATCTGGGAGTCGTACATCGCTTGTGGCCCGTTACCGATGTCAACGTCATCGGCGGCGTGTCCTCGGCGATGGCGTCGAAGCCGATGTTTGTTGCGGACGGACATCACCGCTACGAGACCGCCTGCAACTTCCGTGATCAGCTCGCTGCGGGAGGTTCGCTTGACCCGAGCCATCCCGCTAACTTCGTGCTGACGATGTGTGTCAGCATGAACGATCCAGGTATGATCGTACTACCGACGCATCGCCTGTTCCGAGGGCTTCCCGCGCTAACGTCCGAGCAACTCCGCGCAAAGCTCGGCGCGTTGTTCGATTGCGAGTCGGGTGGTTCAGGGCCCGCTCAAGCGCACGGAATCTGGGAAGCCATCGAGATGGAAGACAATCAAGGTCAGCTCGGGCTGTACACTTCGGCCGATGACCAATGGACGGTCGCGACGCTTTCGGATGCAGGTCAGGCGAAGATGGCCGAGGTGGCCAGCGATCACAGCTCGGATTGGCAAGGCTTGGGAGTCAGCATCCTGCAGCGTCTGATCCTCGAGACTCTGTTCGAAGCCAAGGATCTGCCGAAGCCGAACTACGTTCATCTCGTGGAAGAGGTCGTCGAGGGGTTGGTGGCAGGCGATGACGACGGTTCGAAGTACCCGCTGACCGCGTTGGTGATGCCCGCCACACTCGATCACATTCGAGCCATCAGCGAACACGGCGAGCGGATGCCTGCGAAGAGTACTTACTTCTACCCCAAGCTGCTCAGCGGCCTGGTCATCAATCCGCTTGATTGACGAGCGGCCGTCGGCACTTTAATGCTGTCGATGGCTGCGCAGGCCCAACCGAAACTTCCGTGTTTCACGTGAAACGTGTTTGCACAGGATGCGCCTACAGCGACAAATGCGTGTTTCACGTGAAACAGGCAGGTGACGTTGACTATTCGTTTCACGTGAAACGAACCCTCGTGGTGGATCGTAACGCGCCATAACGCGAAGTTGACGTTGGTTCAGCGACCTCCGTTAACTGGCATTTCAGATTGTACGGACGTGTGGTTACAATCCGCCTCCCAAAACGGACGCAAGTTGTCGGATCTATGGAGGCGTGGCGAGTGGCTCGAATTGTGTGCGTGGCCAACCAGAAGGGTGGCGTAGGCAAGACGACCACGGCCGTTAACCTCTCGGTCGGACTGGCGAAAGCGGGACGGCAGACGTTGCTGGTCGATCTCGACCCGCAGTGCAATGCAACAACCGCTTTTGGCAAGCCGTCGGCGGAACGACATCCGCTTGTGTTGCGCCAACCATTGCGGGAGTCGTTACTGCGGACCAACACCAAAGGATTGGCGTTACTGCCAGGAAGCCGGACTTTTCAAGATGTCAACACTTTGGAAGAGGGGGAAGCGGACGCCATTCGCAGCCATCTTTCTGGAGGCGTCAATGCGTATGACTTTGTGTTGATCGATTGCCCGCCCTCGCTGGGACGGTTGACGGAGGCGGCTTTGACTGCCTCGACCGAGGTGTTGATGCCGATCCAATGCGAGTACTTCGCGATGGAGGGGCTGACGCAGATGATTCAAGTGATTCGCCGCGTGATGCAAGAAGAAACAAATTGCCTCGAATTCGGCGGCATCTTACTGACGATGTATGACCATAACCTGGAACTGACCCGTGAAGTGGACGCGGAAGTCCGAGACTTCTTCGGCCAACTCGTTTTCGATACCGTGATACCACGCGACGTAACCGTTTCCGAAGCCCCGAGTCACGGGCTTTCGGCGATCGATTACGCGCCCCGCTCGAAGGGAACGCGTGCGTACATCGAACTTTGCATGGAGGTGCTGGAGCGTGAGTAAAGACCGACGACTGGGACGTGGACTGGCCGCACTGCTGGGAACGCAGCTCGAAGAAGAAGTCGCCAACAGCGCAACGTATGACCAGCGTGCGGAGGCCGACGAGTCGGCGGCAGCAACTGCTAGCACCGCCCGCCCGCCCGCTGCACCCAACTCCGGCTTGTTCGATCTGAATGTCTACGAGATCGACGACAATCCGTTTCAACCGCGCCGCGAGTTCGGCGAGTCCGAGATCGCGTCGCTGGCCGAGAGCCTCCGCGAACACGACATGCTACAGCCAGTGTTGGTGCGCCGCGTTGGTGACCGCTATCAGCTCATTTCTGGCGAACGTCGTCTGCGGGCCGCGATCAAAGCCGGTTGGTCGACGGTTCCTGCGCGGTTACGTGAAGCCGACGATCGGCTGGTCGCCGAACTGGCGATCGTCGAGAACTTGCAGCGCAAGGATCTCAATCCGATCGAGAAGGCCATGTCGTTCAAACGATATCTCGACGAGCATCACTGTACGCAAGAAGATCTCGCCCACCGTCTGAAGATCGATCGCTCGACGATCGCCAACCTGATGCGATTGCTCGAACTGCCCCTCGGCGTGTTGGACGCAATCCGTAGCGGGGAGATCACGGCCGGTCACGCTCGGGCGCTGCTGCCGCTGGGTGACGAGATCGAGCAGATCGACTTCTGCCAACGCATCCAAGCGGAAGGGATGAGCGTTCGGAACACGGAACAAGCGGTCAGCGATCACATTCAGAAGCTCGAACCCGAGACGATCGCGTTCCCAACCGCCGCCGCTCGCCGCAAGCGAACCAAGACCGATCAAATCGCGTCTCTCGAACAGGAACTTCGAATTGCACTCGGCACGAAAGTCGAGATCAAGCAGGCCGCGCGAGGTCGCGGGAGGATGATCGTCCATTTTGCGAACGCCGACGAATTCGAGCGACTTCGACTCGGCTTCGCCCAACGCGGAAACGAACAGCGCGAGGCCGGCTGAGTCTTCTTTTCAACCGAGCGAAAGTTTGTAAAGCTCGTTCAGAAAACACCTTTACCCGATTGCTCGCGGCGAGTTATGGCGTTAGAGTGTGGCAAGTCGCGGGGCGTAGCTCAGCCTGGCTAGAGCGCCTGCTTTGGGAGCAGGAGGTCGCACGTTCGAATCGTGTCGCCCCGACTGAATTCTAAACCCAGCCGAATCCTCAGCTTACGATACCTGCCGGCGGTCGGCAGTGCGGCCCGTTCCTTTCAGCACAAAACGGTATTTACCGTTTTGGCACTCGAAAACGGGAGAACGCACTGTGCCACGACTCACCAGAACTCTACCCAAGTACCGCAAGCATCGCGCATCCGGTCAAGCTGTCGTCACCCTCTCAGGGCGAGACTTCTACCTTGGCCCGTACCAATCGAAGGCTAGCAGAACCGAATACGATCGGCTCGTTGGCGAATGGCAAGCGAGCGGTCGGCAGCTGGACGCCCGCGAGCAACTCACGATCGCTGTCGTGATGGTCCAGTATCTTCGATTTGCCAGAACACACTACGTCAAGAACGGTGCCTTAACTGGGGAGTTTGATTACATCGCGGTCGCAATGAAACCACTGCGACGGCTGTACGGGGACACGCTCGCAAGCAACTTCGGTCCCAAGTCGTTGAAGGCCCTGCAACATCATTTAATCGCGGCGGGGCTCACGAGGCAGGGCATCAACGCGAGGATCGGTCGCGTAAAGCGCATGTTCAAGTGGGCGGCATCCGAGGAACTCATCCCGGTATCGGTTCACCAGGGGCTATGTACGGTCTGTGGTCTACTTGCTGGACGAACGAAGGCCATCGAATCGGAGCCAGTTCTGCCGGTTCCTGATACAACTGTCGAGTCAACACTCCCACACCTTCAACTCGTTGTCGCGGACATGGTTCGTTTTCAACGTCTGACGGGTTGCCGACCTGGGGAGGTCTGTACGCTCCGTCCCTGCGACGTGGATACCTCCGGTGACGTTTGGACGTACCGCCCCGAAAGCTACAAAACTGAACACCACGGACGCGATCGAGTCATCCTGATCGGTCCAAAGGCTCAAGACGTACTCCGCCACTATCTGCTCAGGGCAGCCGATGCCTTTTGCTTTTCGCCGGATGAAAGCGAACGAAAACGACGCCGCGCCGCTCACGAGAACCGAACGACGCCCGCCAAGTACGGAAATGGTCCGGGGACGTGCCGAACTCGCAACCGCAAACGTCCGCCGAGCGGTCAGTACACCAACGACAGCTACCGCCGTGCTATCCATCGGGCGTGCGACGCCGCATTCCCGGCACCAGAACCGCTTGCACGTCGAGAGAAGGAATCCGCGAGGAGATGGCGAGAACGGCTGACGCCAAAGCAGCAAGGTGAGTTGGACGATTGGCAAAGCCAAAACCGTTGGAGCCCCAACCAGCTACGGCATACTGTTGCGACCGAGATCCGCCGTCAGTTCGGTTTAGAAGGGGCTCAAGTTACCCTCGGTCACAGCCACGCGAACACCACGGAAATTTACGCCGAAAGAGATCTCGCCAAGGCGGCTGAAATTATGCGGCAAGTCGGGTAACATTACGACTTCGGGCTTGCGGCTGATCCCCGCGTAGCTGATCGTCGACGTGGTTTCTCTCACCCGTTTTTCCACGTTGGCGGTCGGCGGCTCGAATTGAAAAAGGGTGAGACGAATGTCGAGTAGCTACCGCACTTTTGCCTACTTCGGTTCAGATGGAGAATTCGTTGCAGGCGATGATACATCCGATTTAGACGGATACCTCAGTATCGAGGCGGAAAGCCTGCGACACTTAGCCGATACGATGGCGGCCGAATCGCCGGTGCCGCCATTTTCAGAGTATTGTCGAGAAATGGCAGATGCCTTCGACGGCCTCGTTCAAATTAAGCGGGACTTCGGACGTCATACAAACGCTTTGTACAGCTGCATTGCGATGCTATCGCGGCTACTTGATGATGCGGTATCGGAGGCTGCTGAGCCGTCTAAAAGCAGCTCGTCAAGGCTCGTCGACAAAGTCAACGAGGCGAGTACAAAATTGAATGACATTGCGAAGCGGAAGACGTATCAGGTCACCATGTTTGATGAAATCGTGTTGAATGTGTGGAACCTTGCTCTGGAACGTCAGAGAGTGGGTATGATCGTTTCAGAGGACGAAACAACCGCAGGGAAGAAAATGCTACAAAACCTGGAAGCTGCGCGCGCCAGCCGAGAGGGACCAACGTTGGAGCAGGTAGAACGCGTGCTCGGTAGATTGCGACAATTTCATCCGAAACTGAGCGAAACCGAGCGGCGCAGGCTGGCCGCCAAGGAATTGAATTGTGGTTTGCGCACCATCTTGCGACGCCTCAAAAAAAAGTAGCGACTACTAGCAGTTGTCACCGGTGACAGTTTCTAGATGTCACCGACGCGTTTGTGTTTTTCTATAGGTGTTCCTTGGCACCCATAGGAGAACACTCGCAGTGATAGACATTCAGACCGAGACGCTTGTCCCTGTCGCTAAGATTCCAAGCCACTTCCCTGGACGCCCACATTCGGCGACGTGCTGGCGATTCATCCAAAAGGGCATCCGTGGCATCAGACTTGAGTCGGTGTTGTGCGGCGGCAAAAGGTTCACATCCATCGAAGCTCTTCAACGCTTCGTGGAAGCCACCACACGGGCTGGTGACACCAACTCTCCCGTCACGGCATCAACTCCAGCAGCACGGCGCAAAGCTCACGAAAAAGCATGTCGCGAACTTGATGAAGCCGGCATTGCCCCGTACGAAGATGCCCGATCGAAAAGGGGGCGAGGGTATTGCGAGTATTGCCGTTCACCCGACGGCCGTCACATCGGCGGTTGCCCGACACTGACCGCGAAGGTGACGACGGAGGGTCAGCGATGAGCCGAGCAGTGGCAGCAGTACGGATCTGCAACACCATCCGCAGTAATTGGATGCTGAGCGACCGAGCAATCTCGCAAATGGCTGGATGTAAGCATCGCACCATAGCGAAGTATCGTAAACAGCTCGAAGAAGACTCCGAGATCGGCGAAAGATCAAAAGTATCCACTACCGTACAGACTAGGCTGGATGAAGTGGATACTTTTGCGCTAAACGAAGTCCCCGAGAACTTCGGATTGCTTTACGATCCCATCCGAGACGACGACCCCGAGTTCGTCTCGTTCGTCGCCGACATCGCGAAGAATGGGGTTCTTGTACCGCTTGAGTCGACAGCGGACGGATTCGTAGTCAGTGGGCACCGTCGTCTTGCGGCAGCCAAGAAACTGAAGCTCAAAACCGTTCCAGTGCGCGTTATTCCTGACCTGCGTTACTGCGATGACCCCGAGCGAGTCGTGAAGTTATTGGTGAGTTACAACTCGCAGCGAATCAAGGCCACGAACACGATGGTTCGTGAGGGCATTGTCGCGATGAACTGCAAGACTCGGCAGGCCGTGAGACGATATCGTCGCAACAAATCCCAAGTCACCTCGTCTGAAGCTATCGAGTTGCGTGGCAAGAAAACGCGGTCGCGAATCACTGAGAAAATCTCGTTGATGAATGCCATCAGGGAGATCGTGTACGAACATGAAGACGAATGGCCTTTGTCTGATCGTCGTGTGAACTATCTGCTGTTGAACATCCGAGGACTTCTGCGAAACGATGTATTGAAGTCGCCATTTGAAAACAATGAAAAGTGCTACAAAGACGTGTGCGACATGATTACCCGTATGCGACTGAACGGGATGATTCCGTTCGATAGCATCGGAGATGAGACACGACCCGTCGTGCAATGGGACACGCATCGCTCGGTGCGCACGTTTGTCGACCGAGAGCTAGATGGGTTGTTCAACCACTACTTTCGCGACCTGCTACAGAGCCAGCCAAATCACATCGAATTGCTCGTCGAGAAGAACACCGTCGCGACCCTATTAC
>JAQBZB010000236.1 GCA_027622275.1 Planctomycetota bacterium | reverse complement strand
AGCCTTTCCCCGGATGGCTCGGCAGGAGCCTCGCCCCGCGCGAAACTCAAATCGGGAAGTTGTTGATCAGCACTTTCTAAGGTCGAACAGGAATCGCGCGTAGCGTGTAGTGCGCTTCGGCGGGAAAGAATTCGCGATCACCCGGGGCGAGATTCTTGAGGTGCAGTTCATAGACGTGCTCAGCTCGCAGATCATCGAGCGCCACTTCGACGTGACGACCGTCCTCCCAGAGTGACGTGATCGATGAGATCCTTCACGGGCACCAGAGCGGAGCGATGGTCGGCGGTCTTTGGCACTCGTCAGCGCCGAGGGCACCAGCCGAGCCGGAAGACTTGGTTCTCGAGCTGGATGCCGCCTACACGGACAGCTCCATTGGATCTCCGGACGCGGCCGAACCGCCCCAGGAACTGACGTACGTCGAGATCAACACCTTCCTAGCCACCTGCTAGTCGTCACTGGGGATCCTTTCAGTTACCATGAGCAGTTCAACCTCGTAACCTCAGGTCTGGTGCTGGAAATCAAATTTCCTATCAGTATCAGTCAGTCACTCGTGTCGGCCACACGTTCGATGTCATCCAGCCGGTTTCACGAGCGACTGACATTCTGGATTATTTCATGCTGCACCAAGGAGAGAAACTATGAGGCACAAATCAGGGTTGATTGCACTAACTGCGATTGCACTAACTGCGATTGTCCTGCTGCCATTGGAAGGCTATGCCCAGTCGGAAGACCCGGCTCCGCACATGTTTCAGCGGTTCGTGCAGGCACAGGGGCGCGAACTGCGTGCCGGCGATGTGGCTCCCGCGACGAACGCCGAGTGGGAACAGACTCGCTCGAAACTGCGGGCCAATCTGCTCGAAGCGTGGGGTGGCTTTCCCGAGACCGCCTGTCCGCTGGAGCCGCGCTCGTTGGGTGAGATCCAACGCGACGGCTATCGCGTCGAAAAGATCGTCTTTCAAACTCTGCCCGGCGTCTGGATGACGGCCAATGCCTACGTCCCCGAGCGGACGGGCAAGTTGTCGGCTGTGCTGTGCGTTCACGGACATTGGGCTGGAGCGAAGCAGGATCCGGTGGTGCAGTCGCGATGCATCGGCCTCGCAAAATTGGGTTTCTTCGTACTCTGCGTCGATGCCTTCGGCGCGGGCGAGCGCGGCGTTGGCAAAAAGTTGGGTGAGTATCACGGGGAGATGACCGCCGCGACGTTGTTTCCCGTCGGCAGGCCACTGTCGGGGCTTCAGGTTTACGAGAACATGCGAGCCGTCGATTACATTCGCTCGCGGCCCGAAGTCGATCCGGAGCGCATCGGCGTCACCGGCGCGAGTGGCGGCGGGAACCAGACGATGTATGCGGGAGCCTTCGACGAACGGTTGCACTGCGTCGTTCCCACCTGCTCGGTTGGGAATTACCAAGCGTATCTAAGTGCCGCCTGCTGCATGTGCGAAGTGGTACCGGGCGCGTTGCGATTTACCGAAGAAGGGGACGTGCTGAGTCTCGCCGCCGCGCGGGGCCTGATGGTGACGAGTGCCACGCAGGACGCCTTTCAGTTCTCGGTCGGCGAGGCGAAGAAATCGTTCGAGCGAGTTGCGGCGGTCGTGAAACTGTACGAGAGCGCGCAGGTCAAGCACACGATCATCGAGTCGCCTCACCACTTCAACCAGCCGATGCGCGAGGCGATGTACGGTTGGATGACGATGCACTTGAAGGGTGAAGGAGACGGCAGCCCGATCGCCGAACCCGAGATCAAGACTGAAGCCCCGGAAACGCTTCGCTGCTATCCCGGTGAATCGCGTCCCGACGACTTCGTGACGATCCCGAGATTCGCCGCCGCCCAAGCTCGCGAAATTCTGGCGAAGCACGTCGCGCCGGGCAGCCTCGACGCCTGGAAGGCCGAACGCGCGAAGAAGCTTGTCGCGCTGGAGGCGGTTCTCGGCGGGATGCCGAAGCCGTCGCCACTCAAGTTGATCAACGAGGTCGATCCGAACGACGCACTCTACTTTGAAAGCGAACCGGGTGTCCCGGTGATTGCCGAACGCGCATCGAATGAAAAGCCAGCCAAGCTGCTCTTGTTGCTCGATCTGGATGGCCACGTCGCCTTCAAGAAGCCCGCCGAAGGACCGGGATTGGAACTGGCCAGGAAATGGGAAGCGGCTGGCTGGACGATCGTCCGCACCGAACTGCGGGCCAGCGGCAAGCATGCTCCGCCGGGTGACAAGGTTGGTAACGCCCCCGATCACAACTCGGCCGAGTGGTCGCTGTGGATCGGCCGACCGTTACTCGGCCAGTGGGCATACGACGTCCGTCGCACGCTCGACGCACTCGCGGAGCATCACGGTTCACTGCCGAAGGAGGTCGCGGTTGTCGGCATCGGCACGGCGGGGCCGGTCGCACTCAGTGCGGCCGCGCTCGACGAACGCATCTCGCACGCGATGACCGTCGATTCACTCGCCAGCTACGTCACCGACGAGCCTTATCGCGGTCAACGGCTCGGCCTGATGGTCCCCGGTATTTTGAAAGACGTCGGCGACATCGCACACATCGCCGCGCTGATCGCTCCTCGCAAGGTAACCATCGCGGGCGGAGTGACCGGCGGCGGCAAGGCCCTCGATCTCGAACCGCTTCGCGAACAGTTCACGTTCGCGCGGTCCGTCTTCTCGCTTCACGCGACGGACTCGGTGCTGCGAATCGGCGACTCGAAGAGTTCGCTCGACTGATGCTCTGTTAGGTTGGGAAAGCGGCCAACTCTCGCTCGGCCCCCTCACCCTCAGGTCTGGTGCTGGATCAAATTTCCTATCAGTCAGTTATCAGTTATCAGTAACGGCTGGATACGAACAGCCAATGGCTCAGCGAGCGACTCGGTGGATTCGGCCTCCGTACGCTCTACCACTCGACGGTTGGCGATGATCTGGCGGCCAACGTCCGTGTGTTTCGCGAGGCTATCGATCACTCGGACATCATTGTCTGTACCGGCGGTTTGGGGCCGACCGCGGACGATCTGACACGGCAGGCGATTGCGGACACAATCGGTGTTGAACTCGCGCTCGACGAAGAGTCACTTGCCCGAATCCGGTCGATGTTCGTGAGACGAAAGCGAGAGATGCCCGAGCGGAATGTGATCCAAGCCGTGTTCCCAACCGGCAGCCGCCCGATCCCGAATCCACACGGCACCGCACCCGGTATCGATCGGCGGGTCGAACGCGTTGGCCGGACCACCTGTCGGCTGTTCGCGTTGCCGGGCATTCCCGCGGAGATGCGCGAGAGGTGGGAGCAGACCGTGAGTCCGGCGCTGCAGGAGATGACCGGTGGCCGGCGCGTGATCCGGCATCATCAGATCAAATGCTTCGGTGTCGGCGAGAGTGACTTGGAACAAATGCTGCCGGACATCATTGCCCGTGGCCGACAGCCCTCGGTGGGCATTACCGTTCACAAGGCCATCCCGACATTCTCAAGGAACGCGCGGTGAAGCAAGCTTTAAACTTTCTGCGGCTGACGCTGTTGGACACCTGAGTGGCGCTGTCACACTAAGGCCGATCAGGAATCGCGCGCAGCGTGTAGTGCGCTTCGGCGGGAAAGAATTCGCGATCACTTGGCGCGAGATTCTTGAGGTGCAGTTCATAGACGTGCCCGGCTCGCAGATCATCGAGCGCCACTTCGACGTGACGCCCGTCCTCCGCGACACGGACACGAGCTACTTGCTCTTGCCGTCGATTTTGATCGTCTCCTCCATACGCCGGCGTCGAGACGCGGGTGTAAGACGACACCGCGTAGCTGCCGGCTTGTGACGCTTTGTCGCGGTCGATCGGCGAGGTGAACTCGACGACGAATCCGTTCGAGATCGCGCACACTTCCGCGATCCCGCAAGGAAGTCGATCGGCTTGCGGGCGCAACCGCACGATTTCGCCGATGTTATTCGCACCGCCCCAACCGCTGTCCCGGATGCCGCCGACATAGAGATCGCCCCGTGGTGAGACGGCGCAAACCAGCGGCCCCAAGAGCGGCGGGCCGCTGCGAGGCGCGTCGTAGCTAAATGGGTAGGCCGCACCTTGGTACGTATCGCCGACCTTCTGCAAACTCATTCGAACAAGTCTTCGCGTGTCGTACTCGCAGCCGATCAGCTGCCCTTCGAAAGGACCGAAGCCCACTTTCGACGACGTTGGTGAGTCGAGAAAGCAAATCCCGTTCACGCTTCGCGTCCACGGATGGGGAATGTCGATCGCGGGAGGTGTCAGGGGCGGCTTGAAGTCCGGATCGCGATCGATGGCATTAATGAACCCATAGCGGTTCCCCTGGACGATGTGATTGATTTCGTTGAAGGGGTTGTAATTGCCTTGATTGTCGGTCACGAACATCTCGCCGGCGCGATTACGCGCGATCCCCATTGGAAAGCGATGCCCCGCGGTCAGTTCTTCGATGGCAAACGACTTTGGGTCGTCCGATGTCGGTGTACGCGGCGAGAGCTTGAGCACCGAGCCTTTGTATTTCGCAGCCGGCGCGGATCGTTTGTCTTGCTGACACGGCAACGCTACGTAATAGTTGCCGGACTCATCGCGCGGCAGGCCGACAACCCAGTCGTGATAGTCGGCCGTGTGCCCCCAGCCGGAGGCGAGTGTGACCATCCGATCCGGAAAGAGACGGAGCAAACCGTATTTGTTAACCACGTCGACGTGTTGATCGTACGCCGCGATGCCATAAGGAGCCGCCAACTCGTCCGAGATCGCGACCGCTTCGTCCTCGAGTCCATCGTTGTCCGTGTCACGCAGATTCCAAACGCGGCCTTTCAGTGAAGCAACCACCAAGTCGCCACGCGGTCGCCAATCCATTCCGGTCGGCATGAACTCGTTGCTGATCGGCAGGCGAATGGTCTCGAAACCTGGGACAACGTCTAACGTCAGCGGTGCTGGTGCAGGCGGCTCGGGGGCAATCGTCGGGAAAACATCGATGGGTACGCGTGGGCGATACAGGACCGTGATCGTCGCTCGGCCGTTCTTGTCGGCGGGCACCGTCACGCTGAAATCATCGGCGATCTCGACGGGTTGCAACACTTCAAGGGAGCCGAAACGTGTCAGAATGTCGTTTGCATTCGTGGTTGCTCCGTCCCCCGCGGCGGACGATAGCAGCTGGAGCTTCATCGCTGTCGATGCCGGCAGTCCAACGACCTCGATTTGCCGCGACACGTCACCCGTCTCGTACGACTCGACTTCAAAGGTCTGTGCCACGGAGACCGTTGGATTCGTCGCACCGCCAAACCGCAGCCGATATCGAAATCCAAGCCCGCGACCTGCGGTATGAAACACTTCATCAAACTCGGTCACAAACTGGCCGACCGTTTCCGGCCGCGACTCGCTGTTCCCGTCGATGATCGTGAGTTCCGAGCCTGCGAGTTCGGTCTTCAACAGCGGTGTGCCAGCTGCCGCCCAGTACCACGACTTACCCTCGGTCCGCTCCTGAGCGACGTCGCCAACCGACCATTGGGCCAAGGCCGCTGTTTCGAGATCAAAGAGGAAGCTGGTTCGATTCGGCAGGCCGATTAGTAACGGCTTGAGGTAGGTCTGCTTTCCGTTGCGGACAACGTCCGTGATGACGGTGGCCCGCTCTTGGCGGTCCGCAAACCCCGAGTGCCGAACCGTGCGGACAGGGTCGGGCAGCGGCGGCTCAAAACCGGGAGTATTCAACACATCCCAAACAGCAGCCAGTTGCGTGTCGAGATCATCGTCGAGGATGCCGCCGACGGCGACTTGAACCGACGGCATCTCCATACGTGGAATGACGCGCAGCGGGTTCCGCACGAAACGTTCGAACCATTCACGGCGCACGCGCTTTGCCAACAGCGTCAATTGCGGGCCGCGTGCGTTGAGCGGTGCCTTGGCGGGCTCGACACTTCCCAGTTGATGACAGCTCGTGCAACCGAATCCATCGGTCGTCACCAGGCGGCTGCCAACGGCATGCAACACGAGCGGGTCAATCACTGGCGGCGGCTGCACGTCACTTCGGGGAGGCACGCGATCGGACTGAACGAAATAGTCGACGAGTGATTGGAGTTCTTCGTCGGACAGGTTGAACTTCGGCATCCGCACGAGCAGGTAGTCGCGATGCACGGACTTCCGCAGAATCGCATCACGGATGGACTGCCCGTACAGTTTGTCGCCAAGGCTGATCAAGGGTGGCGGAGTCATGGCGGGCAACAACTCGGCGAGTTCCGGATGCGCCTCGGCGATGGCCGGCAGGCGGGCTGCCAAACCTGGCGAATCATCTCGCCGGTGGCACGTCAAGCAATTCTGTTCGGCGAGCAACTGCCGGGCATAAACCCGAGGCGTTGCGTCTGGATGCTTGATTGCTTCCGTGACGAACTGCGCGACAGCCCGCCGGTCTTCGTCCGACAGATGGTAGCCGGGACGTTTATCATTCGGCTGGTTCGCGCAACTGTCGTCCCAATTGATCACTGCCGCAAACTCGCGTTGCGGATTGCGATTCTCGGTACTCGCTCGCTCGTGGCACGCCGCACATTGGCGCTGCTCGAACAGTTGACGCCCCAGCGCGATCTGACGGTCTGTGGTTCGAGGAGCTTCGGTTCGTTCCGGTGCTGTGCCAAGCGTAGCCAGGTGTGCCGCCAGATCACGACGCTCGTCTTTCGAAAGCTCAAAGACCGGCATCCGATGCTGTGGATTGAGTTCTTGCGGCGCGGCGAGCCAATGGTCGAAGAAATCTGGCGGGCGTTTCGCCGCGATCGTTGTCAGGTCGCCGCCGCTAAACAGACTGGACTGGCCGGCGCCCCCCAGCTGATGACAAGCGAGACAGCCCGTCGTCAGCAACAATTGCTGGCCCTTCGCGGGATCGATCTTCTTCTTGTCGGCTGGTCTCCGTTTGATCGATTTGGATTGGTCAAACAGATACGCCGCGATCGCTTCGGATTCGGACTTCGAGAGCGAGAAGTGCGGCATCCGTCGCGACACACCTGCTTGTCTTGGCGCAGCGTCGGCGAGCCAATTGACGAGCCAGTCGGAGTGCATGTTGCCCCCGACATGGGCGAGCGAAGGCGCGCCGGCGGGCTGTGATTCGCCCGGGATGTCGTGGCACGCCGCACATCGCAAGGCGCGCACGATGAGTTCACCGCGTTCCAAGCTGTCGTCCGGCGTTTGCGTTGGATCGTGAAACAGGTATTGCGGGCCGATCGGTTCCAACTGGAACTGCGGTCCCGACCAAAAGAGCCGGAGCCCGCCGTCGGAATCTTTTCGATCGTAGCTCACCTCCAGCGGATGAAAGTCAAACTGTAACGCGATGGGGGCCGAGACCGACCACGCGGGCGTCTTGTTCTCCGCCTGAAGCACCGTGTTGCCGTCCAGCTCGATTTGCACACTGCCCGTCCCGTAAATATGCAGTCGATATTCGCCGACCGCCTGGGACATGAGAAAGCCGGACCAGTGGACGCGCAGCGAAGTGCCTTCGAGCCGACGATCAATCGGAACGTCGCCCGACGCGATCGAAACGGTTGTGTCGCGTCGCGTCAAGGAATGGCCATGCTGATCGGCATAGCTGCCGATCAATCCACCGCGAAACTCGTCGTCTTCGACCTGAGCAGCCAGCGTGAGCGGCCAGGCGACGATGCACAGGGCCAACAGGCGGATGCGACGGCTTGCGAATCTCATGATGTCTTGGCGGACCTGTCTCGAAACGGAGTCGGTGCTATCAGCGATCCGACCATCATACTTCGCTCAGAGAACCGAATCGATGATCTCTTTGAGTTCGTTGTCCGAGATGTTCATCGCGACCGACGCGGTCGCGAACAGCTTCTTCTCGATCTCGGCCAAGTCACCATCCGCCGCCATCATGCGAAGCAGGTCCTGAAGCATCTCGACGCGTTCCTTGTGGGACGCGGGGATTTCCAGTTCCGCGACATCCGAGATGGCATAACGGATCGCGTTGGCAAAGACGTCCTCGGGAACCGCCCAGCGTTCGCGCCGCTCGGTCAAGAAAGCAATCTCACGCTCGGTCAAGCTTCCGTCCGCGGCCGCCATGACGAGCAGATTCCGCAGCTTTACATGCAATTCCATTTCCATCTCCCGAGCGTTCTTGGCAAGTCTTTGCAATTGGCTGAGCGGCTAGTATACGAGCGCCGCTTCGATGTCTCAAGCAACGTGTGCTAGGCGCGGCGAATGAAATCCGCGGCGTAGCTGCGCACGTGTTTCCCGTTTAACACGTGGACCATCCGCAGTTGCTGGACCGTGGACTCGCCAAACTGACCGAGCGGGATATGAACCCACTTCTTTTTGAAGCGTTTGGCGAGACGCCGCCAACCGGCTCCGGGCGGCGCGGGGCTGAGCAACGCAATGTCCGGGCATTGGCTGTGCAGACAGGCGGCCGCGAGGACGCGCTCTTCCATGGTTTCCGTAAAGTCCAAGCGCGGGTCCATCCAGATATCGATGATCGGTATCGGAGGATACAAAAACAACGCACCGCCGTAGTTCCCGAGACCGATCCCGGGGCCAACCAGTTCTTTCTGGAAATCGGTCGCGAAGAAGGCGAGCGTCGACTCCTCTTCATGTTCCGCAAACCAGGTTGTCCGCCACGGATAATCTCTCGGATCGGCGGGGCTGTCGAACAGCATGACGGCACAATCAAGCTTGCCGCGGCTTGGCGGCAGGACTTTGACGTAGATGTCTCCCTCGTACCAATGCCGCAACGTGTCGCGAATATCGATCCCGTCCTTGATACTGGTTGTGAACTTCTCGGTGTGGACCAGGTCGGCACCCATCAAGTCCTTGGCCCGATCGAAGACATGAGACCGGAAGTTCTCGATCAGTTTGTCTTCCGGTGGATAGCTGCATTGCGAATGCGGGTTCCAACGCATCTTCCAGCGTTCGACATCCTGCCGGTCGGGACGAGGCTGCAACTCGCAACTGCGCCAGATCAAGGGCGGCCCCGGCAGCCGGCTCACGGCGTCCAGCAAATCGCCTTCCGGAAGCCGCACTCGCTCCAAGCCCATGTCGGCATACGGCAATCCGGTCGCTCTGGCGTAAGGATAGTCCCGAGCCGTCTCGGCGACATGCAGCGCGTATTGATCGCCGGCAATCTGTTTCGCCGCAATCACGAGCGTGTAAAGATCCGGCGTCAAACGCCGTTCGATCAGTGACAGATTCCGGATGTACTTCATGCATTGCGCGAGGATCTGCGGCGTGATCTTGCGGGCTCGCCGTTTGAACTCTTCGCGATAAGCATCGCGGGCGGCAAGCAGCAGTTCCTTGACACCATCAATCGACAGATTCTCGTCGTCATCCAAATCGGCACGGGCCTTCTCGTACAACCCGGTGATAAACGGCAACTCGCCGAGCATGAACACGAGCGTGTCGTTTTCGACTTCGTAGGTTTCCGTCGAGGGAGTGTACGCGTCGCCGGCTTCGCAGGGCCGCTGCTCGATGTACGCCTCGCGAATCCACGGCCAATCGAGAACGGAACAGACGAACAGGATGGCTTCGTGCCGCGACTCCAGTTCCCGCAGTCTCGCGGCCATGTGCGAGATGCGGTCCCGCCGTTGTTCCAAATCGGGCCGGGCAAGCGTCGGGAGGACCGCAGCCGCAAATCGTTCGATGGACACCTTCTTGAGCGCGTACGGATCGGGGAGCGGCTCGCTGTAGGGAACAAAGGGTGAAGTTTCCAGATCGATGAACAGACGCGGAATGTGTTCTCCCATCGCGACGCGCAGCGCCATGATGACTCCCTGGCACGGGTCGATCGGGACATAGCTGCAACCACCATCCGAATCATCAAAGTCTTCATCGCCGTCATCGCTCTGATCCGGAGTCCATTCGGATTGATAGCCACCACTCTCTCGTTGCAGCACGATTGTGGGCGTCGGGAGCAAACCGATCGCTTCTTCGACGTCCTCCCGAAACGATGGCGGCAAGGGAACGGCGACACAGTCAAATTGATGCTCGAGCATCATTCGCCGGACTTCGAGCGCAAAATCACCGCTGCCGTGGATGATCGGCAGCACCGTGATGCGAGATCCAAATTTGAGAACGTCTGGAATCATGAGCGGTTGGTGAACTCTCCTAAAACAAGAGCTCGTCATCATCGTCATCGTCATCCAAGTCGGGATGCAACGGATCGTCGGTGGCGAAGAAAAAATCGCCGAGCCCCAAAGGAACAGCGTCTCCGCCGAGCGTCCGGCTGCGACGCTGGGCCAGCGATTCGAGATCTAACGCATCTTCACCAAGACACTTCTCCAAGGCTTCTCGCCAGGCACGGTCCTTGGCGATGGGATGCGTCAGGTCCTGGCTCAATCGCTTCATCGCATAGCGCAGCAAGTTGATCCCATCACGGGGCGAGAAGTCGAGCTTCAACTCGTGCGAACGCTGCAAGAACTCCACCGTAATCGCCAGCATTTCCGGCTCGACGAAGGGAAGGTGGTACTGCAAGATCGCGAGTTCATCTTGTTTGTTGGGAAAGCCGACGCTCAACGTTGGTTGCAAGCGGCTCATGATGTAATCGGGGATCTCGTAAGTCGACTCGTCTTGGTTCATCGTCACGGCACACCGGAAGTCGCGATGAGCGCCGATCGTGATGCCGGCCACAATCGACTCGACGTACCGCCGGTAATCCAACAGCGGAGCCAAACTGGCCCACGACTTCTCGTTCATCCGATTCCCTTCGTCGAGGATGCAAACGCCGCCGCGGATCATGGCCGTCACCAGGGCCGAAGCGTGATACGCGATCTTGCCGCTTTGGGCGAGAACGGGCGTGACGAGGAGATCCTCGGGACGCGTGTCGGCCGTGCATTGATAGATGTACAATTCCTGACCGCGTTGCTGCGCGGCGGCCATGGCCAGCGCCGTCTTGCCGATCCCGGGTGCCCCGACCAGTCGGGGCGAGAGCGGCAGGTCGGCATCGTCAACCACAATCCAACACGCTTGGAGCTGTTGCAGAATCTCGCGCTGCCCAATCCACTTGGCGCTGTTGTCGTTCGGCCTGCTCAGCGCCAGTTGAACGCCATCCACTTCCACGTGCTTCTGCATGATTGCTCGATTGCTCGATTGCGTTGTAAACAAGATGTGATCGCCCCTCGTTCCTTCATATTACCGAGCCGCGACCTTTCGTCCAACCTGACCGCGCGGGTAGAACACGTATTATCGGATCCTTTTGCCAACTTGCCGTTGCTGCTTGCGTTGCCGGTGTTCGTGGTGCAAGATCAACGCATTGGAACTCTACTCTTTTCACTGCGGAACCCGTCATGACATCGAACCGCTTCCGTTTGATCGCACCACCGACAACGCCGTTTTACGCCGATGGATCCTTGAACCTGGAAGTTGTGCCGCGGCAGGCGCAGTTGCTGGTCGACACGTCGGTCGATGGTGTTTTTGTCGCAGGCTCGACTGGTGAAGGGCAATCGCTGTCGACCGGCGAACGCATGCGATCCGCGGAGCGCTGGATGGAGGTCGCGGCGGGAACGCCCTTGGAAGTCATCATCCAAGTTGGCCACAACAGCCTGCCCGACGCGGTTGCACTCGCCGAACACGCTCAACGGATCGGCGCGGATTCGATCGCGGCGTCATCGCCGTGCTACTTCAAGCCGGCTCGCGTCGAGGAGTTGATCGAGTTCCTGGCACCGGTCGCGGCGGCCGCCGGCGATCTGCCGTTTTATTTCTATGAGATTCCGCCGCTGACGCAGGTTGTGTTGCCGATGGCCGAGTTTCTCGAACAGGCCAAGCCGCGCATCCCGAACCTCGTGGGCTTGAAGTACTCGAATATCGATCTCATGCAGATGCAGCAATGCGTGCAATTGAACGATGGCGCGTTCGAAGTACTGTTTGGAGCCGATCAGCAACTTCTGGCCGGGGTTGCGCTCGGCGCGTGCGGAGCGGTCGGCAGCACTTACAACTTTGCCGCACCCTTGTACCGCAGGATGCTGGCCGCCTTTGGCCGAGGCGACCACGCGGAAGCGCGCGCGCTGCAAGCCAAGTCCGTGGAAATCGTCGCCATCATGGCCCGTTACAGTTTTCTATCCGCCTGCAAGATCTTGCTGACGGAATTGGGCATCGAGAATGGCCCCGTCCGAGCGCCGTTACGAAACTTGACGAACGAGCAACGCGAAGAACTATTAGTCGATCTTCACAAAGCTGGTGTGTTTGATCTACAAATGGGACAAGTCGGCGAGAGCGTCGAACCGTCGCGAGCGGATGCGACCTAGGGCGACGGTGCCGTAGCGGGCACCGGCCGATGGCTCTGGTCGCAAGCGGACGCTCGGTTCGCCACGGCCCGCTCCCGTTGGCCGCTAATCAATCAGCGAGTTTTTCAGAGAAGGACGCAGACACTCATGTTACGCATTCTCGGTCGGCGTGCGGCGGCGTGTGACGGACTCTCGCGGCGCGAGTTGCTCGCGGTGGGAGGCATTTCCTTGTTCGGCGGTCTGACGCTGCCGAATCTGCTCCGCGCGGAACAATCTCCCGCGCGGCGAGACGCACCGGCCCGGTCGGTCGTATTGGTGAATTTGTTTGGCGGACCGCCGCATATTGACATGTTCGATTTGAAACCGGAGGCGCCGGACAACGTGCGCGGCGAGTTCAAACCGATTTCGACTTCTGTTCCCGGTTTACAGATCTCGGAATTGTTGCCGAAGACCGCCCTGCTGATGGACCGGGCGACCTTGATCCGCACTTACTCACACAAATACAACAGCCACAATCCGTACAACGTCTTGACCGGCTACGACGGAGGCGTCGACAGCGAGAACTACTTCGCCAAGGTAACGGATCATCCGGGCATCGGATCGATCTGCCAGTACCTGGACATCGGCGCGAAGGATGTGCCGCGTTACGTGATGATGCCGGCCTTTCCCGGTTACACGCAGTCGCTCCGTCGGGCAGGCCCGTATGGCGGGTATCTTGGTAGCCCGTATGATCCGCTGTGTACGGTTTGCGATCCCCAGGTGGCGCGCGAATCGAAAGACGATTACGATGCGGTCGAAGCGATCGGTCATCCAACGCTGCCTTCGTTAGACGCGCTGCCCGATATCACGGCCGACCGGTTCGCGGCACGCGGATCGCTGCTCGAACAGCTGGACAAAGATCTTTCGCGGCTGGAGACCAGCGGCGCGATCTCGCGGCTGAACGAGTTCAAGCAGCAAGCGTTCAACCTGCTGAGTTCCTCGAAGACACGAGCCGCGTTTGACATCACACGCGAGCCGGACCAGACACGCGACGAATACGGCCGCAATCTTTGGGGTTCGAGCCTGTTGATCGCCCGCCGCCTGGTGGAAGCGGGGTCGACGTTCATCACGGTTCATTGGGAGTCGAAGGGAAAAAATCATTGGGATCTGCACCAGAACAACACCGGGATGTTGAAGGCACAGTGCCCGCAGTTGGATCAATTGATCGCGGCCTTTGTTCTTGATCTCGAGCGGCGCGGCCTGCTTGATTCGACACTGGTGGTGGTCATGGGCGAAATGGGGCGGACGCCCACGATCAACAAGAACGCCGGCCGCGATCACTGGCCGCAATGCGGTTTCTCGCTGCTGTTCGGCGGCGGCACGCGCCGCGGCGTGGTCGTGGGCAAGACCGATAAGCACGCCGCATATCCCACCGAGCGACCTGTCTCGGCGGGCGATATGGTGGCCACGATCTATCAGCTCCTGGGGGTCGATCCACAGATGACCGTCAACGACCTGAGTGGCCGACCAGTCCACATCGCGCATGGCGGCGCGCCAGTGTTCGAGGCAATCGCGTGATAGGACGCATCGTGAGCTACTCGCCGGACGGACGCATGACCGAAGCACGTGACCAGTTGCTGCCGTGCGGCGACGCAGGGCTTTTGTTTGTTTGAAGTTGCGTAAGAAGTAGCATGGCCTCGTAGGCCGTGTCGGCTTGGGATCGCATGAAAACACACGGCCTACGAGGCCATGCTACTCAGCCGCACTTGCCACAGTTTGAATAAAACAAAAGCCCTGTGCGACGACGCCCGTCTTATGACTTTGGAGCCCTAGCATGGAACAGGAAACAGAGTCTTCCGGTTGGCGGCTGGGTGATTTGCATCACCTCGGATTGACCGTCGCCGACATCGAGCGCTCGATCGCCTTCTACCGCGATCTGTTGGGAATGACGTTGCATCGCCGCCGGCCCCACGTCGACGATGAATACGTCGCGTTGCAAACGGGATACCCCGGCGTCGTGCTGAATGTTGCGTCGTTCAAAGTCTCGCCTGACAGCCCGCAGTCGCTGGAAGTCGTCCAGTACATGAACCACGCTGGCCCACCGGCGGAGCCAGCAACGAACCGTTCAGGCAGTAGCCATCTTTGCCTGACGGTGAATAATCTGCGGACCTGTTACGCCGATCTCAAAGCGAAGGGCGTCCGGTTCAAGTCCGAGCCAGTTACCATCACGGCAGGCCCGAACGCGGGAGGTCTGGTGGTCTATTTCTTCGATCCCGATGGATATACGCTGGAGCTGTTTCAGCCGCCACAATAAGTCCGGCCAGCCCTTTCCAAGAGACTGTGGACAAACTAATTCCCGGAGAGCTAATTGGGAGGGCGAGGCTCCCGCCGAGCCTTTCCCCGTATGGCTCGGCAGG
>JAQBZB010000235.1 GCA_027622275.1 Planctomycetota bacterium | reverse complement strand
TCCCCCGCTCGCCGTTTTCAAAAAAAATCAGCCCAATACGCCACCGCTTCATCCGTGTGCGGTCCAGCGTATTGGGCTGTTCCAAGTACTTAGCTCGGCAATCCCTGCCGGACTTCTGTTTTCGTCGTTTAACCGCAAGCCGGAGGCATGCGCTTGGGGTATGGCGCTCGACGCGCACGCCTCCGGCTTGCGGTTAAACGGGTCTTCTTTCAATTCTGTAACGCGTACGTCACTAGATTCACGGCAAGTTGCCGACACGATTCGGCGTCAAAGCCGTTGCCGAATGGGTCGCTGACCTGCTTCAAGTGCGTGATCATATCGTTTTTGGAGTACACGAGGACCAACCGATCCTTAACACTGATGCCTTGCAATTCGGCAGCCCGCACGGCTCCCGAACGGCGATCGCGAACTTCGCCGATGTTGTAGAACGACTGATAGATCGGGTGCTCTTCCTCAATCGCGGCCAACTCCTGATCGGGGAACAACTCGCCGACCAATTGCCGCACGTGTTGATCAAACTCGCGGAGTCCGGAGCAATTGTTGATGAACAGGAACCCGCCCGCCGCGATGTGCCGCTGGAGGGCTTCCTTCTCCTGATCGGTGAACTTGGGATTGCGGAAGCCGGTCATGAACAGGAACGGATAAGCCGCGATGTTGGGTTCGGCCGGATCGACGTATTTCAAATCGAAGCCGACCGACAAACTCGATTCCTGGGACAGGTGCCGCAGCCACTGATAGCTGCTGTTGGGGTCCGGGTTCCAGTCGCCTTGGTGCCGAAGCTGCGCCAAGGTGAATGTCTGACGAGCGCGCGTCCGTGGTCCGGCAACTTGGCGAGTTACCGACTCGACGTCGCCTACTTCGCGTAGTGCGGCGACGTAGCTGACGATATTCAAACCGAGGCGAATTGCATCGCCGGGGATCAGCGCCTTGTCGCGCGGTGCGTTCGGGACGCGAGTTTTGGAAGACGGCGCGATGAACTCGTCCCAACCGCATGACATGTCGTGTGGAGAGAGAATGACCGCCGTCCGCGTGCCGATGTTCAGACCAAGCAGCTCGGGTGGGCCTTGCGTTTGGAAATCGAAGCCCTGATCGACGTCAAAGTAGTGAACGTTCGTGTAACTGTGGTAGGCGCGATAGATCGGATGATCGACCTGGAGCAGATCGAACGAGCGATCGGGGAACATCGTCCGGATTTCGTTGCGGAACGACTGGGTGAACTCGGGGCTGCCCAATGTAGCATCACCAAGCAGTGTGCCGCCATCGAGCACGTACTGCCGCAATGCTTCGCGCTGTTCGACCGTGAACTCAAACGCTTCGTAACCACTCATTTGAAGCATCGGCAGCTTGGACGGTTTGTTCAGCTTGTGGAGTGCGACGAGTTCCTTTAGATCAAGCACTTTCCAGCCGTACCACAAACCCAACTCGTAGCGGGCGTGACGCATCAAGTTGTCGACGTCGCCGGGATTGGGCATGTAGTCCTGGTTGTCACCGTAGATCAGCTTCGCCGCAAACAGTGGCGGCGAAGGTTCCGCCTTGGGTTCGCTGCGCCGCAACGGAGTGACCGGCAGCGGCAACGGCGGCATCCCTTCGGCCGAAGTCTGGCGTTGTGGATTCTTGCGAGGCGGCGGGCCGATCGTGCCGACTTGGCGTTGGGCAAAGGAAGTGGCAACCAATCCAAACACGATCAGCGCGACAATTGACGTGCAGCGTAGCGGGCGGAACATGGGATCACCCTCCGTTGGAAGTGACGAACGACGAACTACCCAATGACGTCGAAAGAATGACGAATAACGAACCACCCAATGACGAACGAATGGCGAATGACGAAATACCCAAGGACGAACGAATGTGGGTCGTTCGTCTCATTCGGTATTCGGGTTTCGACATTCTTTCGTCATTCGTCATTGGGTACTTCGTCATTCCGCAAGTGGGGCTTCCGTGTTTGTAGCACGGAAGTGAATTCCCGGTTTCGTAATCGGTGGTTTTATCAGGCCGAGATCGATCGTGGGTTGTTCGCTCGTCAGCTCGATGCCGCCGAGCGCTTGATCAAAGGTGTGTGACTTAGCTGTGTATGCAGATGATTGTATGCGTTCGCGATACAGAACGATAGCCAACTCCTCTTGAACCTTGACCCACGTCTCCTCAGGCCGCTCGAAATGCCACAGCTCAGCTCGCCAAATGACTTCGCCCGGCTGCGAGGCAAAGAACGGCCGCGTCCGCAGCTTGTTCAAAAGAACAGCGGCATGCTGGATGTTGCCTTGAACCGTTCTGATTTCGACCACGTCCTCGAACTTGTTCATCCGCATGGCCTTGTCGCGAATCGTTTCAATGTCTTCTTCGGAGAGCGGTTGTTCTTCGACGTAGTCCGAACGCGGCACTTTGAGGTTGATGCCTTCGAGTCGCGAGCCTGCGAAATCAATGATGAGGTCGTAAGTTGCATCGAGCGGGAGTCCCGTGATACCGAATTTGCCTATCGGGGTTCCAATTTTGCCAGGAATGCGCTCACCGCTAGCGCGGTTGACTGCGACGATTGACGTAACTTTAGCCGATTCGATCAGCCCCTCGATCGACCCACTGGTTTTATCAGCGGCTCGCGCGTCAAGCACGCCGACGGTCACTAGTGCGATCAGGAGTCCAATCCTTCCCAACATCCTGTTTACCTCTGATACGCTGGCAAATAGTGCATGTAGACTTCTAGAACCAGCGACGCCATGGCAGTCCAGTAGACGTTGTTGACACCGACGACATTCGCGCCTTCCGAACCACCGGGGAGGTCCCAACTGCCGTTGACGTTTTGTTTATCCAGAAACAACTCGCGGACGCGCGGGTGCCAGTCCGCCCAGTACTTCCCACCCGCCTGGTAATTGGCTTGGATCGCGTAGTAATGAAAGTAGTAGTAGTACGAAATTCCCCCACCGTTGCCCCATTCCACCGGCAGTGTGGCGAGATAGTCCAGGGCTTTCGTGACGGTCTCGTCTTTGTGATGGCTGAGCAGTTGCAGCGACAGCGTGCCGGCTGCCGTCATTTGCGGCACGCGGCCAGGTCCTTGGTAGCCGTATCCACCCAGTGGATCCGCACACGATTTAACGTACGCAACCGCTTTGTCGATCACTTCGGCCGGAACCGGGATCTCGGCATTGTTCGCGGCTCGTAAGGCAACGATCTGCATGACGGTTACGCTGAGATCTTGGTCAGACTTCGTAGGCTGATAGCGCCAGCCGCCTTTGTCTGACTGGCAGCGAACGAGAAGATCGACGGCCTTGCGCAAAGCCTCTTCTAATTTCGGATCGGGATCCATGCCGTACATTTCCGCCATCGCCAACGTGGTGAGACCTTGCTGATACATCGGGCCCGATCCAGCAGCACGTTGCGGGACGAACACGCCATTCGCATCCTGCGATCGCAGAATGAAGTTCTTTCCCTTTTCGAGCACGTCACGATACGGCCCGCGACCGGGAACATGTCCTCGGCCCATGAAGGCTAACAGCGCGAGCGCGTTTGGTGCGTTGTTGCCATCCCACGCGCCGTCCGGTCGCTGCACCGATGCCAAGTATTCCAAGGCTCGATCAACAGAGGCCGTCACACGTTCGACGACTCGCGTCTCGGTAAGGATCTCGGCTGAATCGGACTTCGCGACTTCTTGTGCGTGCGTTGCGGGCGCTACAACAGGTCCACACGGAGCCGCCAGCAAGGCGATGACGCTGACGAAGCTAATGAGTCGCGGAAAGAGTTTTCGTGTCTTTCGTTTCATCTTTTGCTTTCTCAGTAGGATGGACTTCCAAGTCCGTCCTGGCCGTTCTCTTAGACGGACTTGGAAGTCCATCTTACGTGTCGCTTACGAAAGTCCCATCATGCGGCGGATGCCGACGTCAAAGGAATAAACCAACACGAGGAGGGATAGGGTCAACCAGTTGTCCCAGATGGTGGCTTCGTGATGCAATTGCTTGAGTTCCGCTTCGCCAGCGAGCTTGTCCGGGATCTCGCTGAAACCGTCGAGCTTCATGACTTTGCCGCCCGTGGCACTGGCGAGTAGCTCCAGCGTGGGACGATTCAAATTCGGATGACGATACTCTTCGGGAGCGATCAAGACGCGGATGGTTGCTTCCGCGGGATCGCCACTGCCAGTCGGTTGGTAAACGAAACGATGCACACCCGGACTTTCCGGAGTGAACTTGCCGGTATAGCGGCCTTTGCGATTCTTGTCCGCGGTCAGCTCGATTGTGTCGCGCGAGCCTGGTGCCAAGAGCGAGAGCTTCGTGGTCGGCGATTCAATCGGTGCGCCGTCGGCACCAAACGCCATCAGTTCGATTTGAGCTTCTTCGCCCGGCTGAGCACGAACCGGGCGGACTTCGACATAGCTCTGCTTGCCTGCCGAATCGTCGCGGCGGCCGACAAACCGGATGGCTTGTCCCCAGAACTTGTAGAAGAATCGGTCGCCAACGTTTTGACGCCACAGCCACGTCGAGTCGGTGCCGACGAACATTACTTTGCCTTCGCCCGCGTAATGGAACGCGATCAACGGCGTCTTACCGAACGATCCCTCGACGTTCGGATTCCACGCCAGGACGGTTGCCGCGGGAGCGGGTTGTTCGGCGGAGGCGCACCAGTAATAAGGCGGCATCTGTCCCCAGACGTTTTGATTGCGGCCCGGATCATCGTACAGACGCATCGTCTCGTGAATCACTCCGTCGGGACTGATCTCCATGCGGAACGGATTGTAGACCGGTGCCTCGATCCCGCCCGTGTTTCGCTTCATCTTGACCGGCAGCAGATCGCGGAACGACTTCGTAAAACGATGCGGCATCGATTGCGTGCCGGCAGCGACGATCAGACCCACGCCGCGATCACGGACGGCTTTGCCAATCAGTTCGACGAACTCAGCGTTCAACATCTCGGGCGAAGCGTCGCCTAGGATGATCGTGTGGTACGCGGCGAGATCTTCGAGCGTCTGTGGTAACGCGATCACTTGTTCCTCGGTCGGCAACCGACGCCATTCGGTTTCGAGCAGTACGTCGGGCTGGTCTTCCAGGCGTCCGCCCAATCCGTTGTCGCGACGAATCGCGTTCTTGATGAATCGAAAATCCCAACGCGGCAATCCGTCGATCAACAGCACCTTTACTTTTTCATCGCTGATTCGCACGAAAGCCGTGTCGGTGTTGTTGGCTTTCAGTTCGTCAGCTTCCTCCTCCAATGCCGGGACATCGACCGTCAAGTAACGGGCACCCGATACTTTCGCCTCGAACGTCAACTCGACGTGCTGATGTTCCGAGTCGCGGACGACGACTTCTTTCGAGTCGAGTAATTCTTCGCCGTCCTTCAAGTCGACTTTCACTGGCCGTCCATCGAAGCCTTGCGATTCGAGCGTCACATGCACGCTAACGGTATCGCCCTTGGCGACCAAACCCGACGTATAAACATCGACGACCGAAACGTCCTTTTGTCGCTCGCTCGATCCCAGCGGAACAACGAAGATCGGAGTCCCAGCATCCGCCGCGGCGCGTGCCGCCAACGAAGGCGAACGCCCGCCGGTGTTTTGGCCGTCGGAGAGCAGCAGCATCCCAGCGACTTGTTGTCCGGCTGCTTCTTCCAAAACGTGATAGATCGTCTCGCCGATTCTGGACGAACTTCCGCCGTCAGCGGTTTCTGCGGGTTCTTCGCTGGAGGGATCGAATGTCAACGGTGTCGGCCTGCGCGCGAACGTGTAGTAACGCAACTCGTAATTTTCTTGCAGCGGTTTGAGCAGCGACTTGTCCGCGCTACGAACCGCCAGCCTCGCGAGTTCCGCACGATCGATGCGATTCAACGCCTTGCGAGTCTCGGCGTCGATCTCGCCTGCACCCGTTTCATAGCCCGCCGCGCGAGCTGCCTCAAGCAACTCTTTATCGGATTCAAAGGGCCCCGCTGGCAGCTTCATGCTCTGCGAAGCATCGAACAAGACCGCGAAGATCGGCTTCTTCGTGATCTGGTGATCGATCTTCAAGTACGGTCCCGACGCGACGAAGATCAGCACCGCCAGAATCGTCACGCGCAGCACACTGAGCACCATTCGAAACCGTTTTGGAACCGTGCCAAGATTGTCGCGGTGACGGATGTAAATGAAATAAGCGACCGGAATCAGCAACAGCAAACCAAGCCACAGCAGCACCGGCCGCTGAAAGGCGAGTTGAACGTGTTCGAGGTCGGCGGTGATCTCTTCGCTGACGCCGATCGATTTGAGAAACGTTTCCATATTGGTCTTTCGGTAGGATGCGTGGAACGCACCGTCCGTAATCTCACCGGTGTGTTTCACACACCCTACGGTTGTGATCCTTGAACTTCGGTCAATCGGCGGAAGTAGTCTTTGATAAAGTGGCGGTATCCTTCCGGGCCTTCTTCACGCAAGCCTTGCAGTAACTCCTCACGCTCTTTCGGTTGCATCTTCATGATCACCACGCGAGCGCCGACCGGAAGGTCGTCCAAGTCGACGAGGATCAGCTCGACGCCTCCGATTACACCTTCCTGATTGCCGATCGGATTGAGTGCCGATGACGTGGGAAGCTGAGCTTGCGTCGGACCCTGGTTCTTTTGCTGCATCGCCTGAGCCAGCATCTGTTGCATCCGCTCGAACATGGCTTGCGCCTGTTGTTGGTTCTTACCGTTCATCATCTCGCGGAGCTGCTGCATCTGCTCTGGAGTCAACGGCGATCCTTCCGGCATGGCAGCCTCGATGGCGCCGAGCATCTCTTCCAGCGATTGTTCATCCGAGGCGAGAGCCTGTGCGGCCATGTCCAACTCTTCCAGTCGGTCGAATTGCCGCGAGCGCAGTTGCTCTTGCTTCTCGTTTTCGCCGTCTTCATCGCCCTGTTCTTTTTTCTTCTTGGCGACGGCCCGCATATTCTCTTTGAACCGCTCGTCCATCTTCGGCGTCGGACCGCCAAGCAGCGGCAGGAACAACTCCGGCTCGTCTTCCATCTCCTCGTCGCCTTCGTTCTTCTCCGCTTCGGCGTCTTCGCCCTCTGTCGGCTTCTCGTCTCCGTCCTCGCCTTCGGTGTCTTGCTCCTTCGGCGGGATCAAGTACGAATCGCGTTCGGGATCGTAAGGGCGGGCTGGGAAATCTGGTGATCGCAGACGACGCATGGCCTTCATGTCTTGCAGCTCGCGAGCGTCGGCGAGCTTCTCCATCGCCTCTTCGTCGAGATCGTCTTGCGCTTCAAGCAGCTTCTCTAGCAAGCGGTCAGACAAATCATTCTCGTTGTCGGCGATCAGTTCTTCTTGCGATCCTTTGAGGACATCGAGATCCTTCTTCATGGCTTCGATGAAGTCACGAAGGTCCGCCAAGTCGCGGGCCGTTAATTCGGCGTCCTGTTGCAGCAGATCGCTTCGCAGATCGGCCAGCGCCTGCTCGACATCGTTTTCTGATTCGCGTTGAGCCTTCGCCAGGGCTTCCATCCGCGTTTGCAGATCCTCGAGATTTTGCGCGACCTGATCGCTTTGGCGTTCGGCTTCAGGCAGCTTGGGGTCCATCTGAGCTGGCTGAGCGGACTGGTTCATTAGCTCGCGCAACTGCTGCATCGGTTGCACTGCCATCTGCTGGAAGGCTTGCTCGGCGTTCCGCAATTGCTCGGCGATTTCCGGCGGCAACATCTGCAGGTTATCAGCCGCGTCGGCCAACTGCTTCGCTTCCGTGGCCAGTTGCTGGCTGAGTTGGATATTCTGATCTTCCTGCTTAACGATCTCCGCCAGTTCGGTGCGGAGCGCATCCAACTCCTTCTTCGACTCGTCATCAAGCTCGATCGGTTTCGGCTCGACCGGCTGATCTGGATTGGCGACCTTTTGTACCTCGGCCTGCTTCGCCGCTTCGACCTTCGCCTGTTCGACCTTCTCGGTCAGCGGCTTGTAATTCTCGGCGACACGCTCGACCGCCTCCTCCACTTTGGCCTGCTCGGAGATCAACTGAGCCAGCTTCTCCTCGAACGTCTTTGTTCGTTCTGTTTGCGCGGCGAGCTGGCGATCGGCGGCATTGTTGTCTTCCGCCATGCGGATGACATAGTCCTTCGTCGTCGCACTCTGTCCGCGTCCGTCACGAACTTCGACGCGATAAATCAGGCTCTCGCCAAGTTTCATCGCTTCCTCTTCGAGGTCGAGCGTGACCACGGTTGTCTCGCTTCGCTTAGGCTTGTCGTAGCGTTTAACGGGCCGGCCTTGGAACGTGCCGGTATCACCCTTCTGGACCGAGATCACGATGTCTTCGAGGCCGAAGTCATCGTAGGCGGAGATGTAAATGGGAACCTTGACCGGCTTGCTGACAAGAAGATCCTGACCGGGCCGTTCGATCACGACTTGTGGAGGCATGTCGGGGATGGCCGTGAGCTTGCCTTCCTGCATCTGCTGATTGGGATAGTCCAGTTTGTTTCGCATCACGACCCGGTAGAAGCCGTTTCGCAGCAGCGGGAAGCGACCTGACCAGGTATTGGCGGCGGTGACTTCCTCGCTTGTCGATTCCCGGGGAGCCAACAGGAACGATTCGGTAGCGACCAACGCGTTGACGCGCTTTTGCGCCGGCGGCAGTGAGCCAGTCGCTCCCCACACCGCTTCGCCTCCGAACAGTGCGAAACTCACACCGTGAATCCGCTTGTTTTCGAGATCGACGTCCTTCGCGGGCACTTCCAGCCGGACAAGCTTTCCACCCGACGGCAGCGCGCCCATGTTGCGGCGGCTGGGTGTGTCGATCGTGCCTTCGGCGATCTTGTCCGCGCCCCAAAAGGCTCGATGCTCCCAGTTCGTTCCGTCATGGAACTTGAGCATAATCGACTCTGGTATCTGATCGGCTTGCAAGTAGACATGCGTGAACAAGACCTGTCCCGTCTGTACCTCGAAGCCAATTGGAGCCGCTTCGAATCCGTGATTGTGTTGTTCAGCCGCGACGGGGTCGCTGTGACCGCGCGCGCCGATCAACGCTTCGTCGTACTCCCACGTGCCGTGCGGCGTGGCTCCGCTGGGCATCTCGTCGCCGAACCAGATTCGCTCCTCGCGATCCAGCACATCGACGAACTTGGACTGTCGTTGCAGCAGTTCGATCTCGCCCTCGGAGGCATCACCTTCGACTTGCACCGTGACTTCGACCGTACTTTCGACGGGACCACTCACGTCGGCTGATTGTGGGCGACCGAGCCGCGGCTCGGGGATGCGCATGTACTTCGGATAGTACACCGCCGTCTGGAGATTGACGATGCGCGGCCGATCCAACATCGTGACTCTGTGTTTCTTGCTCCACGTTCCGCCACCCCGCACGCGATACGAGAACGAGTGTTGCAAACCCGTCAGCTTGAAGTACGTCTTGTTGTCGTCCAGTTCGGCGAAATTGTAAGTCAGATTCTTCTGCCTGCCTTCGTGATCGACGGTCTGGATGTCCAGCCGCAGGGCATCACGGCTGCCGGGCGGATCGACTTCGCCTTTCCTGAGCAAGACGGTGAAGTCCACGTCCTCGCCGCGCAGTGTTTCGTGATCGCCGGGCTCGGTCCGATCGTCGACCAGCACGTCGTACAAGACGCCAGACGCCGGCGGTATGTCGGCGAAAGGAAAGAAGATTCGCGAAACGGCGATTGGCAGACGATCCGAGAACACGACGAACGCCAGCACCAACGTCACGACGCCAACTGCCGCGAAGATGCTCGCGCGGCGTAGGCTCAGCAAGTCCAGGACGCGACGCGGACGGAACCCACTGACCCGGTCATAGGCTTCGTGGATCAAGCGATGATGAAAACCCTGCGAGTGCGGGCGCTGGCCGTTTCGCGACAAGTCGATGCAACTCACCAGCCGGTTGTGAATGCCTGGCAGTTCCTGTTCGATGCGACGCGCGACCATGGCCTCTGTCAGCCGACGCACCAGCGGGCGGACGATGCCAATAAAGATCACACCGATCGTGGGCACTGCGACCAGCAGCAAGGCGGCGAATCGAAACGCGGGCCACAAGGGCAGTGCCAGATCGAACAACGCCACAACAGCGAGAGTGGCGAAGAACAACCCGACCGCCACCGCGGTTCCCGTCGCGACCCACGTCGAACGGAGCAGTCGCCGAGTCTTGAAGATCAGGGTCTCGATGGCGCTCGACAGGGTCGAGACGTCTGGCGTGCCTTGTTGTGCTGAATCGCTTGCCATTGTCACAATCCTTTATGCCTTGGTGTCTGTCGGTTGGGAAGTACCTAATGACGAAGTACCAAATGACGAAGGAATGACGAAGCACGAATGACGAAAGTCGTGCGTTGTTATTCTCATTCGATATTCGGGTTTCGTCATTCCAACGTCAGTTCGTTTGACTCACTTCGTTTTCAACTTCATCTCGGAATCCCGCACCGGTCATTTGTCCGACCAAGCGCCCGCCCGCGATGTCGCGGATGCGTTGGCCGGTGGTGGGACCGTCTTCGTCGCTAGCCAAGTGGCCGCCGAGCGTCGACAAGAGGAATTCGGCACCGATGATGATAAAGGTCAGAAGAATCAGCGGCCGCCAGATCTCTCGTTCGTCGCCAATGTTGCCGTAAGCTTGTTGGGCTTCGGCGGAAGCATCAACGGTTGTGACCTTCACCGCCGGCAGCATCTCCTTGAGTTGCGGGCCGGTCAGACGCGAGAAGTCCGACTCGCCAGGAGCGAGATTAACCGCAAAGCTGATCGCGCCATTGTGTGGCTGTTCCGCGCGACCGCCTTTTACTTCCAACGTGTAGTAGCCCTGTTCGATCGTCCGTTCAAAGGCTCCGACCAGCCGCGAATTGGAGCGTTGAAAGGCGACAGGCGTGATGCGGCCCGCGATGTCGGTGACCTTGCCAGAGGCGGGAGCCCACTGTTGCGAGACGACGAACTCCGCCGTTCCATCGGCCGGGACGACCGATGGTCCGTTGACGTCACTGAGCCGCTTCACATGACTGACCATGCGCAGGACCAGCGGAACGAACTCGGGTTTCATCGGCAAGTTTGTCCATTTGGTATTTAGCGGAAACGTGCTGATAAGAATGCGACCGTTGCCGTACACGCTTTCGAGCACCGCGGGCGAGCCATCTTCAAACTCGACCAACGGCCACGTGTTGCCGCGGTCTGCGGGCAACTCGACCGGGAATCGTTGATAGACGTTCACTTTCGTGAGATAGCGCTGTTCGCTACCCGCGAAGACCGAGAAGATCGGGTGGGCGAAATCGATCGCGCCGAATTGCTTGAAGGTGTTGACATTGTTCGGGTCGCCAACGGCCGCGGTGAGCTTGGCGGAAATGAATTCCTCGTCGGGGACTTCGGGTGACGGGAAGAACTGGGTGTTATAGACATCGGGGTTCACGAGCTGACCCGGAAAGACCAGTAATCCGCCGCCGCCAGAGACGAAGTCTCGCAACAGCACGAATTGCGCCGCGTTGAGGGCACCGCAGTTGGCGAGAATGACGACGTCAGCGTCACGCAATACTTCGGCGTTGACGTTGGCTTGCGGGATGTCTTCGACCGCCAAGGAACGCACGAAACGACGTTCGGCGGCGAGGACTGGGTCCGCTTCCGTTTCATCCTTGCCCGTGCGCTCTTCGGCGTCGAGGTTGGGCTCGGTGGCGATGATCGCCGTACGGACGTAAAGTCCTTCGTTGTCGAGCGGCACCGCGGCGGGGTTGCCGTTGACGAGGATCGTTCGCACTTGCGGGGCCACATTCAGCGTGAACATGAACTGGTCGTCAGCCGTGAAGCGATCGGAAGGAATCTCGAAACGACCTCGCACGACGCCGTCTTCGGTGGGCGTATAGATCACTTCCGCTTCGCCCGCTTCGCCCGGCTTGAGCGAGATCGTTTTGCGAGCAATTTCCCTTTCGTTGACGAAAATGCTGACGGGTATGTCTTGTGACTCGGTTTCGGAATGGTTCACAACTCGCGGACGAAGTTTGATCGGCAAGCCAGTGATTGCCTGCTGTTCTTCGGGAGATTCGCCGACGACCGCCGCGTTCGTTATTTCCTGGTTCGATCCGACATTGACGACGATCATCTCGGTGTCAGGCGGAATTAAGCTGTCGGCTGCGGCATCTGTGAACTCTCGCCAGCCGCTCGTTTGCAGATCGCTGAACAGATAGAGTGTGGGGCTGTTCAGCTTGCGGCCTTCGCTGCCGAACAAATGCGAGAAGGCGGCGAACAGGTTCGCCCGCGACGGGGTTGCCTTCAGTGTCTCGATTTCGCTGTGAATGGCTTCGGAATCCGATGAGAAGCGATTACAGATTTCTTCGGGCTTCGCGCCGACACGAAACACGGTGACGCGGTCGTCAGCTCGCAGGCGATCAACGACGGTGTTCGCGGCTTGTTTGGCTCGGTCGAGCGAAGTCATACCGTCGGTGACGGCGTTCATGCTGGCCGAGCCGTCGATCAGCAACACCACGTCGCGGCCCGAACCGCCGCCGCCAAACAACGCGCTCCAATGTTTCACCACCGGTCGCGAGATCGCAAAGATCAGCAGCAACAGGAACGCCGTCCGCAGCGCGGCGATCAGCCATTCCAGGAACTTCATCCGGCGACGCTGTTGGACGTAACTGTCGAACAGATAGCGGAACGTACTCAACTCAACCGTTTTCAGACGGTGAAGCGTCAGCAGGTGAAGGATGATCGGGATGGCCGCCAGCGGCAGGAAGTAAGGCAGCAATCCAAAGTGCAGGAAATCCATAAATCATCCAATGCGAGATCGCTTGTCGAGGTAGGCAGCCAGGAAGCGATCGTAAGGCAACGTCGTGTTGGCAAGATTATAACTGATTTTGCGTTCAAAGCAGTCATTCTTGACTTGATCGATGAATGATTTGATCCGTTCAAGGTAGCGCCGGCGGAGGCTCTTGGGGTTCGCGACGACTCGTCCCGCTCCCTCCATGTCCTTGAATCGTGTCAGACGGTCGTAGGGGAATGTCAGCTCGGCGTCGTCCATCGTGTGGAAGACGATGACCTCGTGATTGTTGTGGCGAAAGTGCTGTAAGCCGTTGGCGACTTTCTCTTCGTTGTCGATCAAGTCGCTGATCAAGATGATCAACCCGCGGCGTTTTGTCCGCTCGGCGGCTTCGTGGAGCACCGAACCGACGTCCGTTTCGCCGCCCGGTTCGAGATTGTCGAGCGATTGCAAGACGCGGCGGAATTGCGTCGGGTGGGCTTTCGGCGGGATATATTCGCGGACCTTCGTATCGAACAGCAACAACCCGACAGCATCGTTTTGGCGAAGCAACAAGTACGACAAAGCCGCCGCGAGATAGCAGCCATAACTCAGCTTACTGATCTCGCCACTCTTAAACGCCATCGATTCCGAGCAGTCGAGCAAGATGTAGGCCCGCAGGTTCGTCTCGTCTTCGTACAGCTTGACCTGATACTTGTCGCTGCGTGCCAGCATCTTCCAGTCCATGTTTCGCAAGTCGTCGCCCGGCGTGTAAGCCCGATGGTCGAGATACTCGACAGAGAATCCGTGGTAGGGACTTCGGTGTCGTCCCGTTAGGAAGCCTTCGACCACTTGCTTGGCAACAAGTTCCATATTGCCAACGCGGTTCAAACCAGCGGGATCGAGGTATTTGAGTGACGCCATCGTGTCCGGCTTCCTGTTTATGGATACCCTGTCTACTCTTCGCGCGTGACGTTAATCAGTTTTTCGACAATGTGGTCAGTGGTCAGGCCATCACTCTCGGCCGAAAAACCGGTCACCAGACGATGACGCAACACCGGATAGGCGACGTATCGAATGTCGTCGGTCGAGACGTTGACGCGGCCATCGAGCAGGGCGTTCGCCTTGGCGCCGATCAGAATCGATTGGCAAGCACGCGGGCCGGCTCCCCAGGTGAGATACTTCTTGATGAAGTCGGGAGCATCACCCGTGTTCGGCCTTGTCGCCCGTACCAATCGAACAGCATAAGCCGACACACTGCGACCGATCAGAACTTTGCGAACCACCTGCTGAAGTTGCAGGATGTCATCGCCGTCCAACAGCGACTGGAGTGCGGAAAAGCCTGCGGAAGTTGTTGTTTCTGCGATCTGCAACTCTTCCTCGAATGAAGGATAACCGACGTGGATCTTGAACATGAATCGGTCGAGCTGAGCTTCGGGCAACGGATACGTGCCTTCTTGCTCGATCGGGTTCTGTGTGCCGAGAACGATGAACGGTTTTTCGAGTTCAAATGTTTCGCCAGCCGTCGTGACTTGGTATTCCTGCATCGCTTGCAGCAACGCGGCTTGCGTCTTCGGCGGGGTCCGGTTGATCTCGTCGCCGAGAATGATGTTGCCGAAGATCGGTCCGCGGACAAACCGCATTCGGCGTCGCCCGGTGCCTTCTTCCTCGTCCAGGATTTCCGTGCCGGTGATGTCCGATGGCATCAGGTCGGGGGTGAACTGAATGCGGCTGAACTTCAGCGAGAGCAAGTCCGCGATACTCGAGATCATCAACGTCTTTGCCAAGCCGGGCACGCCTTCCAGCAGGCAATGGCCTTGGCAAAAGAGCGCGATGAGCACTTGTTTGAGGACTTCCGTCTGGCCGACAATCGTGCGGCTCAACTCTTCGGTCAGCTTGCCGTAGACCTCCGTGAGCTGTTCAGCGGCCTTTAGATCCTTATCACCGATCTGTCCCGACGAGGAGTTTCCAGTCAACCTGGCCATGGAGTGCTTTCTTTGGAGGGAGTGCGAAGCGGGTGGGAGCAATCAATACTGGTATCAGCGTAGCGGGTTATTTTCGCCAGTCAAGCATCGAATGTGATCGATGCGATGAATTGTACGATGGCCTTCCAAGGCACGGCAAACGCACACTAAGTCTTTTGTAGTCCAAGGACTCGGGCAAGATAATCGGTATTCCAACC
>JAQBZB010000234.1 GCA_027622275.1 Planctomycetota bacterium | reverse complement strand
ACAAATTCCCGTGAAATCACGTGGCGGCTGGAAGCCACCACTACAAAGTGAGTGGCATTGGGCGCTAGCCCCCGGATTACCGGGAATGACAAGAACATCCGGGGCCTGACGGCACCCGGCTCGCCAGGTTTTTTCAAGGAGCATAACGATGGAAGAACGATTGAGGCTGCCATACGAACCGACACCGACAGAGTGCGTCGCCGACCAGCCCAACGCGCCGCAATGTGAAACGCCGGATCGCAAGCAGCACAAACCGATCATCGTGCGAATGCGGCAACTGGCTCATGATCGGCTGCGGCTGACGGTCGGCTCGCTGCCGGCGGAACGGGGCGGGATTTTCGTCAGCCGACAAGGGCCGTTGCTGATCGACGACTTTGTGTTCGACGACTCCAGCGATACGTCCCGCGCGGTGTATTATCCAAACGCGGATTACTTGAACACGATCCTCGAACGCGACTACGAACCAAAAGGCTTTTGCTTCGTCGGCGTGGGACACAGCCATCCCCGTGGCTTGTGGCGGCCATCGGGCGACGCGGGTTGGGGTGACGTCAAGGCGGCGCGAAGCAATCTGCTGTCGAAGAGCAATGCCGATCTCGCAGCGTTGTTCATTCCGATCATCGAGAGTCACGCTACGACAGGGCGATTTCGGCTGCACCCGTTTGTCATGTTGCGAGCGGATTTACAAGTTCACCCGGCGCGGGTGGAAATCGTGGATTGACCGATGCCGCCCCGGCCGATGGCCCGGCGGTTAAACGAATTGATGGGAGGAACAGACATGTTGACAGAACCTGATTATTCACGGCAGGAGGGCGCGGTCGACTTGGCGGTGATGCAGCAGAGTAAGATCGGCATCGTCGGGATCGGATCGTTTTCGCAAACGGCGTTGAACTTCGTCCGCATGGGCGTCGGCCAGTTCTGGGCGTGCGATCCTGATTCGGTCGAACCGCGCAACGTGACGAGCCAGGGATTTACTTGGCATGACGCGCAGCAGCGGCGGCCGAAAGTGGATGCCTTCCGCGACGAGTGTCTGGCGATCAATCCCGATGTGCGGGTCGAAACGCTGGCCGCGGATTTCGTGACGCTGCCCGACGCTCGGCTCAAGGCTTTGCTGAAAGACACCTCACTGTTGCTCATGACCACCGATCATCATCCGGCGCAGGCGCGGGGCGCACTGGCCGCGCTCGTGTGCGACCGGCCGGTGATCTTGGCGAGCATCTATCGACTCGGCCGGGCGGGCGAAATCATCTTCCAATACCCCGGCCAAACATTCGCCTGTTACCGCTGCATCACGCGGGAACGCTATGAGCACGTCGCTCGGCAGCAGGCTCCGGCCACCGGCACGGCGAACGGCAGCCTGCCGTTCGCCGCTCAGATGGTCGACGCCAACGTTGGACATCTGGCGGTGGGAATCCTTCACAAATGGCATGGCGCGACCGAGAACCGGTTCGCCCAGTGGATCGATCGGCTTGGCGATCGCAACTTCGTCCAAATCCGCATGGACCCGGATTATCGGCTCGGCGACGACGATCTCTTCGGCCGAGTCTTCGGCCATGACGAACAGACCTTTTGCTTCGACACGATCTGGCAGCCCGGCTCGGCCGAACTGAATCCGCACTGTCCCGATTGCCACGGGCGAGGCGCGACGGTCGCTGGCCGCTGGCGCGAGGAGACGACGGAGATGGAGCGGTTGGCTTGCGGTTGCCTAGCCCAGCGTGGTCGAGGTTGCGACGGCGATTGCGGCCATATGTGGGGATGTGGACATTGAACGGAGAGATGACGATGGATGCCCAAGGAATGCAGACGATCTTGAACGCGACACCGGCTCAGATTCGAATGCTGGAACAAAAGCTTCGTTCCGGTTACCGCTTCCCGTTCCTGATGCAACTGGGCGACGACTTTGCTCCGGCGGCCACGCCAGCATTTTTGAGACGTGGGGCCAGCAAATTTGAACTGTTGGTTGAAACTCCGCTACGCTATCGGGGCACGATTGCGAAACTGCAACAATTCGCCGAGCATGGCCGGCACGGCGAAGCGAGGTTGGAGTCCCTATTTAAGTTCATCCGAAGGAACTTCGGGACGGAGCCAGCCGTTCGTGCGGCGGGTGAAGTAGATGTCAACGATCGGACGGAGATACAACCCGTGTCGAGCGTTCGCCGGCCGATGTTGAACGCCGGACAAATCACCGACCTGAACGAGGCTCGCCGCCAACTCGGTCGGCGCAAGGCAACGACGACGCGGGTGCTGCTGGACCGCGCGACGCTACTCCGCGGATTGCAGCAGCGGATTCACGGCCAGGACGCAGTGCTCGACATTTTGGCCGAGCGGGTGTGCGTCGACTTGGCCAAGTCGGAACGCCGGCAGCCGCTGTCGTTCTTTCTGTTCGGCCCCAGCGGCGTGGGCAAGACGGAAACGGCTCTGGTCTTGGCCGATGTCTTGTCGAGCAAAGAGATCGGCGTCCCGCATCGGCTGGTGCGGCACAACATGAATGAATACCAAGAGCGGCACTCGGCCTACCGCTTGCTCGGCGCTCCACCCAGTTATGTCGGTTACGGCGATACGCCGCGATTGTTTCAGGAACTGCACGTGTCGCCCCGGCTGGTCGTGGTGTTCGACGAAATCGAAAAGGCCCATCCCGACATTTTGCAGACGCTGATGGCGCTCATCGACACCGGCGAACTCGCGTGCTCGGCGGGCGGCGAGGCGACAGTCGCCGACTTTCGGCAGTGCATCTTGATCTTCACATCGAACCTCGGCGGCTCCGCCACGAAACGACTGGCCGAACGCGGACTGGACATGGCTTCGATGGCCTTTCAAATTGCCGCGCGAGATTTGCTCGTGAGTCAACGTGTGCCGCCGGAAATCGCCGGTCGGATTCGCTCGCTGCTGCTGTTCCGCGAGTTGGATGTCGCGGAGTTACTGGCGATTGTGGCCGACAAGATTCAAGCGTGTGGACGGGCCTTCGGGCTGACCGTGCGGCGCGTGTCGCCGGTGCTGTTAGCCGATCTGGCCGCCCAAGCGAAGTCGACGCAGTTCGGCGTCCGCATTGCCGAACAACTGATCGAGCAAGAGGTGGCGCCCGCATTCGTGCAATACTTGAGAAGCGAGCAAAATGGCGAAAACGTCGAAGTGACCGCGAGCGACGGCGCAACTATCGTCATTCCAGCGTGAAACGGAAAACTCGTTCAATCGAGCTGCAACGGCTGGCTATCGAAGCCGCCAACGGCCGCGAACAGTTTGAGCGCTTGCGAGGTCTCGGCGACGTCATGGACGCGAATCACGTGGACGCCCTGCAGCGCCAGGGCGATCGAAACGCCAAGCGTCGCGGCCGTCCGATCGGCTTCTTTGTCGGTCAATACCTTTCCGATGAAGCCTTTCCTGGAGTGGCCGACGAGTAGCGGGCAACCAAGATCGTGGAAGCGATGGCAGTTGGCCAGCAATGTGAGATTGTGTTGATGGGTCTTGCCGAAGCCAATTCCCGGATCGAGACAAATCCGTGCGTGATCAAAGCCGGACGCCAGCAAGCTGTCGCGCCGCGCGGCCAGATAGCGATGAATGTCCACCACCACGTCGTCATACACCGGAGCGTCTTGCATCGTTTGTGGTGTGCCTTGCATGTGCATGGCACAGATGCCCGCACCACTCTCCAACGCGAGCGGCACCATCCGCGGGTCGCCTTCGAGTCCGGTGACATCGTTAATAATCTCGACACCCGCCGCGATAGCATCCCGCGCGACGATCTCCTTCGAGGTATCAATCGAGACCGGAATATCGACCTGCTCGCAGATGGCTTCGATGACGGGGATGACCCGCTTTCGCTCTTCGTCGGCGTCGACGGAAGTGGCATAAGGACGGGTGCTTTCGCCACCAACGTCGAGGATGCCAGCGCCAGCATCGACCAACCGCAGTGCTTGATCGATCGCCGCTTGAGCGTCAAAGAAGCGCCCGCCGTCCGAGAAGCTGTCAGGCGTGACATTGATAATGCCCATCAAGACGGGAAGCGGGCCGAAGGTCAATGCGCGAGTGCGCAGTTGCCAACGTGTTGCCCTTTGCTCGTGTCGAGATTTCGCCGCTGACTGAGACATGGAGTGAACGACCACGCCTGCGAGGCCGTCGATCATTGGATTCGCTGGTTTTCGACGGCCTTGGAAGGCCATCGGACTCCTGAGTCTACCAGCGGCTTTCCATTTGCGAAACGATCTGCTCGGCGAGTCGCTGGATCGCTTCCTGGTGAGCCGTTGCGACGGATTGCCCGCCTTCTGGTGTGAAGTCCGCACTTTGCGCGGCCGAAAATGCCACTGGCGTGAAGTTGAAACGAGTGTCTTGCATCAGGTATTCGCCGCGCCGGTCGTACCAATTCACTTGCACGGCCAAGTCCGTTTCGATGTTTCGCGGGATGTCGTCGACCTGCTCCGCGACGACGCGTTTTGTCTCGGAGGTGATGCGAGCGCTCAAGACGCTGTCGGCATCCGGGCGATGGACGACTTTGTAAGGTGTCTTCAGTTCGATCTCTTTGGCGACCGCTTCGGTCAGCCGCTCGCCGAGATTCCGTCGCAGACTATCGGACTCGAACATCGGGACGTAGACCGTTCGAATATCCGGACGGTAAAGCGAACGCGTGCCGATTTGATAACCGGCGCAGCCTGTCAGCAAGGCAACGAGGGCAAGGGCGAATGACAAGCCAAATTGCAGGCGTCGTGGCACGGGGGACTATCTCCGCAGAGTGGGCGTGCTGCTGCTGGCGTTCATCAAGGTTTTGACTTCGTCGTCGTCAGGGAACGCCGCGATGAGCCAGGGTAGCGGTTGCTCGGGAACGTCCGGTTCCCCGGCGATCTCTTGCATGCGTTGCTTCGCCCGCGCGCCGAACGGCGTATCGGGATAGTCGGCGATGAGCCCCACGTAGTATTCCTTAGCCGCGCCATACTCCGTGCGACGATCGAAGCGCTGGGCCATCAGCCAATCGCGTTCCGACCTCAGGTAGCGAATGCGAGCGGACTCGCGGTCGAGGTATTCGCGCTCTTGCTGAGCTTCGACGGGAAACTGTTTACGAATCTGATCGACAAGCTTCTCGGCGCCGGCGATTGCGTCTGCCGAGTAGTCGGGCCCCTGATACGCTTCGAGCTTTGACTTCATCCCGAGGAAGTGTGCTTTGAATTGATGCTCGCTGCTGGGAAATGTTTTTCGGAGGTCGGTGTAGTATTCGTCAGCCTTCATGAACTTGCCGGCGTCAAAGTACGCGTTCCCCAACGCCAACGTGGCGTCGTCCGCCAATTTGCCGGTTGGGTCATCGAGCCGGATGCGATCGAACACACGCATCGCATGTCCAAAGGCGTCGCGGGTGGGAATACTTTCGTCGAGAATATTCAGCTCATAGAACGCCATGGGGTCTTTCCGGTGGAGTTCCAACCAGTACTGCGCGATGGCGAACCTTCTTGGTTGGACGGCGTCGATGTGTTTCGAGTTTTGGTACTTCTTCAACAGCTTCTCGTAACTCGTTTCGGCATCCCAGTAGTGGTCGGCGAAAAAGTAACTCTCGCCCGCCATGTACAGTCCATTTTGCTCCAATTCCGAGTCCGGCCACTTCTCGGCGGCAGACTCGAACAGCTCCGCCGCCGCGACGAATTGGGGCCCACTGTCCGCATCCGGATTTTGCAGCCTAAGCTGGTCGGCGGCCGCGTAGGCTTGTTGCGCCTGAGCGAACAACCGCTTCGCCTCTTGCGGATTCGGACCGTTGCCCGTGAGCTTGCGAACGGTCGCACCGATCTTTTCGGGGGCGAAATCTTTCACGGTAAGCGGCTTATCGGCCACCGCATCTTCCGAGTCCTGGGCCGCTTCGACCGACGAACCGCCACCTGCCAACTCTTGGCGCGTTCGCTCGTAATTGGCCAATGCACTATCGCGTGGCTTCATGAGCGAGCAGCCGGCCCCCGCGACCATCAAAGGCGTGACAGCTAGCAGCGAAAGTGTGTAAAAGACACGTTGCATCGGCGACATCCTTGTCGAACTTGCGACATCGTTCTGTTTGGTGCTCGAACACCCGGTCCCGAGCTATTCAGCGAGCACTCCCAGGTATCGGTGCATGCGAGGCTTTCTACCCAACAAATTCGCCAAGTAGTGATTCAATACGCCACGCAGCTCCCCGCGTAAACCCCGATCTAGTTCCATACGTCGCCACGAATCATTTGGATCGGCGAAACATCGAAACGCTCGAATCACGCCAGCACTCACGCTCACCACCTGCCGTTGACCGCCTCGGCACTGCCGGCACAAGACGCCACCAGCAAGTTGGCCGAACGCCATTCGTCCTTCCTCCGGCAACTCGTTACCACACGCAACACATCGATCGAACGATGGCAGATGCCCCAGCTCTTGCAGCGCAATCATCTCGAATCGCAGGACCGCCCGGCCGACATCGCAGGCGTCGTCCAAATCGATCAAGGTTTGATTCGCAGCCTGAAACAGCTGAGGATGTGGATCACCGTCATCGGTCAAATCTTGCAAAAGCTCCGCCACATAGTAACCCGCGTAAAGATGAGACAGGCTGCGAGTTGCCGCGCGAAACCGCCGTTCGAGTTTTGCTTCGGTCAGCAAGTCGAGGGCGTCGGAGGATTTGTGGAGGAACACTATGCGACAGACGGCCAGCAGGTCAAGAGCAGCCTCGAACGGCCCCTTCGGTCTGCGGGCACCTTTCGCGAGCGCCCCGATCTTGCCAAAGTCTTCCGTAAACAGCGTGGCAACCACGCTCGTTTCCGAAAACTCGACCAGGCGCAAGACGATCGCGAGTGACTTTTCGGATGACACGGGTGGGCTGCTAGCGGGTTGGTGGACGAATCAACTATCAGGGATTTCATAGAGCAGCCGCTTGATCACACGATCGACGGTAACACCCGTTGAGCTGGCGTTTCGATTCGTGATGATGCGATGCCGCAAGATGGGATGCGTGACGGAGCGGACATCTGCGGCGGAGACCTGCTCCCGCCCATCCAGAGCCGCGCGAACTTTGGCGGCGAGTGTCAGGTGATGAGTCGCCCGCGGGCCGGCACCAAAGTCGACCCACTCGTAAATAAAGTCGGGGGTCTCGCCTTCGTGAATCCGGGTCGCGCGCACGAGACGAAGAATGAAATTGATGATTTCCGGCGAAGCTTCAACTTCTCGAACCAGCATTCGAAACCTGCGAAGGTCGTCGATACCGATGACTTGCTCAAGCGGCGCGTGGGCAACGGAAGACAACGTGGTGGCCAGCTGGAATTCATCGACCTCGTCCGGATAAGCGATCTTGATCTTGAGCATAAAGCGATCGTCGTGATATTCGTCGGCGACCGTCCGTTCGGCCTTGTTACTTTGCCCGTCATGAATTGGATATTGCGTCGCGACGATCATGAACGGTTCAGACAGCGCATGGCGTCGGCCCTCCAGAACGACCTGTTGCTCCTGGATCGCTTGCTGAATCAGCGCGTCGCATCGCGGCGACAAGCGTTCGAGATCCGCAACCATCACCAAGTTCGCAAACAGCGGCCCAGGAAGCTCCAGATCGCTCTTGGGGTGTGCGCCTAGTCCGATAAGGTCACGTGGCGTGAGGTCTGGCGTACTACGTACTTGATCGAACGAGAGTCCTGTAACACGAGCGAAACTCGCGGTCGTGAGAGTCTTGGCGGTGCCAGGAGGTGCCTCGAGCAGGCAATGTCCGCCAGCCAACAACGTGATCATCAGCTGCTCGATCAAGGAGTCGCAACCAACAAGGCACTTCGCAAGTTCTTCACGGACTCGCTCGAAGGCGGACTGCAACAACGCCAATTCCGATTGCTTACCCATCAATTCATCGCCTAATGGCGCGGTCAATCAGAGCCGCCAGGAAGATAACCCAAAGCAATGGTATGGACGATTGAACCTGGGCGAAATGTGCGCTGACGAATTACAGGTAGTCTTCGTCATCGTCATCATCATCATCATCGTCGGGCGGAGGTGCATCGAGATCTTTTTCCATAAAGACTCGATTCCCTTTCTCGTTGTAGTCGACGGTGGTCATGAACGTCTTCATGAGCATCAGGCCGCGCCCGGACGGCAGCTCGAGATTCTCTTCCAGCGTTGGATCGGGAACGTCGGCTGGATTGAAGCCATCACCTTCGTCTTCGATCACAATCTGCAAGATTTTCGCCGTGAATCGACACTCGACGGTGACATACTTTTCGGGATCGCGTTGATTGCCGTGCTTGATGGCGTTCATCAACGCCTCTTCCACGGCTAAGTGAATGCCGAAAGTGTACTCCTCGCCCCACCCGTGCTCGCCCAAATCGATCAGTACCTCGTCGAGAATCCGGCGAGCATCGCCCGTGTCGCTGGGGATCTTCCAATCTTTCGAGCAAATCCAATCGTGTGACATTAGTTTAATGCAACGCTTGTATCGCGATACTCTCCAAGATCCGCTTGCCCGTCACACCCGGTGACCGGTACTCCGCTAGATCGCGGAACGAAAGGCTCGACAAGTGAAGACTGTAGTTTGTTTAGATCGACGCTCAATGGCCCAATCCACGAGGCACACCTACTTTTAACACAATCCCACCGAAATGACACCCACACGCTTAGGGGACCGCTAGTTCCAGCGGTTTAGAAATCTGCCAGAGCCTGTTGCTCGGAATCAGAGATGTTAAAAAGCTGATCGAGCCGGGTAATGGCGAAGACTTCTTTGATCTCCTGACGAAGGTCACTGAGCACGAGCTTGCCCCCAATCGACTTAACTTTCTTATCCAGAATTATCAGCTTATTCAGCGCCGCGCTGGAGAGGAACTCGACACCGGTGAAGTTCAGCAACAGGCGTTTGAGATGATCCGTTTCGACCAACGCGAACAACTCGTCGCCGAGTTCTTCGATGTTTGAGGCGTCGAGAATGCGTCGATCAACGAATCGCACGACCGAAACATCGCCGCTTTGCGAAACATCCAGATGATGATGACTGGCCATGAGTCCGACTTCCTGACGCTACACGTCCTGAGTTGAAAGAATTGAGTTCCAACGTCGTGCTCTACATGATATTCGTCCAGCTACCGGTGTCAACTAAGCCACTCGCACCTCGCCGAAGCAGCGTGGCTTCGGTGAGAATCCCTTGTGCAAAGGGTCCGGTCCTGGAGAAATGCCGAGAAACTTCTATTTTGCGCGCGATTCCGTGCGGGGCTACGGCGTTTCGAGATGGGGGGCGAGAAGCTCCCGGACAAATCACCGGCGTTAACGAAAGGCACGGCGAAAGGCACGGCGAAGCCAAACGATACGGTTTCGAATCGTGGGAAGATCGCGGCCGATTGCTGCTTGCCCGGATTATTCATCAGCCGCCTGGCGATAGCCTGCGGTTCTCGCGAACTTCGAGAGAACCGCAGGCTATCGCGTAGCGGCTGATTTGCGCGGCGTTTTGGGCAAGATCGCCGTAACTCTCTTTACAAACGTACGTTTTCGAGAACGCTGACCGGTTCATGAATCTTCCTGGCTAGAAGAAGCTCAAATCCAGATGGCTTGAGAATGCAGCGTCACCCACGCGCTACAGCACGGAAAAATAGTTTTCCGCCGCAAAGTCAAATGCTTCAGGCGTGAGTACCAACTCTTTGCCCTGGTAAAAACAGTGATTACGGACTTGCATCAACAGATCGCGGGGCTGGCAGTTCCGGAAGGGCCGTTCGACTTCGAGATAGTGGTGCATCAGCAAGTGATCGATCGCTGCTTCGTTGTACTCGAATCCCATCTTGGGGCACATGATCTTGAACAGTTCGCGGAATTCGTGCTCGTTCGGATCGACGACTTCGATCTTGTAGGGAATGCGGCGGAGGAAGGCCTCGTCCACCAGCTCCTTCGGTTCGAGATTCGTTGAAAAAATGATCAGTTGATCGAAGGGAACCTGGATCTTTTTTCCATTGGCTAGATTCAAATAGTCATAGCGTTTTTCCAGCGGAACGATCCAGCGGTTCAACAGCTCGTCCGTCGTCATCCGTTGTCGCCCAAAGTCGTCGATCACCAGCGTGCCGCAGTTGCTCTTCAGCTGCAGAGGCGCTTCGCTGATTCCCGTCGATTTGTTGAAAACGACCTCCAACGCTTCCATCGTCAGCTCGCCCCCGACCACGATCGTCGGCCGTTTGATTCTCACCCAACGCTTATCGACGCGACTCTGACTCAATAATCCGGTACCGTTGTCGATCGGCATTTCTTCATGACACGTCGGATCAAACAGCCGCAGGATCTCGCCGTCGATGCCGATCGCGCGCGGCAGCCAGATGGTCTCACCGAAGGCCTTCGTCACTCGCTCGGCAATGCTCGTCTTGCCGTTGCCGGGCGCTCCGAACAGGAACAGCCCACGCCCAGAATTGACAGCGGGCCCGAGTCGTTCGAGCATCCGCTGGTTGATCAACAGATCGGAAAACGCCTGTTTCAGGTCTTCCACCGTCGGGTGCTGCGTGCTAAGCGACTGTGCCTTGACGCTGGCCTGATAGTCGGCCAGCGCGACCGGGGCAGCCCCAAAGTAAGAACAATGCTCCGCCAGTCTTCTCGCCCGCTCGCGACCGATGTCCGGTAGTTGATAAATGTAATCGTTCATCGGCGCCGAGCCCCGATAAACGAGCAGCTGTTCGTTCTTCAGTCGTTGGAGCGTCTCGTCAACGAGGACAAAGGGCAAGCGAATGTGATCTGCGATCGTCCTCCCCGCCGTGTCTCCGCGCCCCAGCAGCAGCTTGAAGATCAACGCTTCAACGTCGCTCTCCGAAAGTCCCGCGGCGACGTAGGATTTCGGCTCGAGCGGCACAAACCCGTCGCCGAATGATTCTTCCGCAACCGCACTCGACGTCTTTGTTGATGCCGCACCGACATCGCTCTTCTTGATCGTGCCGATTTTCGCCAGCAGCGCGGAAAACTTGGGATCGGTGCCGGCGTTGGTAGACTTCGCTGGTGGCTCGTTCGGTGTCGATGCCGCCACGGCATCCCAGGCCTCGGCGTCGCCTTCCGCGCCGCTTTGCGCCAAGCGTTCGAGCAGGCTGCTGTCTGGGCCGGTTGCCATGGCAAAATCTTTTCAGGGCCTATCGCTTGTTGGCATTCGAAATGAACGCTCTTGAACCCTACGTTTTGCTCTGCACGACGTCAAACATGATGTAGCGGTCGTGACGTCTGTGCCACGGGAAGTCTGCTGATTCGCGAATCCTTCGGCGGTCGAAGTTGGCTGCAAGACTCTGATTCACTCAAAGTGAAAGGCGAGCGGGGGCCGTGAGTCCCCGGATGACGCGATGTTGGATCCCATCAGGGGACTCACGTCCCCCGCTCGCCACAGATTCCGTTGCCGGAATCGTGGTGCAATTACAACAGATTCAGTGATGAGAAGACAATCATCTCTCCATGCCAAGCGGCTTCCCGCCTGTCGCCCTCCACCAAGCGAACACAGCCGCTCGCAGACTCGCCTTCCGCTCCACGTGCTGACGGTCTTCAGCAAGATCCGTCAGCTCATGCGGGTCGGCCTGCAAGTCGTAGAGATCCTCGTCGCCTGTTGTCCGAGTTGGAAAGCCGGTCACGATCGATTGAATCCGAAAGTAGCTCTGGTTCCGGCCCTGCTTCACATCTTGCAGATAAAGAATGTACTTCCATCGTTCGTCGCGAACGTACAAGGCATACGCATCCCGTTCCGGCCGCTCGTCGTCCTGGGTGGCGAAGGCCGGGTAGATCGCGCCGAATAACTGCTCTCGATGCGTGTCGCCTTGGCCTTCGATGGTGGGACGCAGGTTGAGGCCCGCGGCGGAAGCAGGCACGTCGACGCCGGCATAGGCAAGGAGGGTCGGATAGATGTCGAGTGTGCTGGTCAGTTGATCGAAGCGCTGTTCGCCTTGGATCGTTCCCGGCCACGTGAAGAAGACAGGGGTGCGAACACCTTTCTCGAACGGCGAGCCCTTCGAAGCACGGCCGTTGCACCAACCGTTATCGATCACGAAGACGAACAAGGTGTTGTCGTACAGCCCCTTCGCGCGCAGCTTGTCTTCGAGTTGCCCGATGCCGTCGTCCAACCACGCTTCCATCGCAAAACTAAGATGTTCCTTCTTGAGAAACTCTTTGCGGTTCTCGGCCGAGACGAAATCGGGGACCGGGATCTTGTCTTGGTCGAACAGATCGAGGTATTTCCGCGACGGATTGTGAGGCGTGTGTGGAAGCAGCGGCGCCCACCAGATGAACAGCGGCTGCTGGCCGCCTCGTTCGTCGATGAACGCAAACAGATCGTCTTGCCCCTTGCGAACGAACGTGTTCGCCGTCTTGCCGGCACCGTGCGTGAAGCCCATCTCGCGCGGATCGCCTTCCCAATACTTGCCTTCGACATAGGTCGCGTATCCCACATCGCGGAGCAGGCTTGGCAACGAGTTCTCTGGCGAGAGCTTGGCCGTGCCGTAGTTGTAGTAGATCCCCGATTGATGCGGCCAACGACCGCTGAGGAAACTCGCCAGCGTCGGATGACAACGCGACATCGGCAGATGAGCCGTCGTAAAAACGGCCCCGGATCTGGCGAGCCGGTCGAGGTTGGGCGTGTGAACCGCCTCGTTCCCCATAAACCCCAGGTGCTCGTTGTCGTGATCGTCAGAGATGATGAAGACGATGTTGGGTTGCTTGGTGTCAGCGGCCGCGGTCGATGGGGTGCTAGAAATCGCAGGAAAGATGAAGAGCATGGCAAATGCAAAGCACGAACGAAGTGACATCGAATGGCCTTCCAGCGGGCGGATAAAAGAACCGTCACATCGTTCTGTCAGAGACGACGGCTGGTCCGATCATCGTCGATATCGATGGAAATCGCAATCATGTCGCGGGTAAGTGCATGCCCCAGCACATTCGGGACTCGCATCCCGCACCCGACAAGTTAGAATGCCCGTCTAAGATGATTGACTTGGCGAGCGGACGATTGACTTGGCGAGCGGGGGACGTCAGTCCCCTGATGGATTCGATCGCTGTCGGATCAGGGGACTCACGTCCCCCGCTCGCCTTGACTGAATGCTGCGAGACTTCTATCAGGGACCGACCTATGACCATTTACTACCGAGCATTATTTCTTGCTACATGGCTCCTGCTCTTGGTGGAGAACTGTTCGGCTACCGAAGCCATCTCCCGTTCCCCCCAACTTCCAGACACAACTCCTTGGAACCTTGCGGAACTAAGCACACCGCCCGCGTTCACGTGGGAAGACAGTGAAGGCTCCGTTCGATCGTTGTTCTACGCTGGCGAGTCGTATCAGGAGAAACCGACGCGAGTGTTTGCGTATTATGCGACGCCAGGAACCTTGCAAGGCGACACGAAACTCGACCAAGATCTTCCGGCGATCGTCTTAGTTCACGGCGGTGGCGGAACGGCGTTTCGTGAGTGGGCCGAGTTGTGGGCCAAGCGTGGGTATGCGGCCATTGCGATGGATCTCGCAGGTCATCGTCCGCACGAGGACGTGAACCAACACCAGCGCGAGAACCGCACGCGGCTCGCGGACGGCGGGCCCGATCAAGGCGACGACGAGAAGTTTGGCAGCGTCGATAAAGCGGCTGACCAGCAGTGGCCCTACCACGCGGTGGCGAACGTGATTCGCGCGCATTCGCTGATTCAAAGCTTTCCCGAAGTCGACGCCCACCGGACGGCCGTGACCGGAATCAGTTGGGGCGGGTATCTGACTTGTATCGTGTCGGGAGTGGACAGCCGCTTCAAAGCCGCCGTGCCAGTCTATGGCTGCGGCTTCTTGCACGAGAACAGCGCGTGGATCGACCGGCTTGGTCGCCTGTCGCCCCAGCAACGCGATCGCTGGGTCTCGCTTTGGGATCCGTCAAAGTATCTGCCAGCCGTGTCGATGCCGATCCTGTTTGTAAATGGCACGAACGACTTTGCCTATCCGCTCGACAGTTACATGAAGAGCGTCGCCGCCGTGCCCGGCGAGAAGCAGATTTGCATCACGGTCAAAATGCCGCACAGCCATCCGGCCGGCTGGGCTCCGCAGGAGATCGGCTTGTTCATCGATCATCACTTGCGCGACAGCCAGCCGCTGGCAACCGTCGGCATGCCCAGCATTGCGTCAGGCCGAGCGAAAGCGAAATGTCACGGCGACGTTCCGATCACAAAAGCCGAGTTGCACTTCACGACCGACACCACACCGATCAATCAGCGCGAGTGGCATTCGCGCCCGGCGTCGTTCGAGTCGGGAGCTATCATGGCGGACGCGCCTCCCGCCGAGACAACCGCTTGGTTCTTCACGGTGACGGATGCTCGTGGTGCGATTGTCAGCAGCGGTGTCACCTTCGACTGATCGCGAGATTCCTCGTACGCCCGCCGCTCGGTTAGGACGAGAGCGCCCGCCGCACGTTCTAGAATTCGATAGGAAATCCGGCTTTGGGACTCGAACACGAACCGCTCGAACCCGGATTATTCATCAGCCGCCTGGCGCTAGCCTGGCGAGTGCCTGTTTGCCTTGGCTGACGACTGGACGTTGCTTCGTCTAACCGCAAGGCGGAGGCGTGCGCTCCACACGCGCAAAACGCACGCCTCCGCCTTGCGGTTAAGGAACGAAGTAACAAGTAAACCGGCATCTTGATTAGAAAACACCCCGCGATAACTTCCGAGTTTTGTCCCGCAGGGACTCAGTCAAATAGCCCCAGGTTTCAACCTGGGGACTGATGGGCTGTATCGATATTGAGTCCCGAAGGGACGATGGCGAGTTTAGGTCTCGATCATCATCGTCCCTTCGGGACTAAGAAAGATGTTCACCTGCGTTCCCCAGACTCAGAACTCCTGACTTGGGCTCCACGACTTTGTCTTTTGAGATTCGTGTTTCTTGGAGTGGTGC
>JAQBZB010000233.1 GCA_027622275.1 Planctomycetota bacterium | reverse complement strand
CAAATTCCCGTGAAATCACGTGGCGGCTGGAAGCCACCACTACAAAGTGAGTGGCATTGGGCGCTAGCCGCGGGTTTCGGAGGTGCCCGCCTCGCTTGCCGGAACCCGACGCTAGCGCGTTCGGCTCACACCCTTCGACAACGCAGTCGCTAACCGTGATAAGTCGCATAGCAGTGCGGTGTCTCCCACAACTGCGTCTCGACGATCGGGAAGCCGTGTTGGGTCGCACAGTCATGAATCAACTTGGCGATATTCTCGGCGGTAGGGTTGGCGTCAAGCAAAAACAACGGCTCGCCCATTTTCTCCAATACCGGCACTATCGGATCGCTGCGATTCAACAGCATCCGATGATCGAGATGATCGTCAATCCAACCGCTGACAACTCGCTTGATGTCCGAGAAATCAAGCACCATCCCGCGGTCGTCGAGCGATTCGGCTTCAATCGCAATCACCGCCCGGCCGTTATGTCCGTGCAGGTAGCGGCACTTGCCATCGTAGTTCATCAGACGATGTCCGTAACAAAAGTCGATCTCGCGAGTCACTCGGAACACGGCGGGCTCCTTCATCTCGGACCAGTTAGTATGATGAAGATTGTAGAGCCGAGAGCCGAGAGCGGAAAGCGGAGAGCCTGAAGGAATGACGAATGACGAATCCTCCATCCCCAATTCGACAGTTGCACGGCGGTCCAATCCCAGCGTGGCAACAAGCCGGGGCCAACTACGTGTGGAGTCCCTACACGCCGATGAAGACAGCACCGCTGCCGATTCCGGTGGTGGCGACGGAAGGCGTCTGCCTGGTCCTCGACGATGGGACGCGGTTGATCGACGGCATGGCTTCTTGGTGGACGGCGTGCCACGGCTACAACCATCCGCACATCCTCACCAAAGTCACGCAGCAGCTACAGCGGATGCCGCATGTCATGTTTGGCGGCGTGCATCACGAGCCCGCGTTGCGTCTGGCGTCGCGTTTGGCCCAGCTTCTGCCGGGCGATCTCGATCATGTCTTCTTCAGCGACTCGGGATCGGTTTCCGTCGAAGTCGCCTTGAAGATGGCGGTTCAGTATTGGTTGAATCGCGGTGTTTCAGGGCGCTCAAAGTTTCTGTCATTCCGCCACGCCTACCACGGCGATACCACTGGCGCGATGTCGGTGTGTGATCCGGTGAGCAGTATGCACTCCCACTTCAAAGGCTTCTTGCTGGAACAATTCACGCTAGGCGTGCCGCACACCGACGAAGACTTCAGCGAACTCGATCGATTCCTTCGCGACAGACGCGACTCGCTGGCCGGCGTCATCATCGAGCCGCTCGTTCAAGGTGCCGGGGGCATGAAGTTCCACGGTCCCGAGTCGTTCGCGCGACTTCGGCAACTCTGTGACCAGCACGAGATGCTGTTGATTGCGGATGAGATTGCGACAGGGTTTGGGCGGACCGGGACGATGTTCGCTTGTGAACAGGCGGCCGTCGTGCCCGATATCATCTGCGTCGGCAAAGCATTGACCGCGGGTACCATGTCGCTGGCCGCCACGATTGCGACCGACCGGGTCTTCGAAGAGTTTTGGTCCGCTGATCCGGCGAAAGCCTTGATGCACGGCCCCACGTTCATGGCCAACCCACTCGCCTGTGCCGCGGCCAACGCGTCGCTCGACCTCTTTGAAACCGAACCGCGGATCGCCCGCGTTGCCGAGATCGAAGAAGGGTTGGCCCAAGGGCTCGAACCTTGCCGCGAGTTAGTCGGCGTGGTCGACGTGCGGACGAAAGGAGCCATCGGCGTCGTCCAAGTGGCGGAACTTCACCACCTCGAACAATTGCGCGCCGCCCTCGTCGCCGAGGGAGTGTGGTTGCGTCCCTTCTCCGATATCGTTTACATGACGCCGCCGCTCACGATCAGCGATGACGAACTCGACAAGTTATGCAGTGCGGTACGACTGGTAATGGCTCAGTGGGTCACTTGGTAGGCTGGGTCGCAACAGCCTATCTTTTTGGGAAGCCGAGTTTCGGGCGGGACGGCAATGGTGACGGGTGCCACTCAATCACCGCTTCCTCGCCAGCAGGAGACGTTCCGCGAGGTCGGTGATCACCCAGTCTTCCGTGATGAGACCATCCTCGAATCGACTGGTGACCACGTCGCGCCATACAATTCGACGGCCAGTGGCGGGAAAGCCTTTGAAGTTGCCCTGGTGGGTGGCCCGCAGCGTTCGTTGCCAGTTGTGATCGTTGTGGCGGCCCGTCCATGACGTGAGTCCAAATCGTCAGCCGTCTCGAGAGTTCGTGGTAACTTTCGACGATCATGGGAGACGGCCAGGAGTTGCGGTGGAAGCTGGCCAGGAGGGCCGTCATCCGCTGCCCCTCCATTCCATCCATTGCGGATGGTCCGGCCCGTAGAACAACGCACGCCATAAAGGACGACGTGTCTGGGATTCCAACTCCATCTCTGTCTGCCCGTGCGGACACTTCAGCATCTTGTCGGGCGGTGGGTCGGGAGCTGGCGCGAGTGGATCAGGGAGATCTGTTTCAGTGGGCGGTGGGACGGGTCGTAATCGCTCGCACTGTTGCTGGTAAGCGGCTTGTTTGGTGTTGCTCCAGCCGCCGTAGCGACGCGCCTTGGTAAACTGAATTGCCCTGCCGGCGCAGCGTGCCAGACTGCGGTCGGGAGCAGTTTCCGAGTGTGGGCCACATCGTTGACCGCTTCCCCGACGGATTGCTACGAACGGCACAAGATGAGCGATTGGCGAGAAGGGTTAACGCAATTGGAATGGTCAAACAAGTTGGATGACGAAATCTCGCGAAGATTTGCCGATTCTCTTGTTCTTTGCCAAAGCTCGCGACCGATGGCGACAAAGAGGGTGAAATATCGACTCGGAGAGATTTTCAGTGGCCGGTGGACTCGAAGTGACATTCTCGGTGTTGGCGAAAACGCAAAACGAAGCGGCGGTTCGTGTGTTGCTTGGTGCGCTCGATGTGTCGGATCGAAGCGTGCAAATTGGTGTTTTGCGGGCTCTACTTGCCCGCCGCAGCGCCACCGGGCAACGTGAACTGCTTCGTCGTTGGCACACCCTGGGCAAACGTTGGAAGAGTATCGTCGCCGATTCAGGTGGGCGACTGTCGAATGCAATTCGCGACGCCGTACTCAGCCCGGACGAGCAACTGCAAGCGAACGGTTGCGATGCCGTGTTAACGCTTCGCGAGTATGACCTGATTCCGGCATTGATCACGGCTGCGGAGGAAAAGTCGAACCCTCGTGCGGAACGCTCTGCCGAGACACTATTGTTGCTGGCGGATGCCTTGTGCGAAGAGCTTGTGGCACCGCGCGATTATCAGAACCGTCGCGATCCACACGCCGTTCGCGCACACGTGGCCGGAGCCTTGGAACGATCGGTCGAACGGTTCGATCACCACAAACGTCGAGAGATCGTCGAGGCGTTTCTCATGCTCGCCGGGCACGAGAACCCGGCACTGAATCACATCCTCCAGCACCCTCACGACAAGGCCTACGTCACACTCGTCCACTTGCTGTCGCACAGCTCTCGTCCGGGTGTGATGCGTCTGATTCTCGATTCACTCGACGCCCCTCGCGCGCCGTCCGCGATCTACAGCATTCTGGCCCGGCGCAAGGACGTCAATTTCGTGCGTCACATGCTGAAGCGATTTGCCGACGCAGTGCCAAAGACTGCCGAGAACAATCTGAAACACATCGATTCGTTTAGCTGGTTGCGAGACGACATGAACTCGCTTTCCGCCTTGAACGGCGAAGAGCAACGTGGTGCCATCCATTTGGCAATGGCGTCCGGGATGAGTCGCATTCGCGTGTTTGAGGTTGTTGACTTCATCCTGACACACGGCGCGGCTGCAGGGCGACAGGAGGCAGCCAGAGTCCTGGCCGAGTTTCGTGGCGCGGAGGCGAGCGCGACGGTCATTCGAGCACTTAAAGATGACGACCCCATGGTTCGTGCGATCGCCGTCAGCCAACTTCGTGAACGAGGTATCCGAGGAGCCCTGAAGATGCTGTTCGAACTGGTCGATAGTCCCGACGAATTGGTTCGCGAAGCGGCGCGGGAGTCACTGGCGGAGTTTACCTTTGAACGTTTCCTCGCAATATTTGGGTCACTCGACGACGAGATGCTGGCGGAGACCGGGCAGCTCGTGAAACGCATTGACCCGAACGCATTGGATGGCCTCCGGAATGAATTGAAGAGTCCGCTCCGTGTGCGAAGAATTCGTGCGATTCAGATGGCTGTTGCAATGACGGCCGTGGCCGAATGCGAATCGTTCATTATCGCGCTCCTGTTTGACGACGATCACGTCATCCGAGTAGCCGCGGCCGACGCTCTCGTCCAGAGCCCGTCGGTGGCCAGCCGGAACGCCTTACGAGATGCAATTCTCGACCGCAGTCAGCTTGTTCGAGATGCCGCCGAACGAACGTTGCAGGTCTTCGCCGAACACGAGGTTCTTCCACGATCCGCCGCAGGTCCGTTGCCGTTGGACCTGCGCGGCTCCCTGCCGGCTTCAGAAACCGGTGAGGCCGTGTCATGACAAGTCCCAGCACACTTGCGATCTTCTGCGTTGACCGGTATCTCTTCCTGGCCGGCCAAGCTCAGTACATTCATATGGGGCGGCGATTTCGACGAGGTGGAGGGCGTATTGATTGGACCGAACTCTTAATTCCCATCGCCCTGATAGCCTTCGTCGTGGGAACCGCATGGCTCGTATCACGCTATCTCAAACTCCGCGAACAACGAAATGCCGACAGTCCGCAGGCGTTGTTCGCGGAATTGTGTCGAGCCCATGAATTGGACTGGGCCAATCAACAATTGCTCCGCGCGTTGGCCAATGCGCACCGGTTACCATCGCCCGCCCAGTTGTTCGTCGAGCCGGAACGCTTCAATGTCGAGAGTCTCGGCAGCATCTTCGAAAACCGAAGAACGCAGATCGTGGCACTCCGTTCGAGACTGTTCGCCGGTTCCGGTGATGGCGGGCCAGAGGCGTCGTGATCTCGTGATCGAGCCGCCATCGGTTGTAAGAGGAGTTACGGCTATCTTGCCCAAAACACTGCGCAAATCAGCCGCCACGCGATAGCGTGCGGTTCGCTCGAAGTTCACGAGAACCGCTGGCTATCGCCGAGCGGCGGATAAACAACCCAACCTAATAGGCCGAACCGCTCGAGTTGCGTTTTGGCGGACGTCGTTCCTTGAAGACCTCGGATACATTGCCGCTCGAGGTCCGTGCGCGACCCTCTTCTGGTTCCGCTTTGAATTGCAACGGATCGGCATTCTTGCCTAGTCCGACCGTTCGGATTTCCGGCTTGTAGCCCATCAAGCCAAGCAGCATGTCAAGGGTAATCTCTTGAATGCCGAGGTCCTCGGCCTTTCCGATTAAGTTGCCGTCAGCTGTCAGCACTTTCGCGTTGCTGCCATCCCGCGGTTCGCCACGAACGAGATAACGCGTATTGGCGCTCAACTCACCCTCGGATGCTCCGTCATCGTGAACCTCCGCATCAATATTTCCACCGCCCATCGAGATGATGTTCCGCACCAGCTTGCGATCACTACGTCCATCGCCATCGATGTCCATAAAACCAACGAGGGCAAAGCGGACCTTGCGTCCCGGTTTCCAGGCCGGCGAGAAGACTTGATCGCCCGGCAAGATCGGGTCAGCCGCATAGTCGTCGACAATGCGGGCTTCCGCCAAGTGCTGGTCGATAACACGAGTGATCTCGATCATCCCTTTGCGTTCGTCAATTTTCCGCTTCGAGGCTTCCTCGCTGTCCCCCTTGTCGCCGCCAGCTCCCGGCGCGACGTTCATCGCCTCGTGGTCATAGACGCTGAACGTGGTCTGCCGGCGCAGTCCATCGGCCATCCCGAGATTCACCCAGACGGTGCGACTCGCCTGGTTGACCCACGCGATCCGGCCATCGGGTGCTTCGAAAGGTTCATCGCGCAGCTCGGTGATCGTCTCTTTCTGTATCGAGATGGTGGTATCCTTGACCTTCAGTTCGCTCTCGCGTGCTTTGATCGTCGTGTCTCGAGCGGTGACCAGGGTCGTCGCCGCATTGACCTTTGTCTGATAATCCACAAATTGCTTTTGTTGATCATCCGTGAGCTTTGTACGATCCGCGATAAACTGATCGCGTAGTGTTGCCAGCTCGTCCTGGGCTGCCCGCTCACCCTGGCGCGCCAGGTCAATTTCTTTTATGCTGTCGGCCTTTGTCCGGTCACGTTCGTCAACCAAAAGCTTATTGTCTTCGCTCCAACCCGTGTTCGAGGTGTTCAGCTTTCTTACTGCCTGCAAGATGTTGGCTGGGAGGTCTCGATAGTTTACCGTTTCTGGCGGCAATCCTTCACCGTAGGTTTTTACGTCCGCCAGAAATGATTTGCGGACAGCGGCCATCGCCTCGTCGCCTTCAACACTTTGCTCAACAATCGCCAGCGCCGCGTCTTCCAGCGGCTTAGCACCGAGAATGTGCATGAAGTACTGATTCCAATAGGACTGCTGCTCGCCAAACGCACTTGCTTCGTCTCGCGCCTTCTCGGCCTTTGCGACCTCCGCTGCCATTTCCTCTGTCTTGCGATAAAACACAAACGTCGTGACGGCTAAGACAACCGTAACCATCACAAACAAGATCAACGCAATTTGAAGCCCTTGGCTTTCACGCTTCGCCATAATCAATACTCCGTGGAAACTTCAGCCCAACGCACAACTGGCCCGGCCAGCAACGAACCCAATCAACGGTGATCGGCGAGCGCCGAGTAATCGCAACCAACACCGCGAACTTTCACCATCGCCTCTCACTTCGCACGTTCCCGGCGCGGTTATTCCCGATCACCTCAAAGGACAGGACCAGGGACGGAAGCTAAGTTGAATTGCAACAACAAGCTAAGTCGAGTGTAAATACGGTCAGCGACCGTGTCAAATCTCTGCCGATTAAACAGTTTACGTCGATCGCACCGCAGCGAGGCAGGTCACACCCCGAAGCTTGCCAGAGATTCGATCGTCTTGACCAGGACTGCCTACCGACGTAACGTACTGGGAAATAAGACTCTTGCCCCTTAGTGTAACGGTAGCACGACTGACTCTGAATCAGTTAGTCTAGGTTCAAATCCTAGAGGGGCAACTCGCTCTGTCCGCTCCTGCGGATACAAGTTAAGCTCGTTCTGCAGCCGGGCTTAGGGAATCAGCCTCAGTCGTCTTCTGCTTGAGTGAGCTGGCAAGCGTTTCTGTTTTGTTCCTCGGCCCCGACCCAACTTCGTTGTGTGCCCGGCCGGTATATCCCTTGCCGGGGCTGTAAAGCCCCGGAAAAGCTGGAAGACCATGTAAGGCCCGAAGGGTCGACACAATGCAAAGCGGTTGGTGCTGTGTCACCCCTTCAGGGTTTCGTCCCCTGCATGGGCTGGAACCGGGGCCTGACGGCCCCGGCAATGGATGTTTCGGCCCTGCGGGCCTCTTAGCGATCTGCCGGATAAATGTTCTTCACCCACACCGACTAATTGGGAGCGCTCCCGTACGCTGTTTCAGGGGCTCCGTTGTCCTACAGACTCAGCAGCCACTCGGCCGTGTGGCCTAAGAAAATCTCACTCGCTTTGGATTGGCGAACCTTGCCATTTTCTCTTATCTGCATTTTGGGTCGCTCGCCTGTCCTGTCCGTCAGCCATAAATTGTCCAACTCCGCCAATTCGATCATGACGGGCAGATCACCATACTTCGCGCCGCCCGGTAGAAAATCTGGCGAGTGGATGTCGAGGACATTGCCAAAGCGGAAGCCTTGTGTGTCGATGGCAGCGGCGTGGAGGAGACCGGCGGATTGGGCGGCTGCTGCGGCGGCCCAGTGGCCTGCGCCGGCGAGGCCGACGAGATCGATTTGCTTCGGTTCGAGTTCGTGATGCTTGACGAAGGAGAGAACCGTTAGTACGTCATGAACTCGTTTGGCAAAGACCGTGTGGTTGTAGCCGAACGTGTAAGAGGCCGCTTCACGCGGATTGGCGACGCGGCCAGTCTGTTCGAGCGGCTTGCCATCGGCCAGGAATTCGCCTTGGTAGAGCAAATCGACTCCAACGACAGAGGCACCGGCATCGACCAGTTTCTTGATCTCCGGCTTGAGAGTTCCGGAGTCGTCAAACAGTCCAGCTTTGCCCGCTTTGTCAAGCCAAACCACGACGCGGCCTTTCCAGTCATGCGGATGCAGGAACACGACAGGCAGTTCTTCACCGGCAGCCTTGTTTCGAAGGAGACCCAGGATACGCAAATAGCTGCCTTGATCGGCCTCGTCAATGTGCTCGACTTCGACGTCCCCGGCCGCTGGCAAACCTCGGCCGATCACGATGTCGACTCCGCCGCCAATTAATTGACGGAAGCCCTCGTTGTCGCTACGCGGGATCTCCGCTGCAGCAACAATCGTGGTTGCGATTGGGGCCTGAGAATCCTTGTGCCACTGCGATAACAGCTTCCGTTCAAACTCATCGCCCCCAGCCGGTTTCGGATGCTCGTCGTCCCAAACGGTCATTTGCGCTGGTGTCAGCAGTGTGATCTCCGTCTCTTGAATCGGCTCCTTGACGCCCAGCTTGAGATGCTGGTTGAACCATTGGTACATCGCGTGTCGTGTGACGGAGTTGTAGTTGTGTCCGAACTCGGTCCGCGAGATCAGCATCGCATTGTCGGCGGCGTCGAACAGGCGGTAGTGCTGTTGCAACTCGGGGAAGCCCTTGGTCGTCATGAACTCCGTCCAGTCTTTCGCGGCGGACATCGCGATCGGCTTCGGAGCGAACAGGGCTGCGAACTCGACGTTGCCGGTTCCGATTCTCAGATTGCAGGTGTTCTCGCAAGTACAGCCGCCTTGCATCGCCGTGGAAACCATCACCGCAGGAAAGCTGACGGCCACGCGGGGATCGATCGCGCTGAGGATAAACGTCTGCGTTCCGCCACCGCTGGCTCCGGTCACCGCCAACCGGCTCGTATCGACGTCCGGCAACTCGCTCAAGAAATCAAGAGCCCGAATCGAGTTGTACGTTTGCAAACCCATCACGCTCTGCAAGTGTGCTTCGGCCTGCGGGCTGAACAAGCCCCAGCTCTCGGTCGTGTTCATCTCGGGCCGTTGCTTGGCGAAGCGATGAGCGACTTCGAACGAAATTTGAGTGCAGTCGGCATAGCCGATCATGTCGTAATGAAAGACGACACAGCCCATCTTGGCGAGATGCACAGAGCGAGCTTGCAACGGACTGCGGCCATTCGATTCGAATTGCTCGGCTCCCGATTCGATCTCCTGTTGCACAGCGGCAATCGCGTTGTCATAGAACCGCCCGTTCGCCCAATGCCCGTGCGGACAAAGCACTCCCGGCAATTTGCCGCTCTTGCCCTTGGGCCGATACAAACTGCCGGTCACGTAGAAACCGGGCATGCTTTCGAAGAATGCCTTCTCGACAGTGTAATCGCCCATGTCGATCGCGCCGTGAACTTGAGCATTGAGCGGCGTCTTGGTCGGCATCGGCCACAAACCATTCGCGACCAGGATCTGTCTTCGCACGCGCTCGGCGCGCGGCTCCCATTCCTCCTTCGACTTCGCGGGCGTAAACGGGAAGTATCCATCGAGATCCTTGAGCGGTTCCAGGCGGCTATCTTTCGGCAGTTGACCTGCGGGCAACACGCGAGGCACTTCAGCCGACGCCGCGCCGGACGCCAACAGCAGCGAAAGCAGGACAACGGAAAGTGATGTTACGGACAATGCACCGAACGATGGCGAGTGATGGCGGAGCATGATGTTTCCTCGGCGTGTGTAGGGAGGGATGTGCTGCGGGGTTCGAGTCGTTAGTGTAGGTGAACCGTGAACGGGATGCCATATTCTCGATCAAATTGAGGAACCACGCTTGATTAACAGAAATTCCGGCAATTGGGCGGCTTGGCCCGTCTGTCCGCGGTGCCAAGCGAGGCGCGAGGCACAATGCTCGGTCTGTTCGGCCCGCGGCACCGACTTTTCGTTGGCCGACTTCGAGGAACCTGAAGATGCCGAGGAGGGCGACAGCGACGCGGACGTTCTGTTGCTGTGTTCGACCTGCGATGAGCCGTTCACACCACAGTTCGTTGGTCGCTGCGCCGCCTGTGGATTCGACTTCGGCGAAGGCATTGAATCCGAGGAGATCGTTCACGAAGAAATAAACAGCAGGGTTGTCTTGGTGATCATTGGCATGGCCGTCTTGCTGGTCGGACTGCTCGGATTCTTTGCCCTTGTGCTCCGGTAGGCGGAACAACACATCGCTGCCGCATGAGGCCCCTGCGGAACTCTTGCCGCGTCTGATGAAACCTCGGATAATCTTCTAAAAGCGGTTTCAACAGAGTGATGTGCCGAGTGAATCAATCGAGTCGCATCCTAATTCGGCAGCGAGGCTAATGTAATGCCGGAACTCACTACGGCGAAATCCGTCCTGCTGACCGACCTGGCTCTGTGCGTCAACCGTTATCGTCTCTTTACTCCCGGGATCTATGTTTGCTTGCACGTTCCCGTCGTACTCGATGCCAACACGCGCATCGTTCCAGGTCTTATCGCGATGGTGAATCACGGCATACTTAAGCAATGCGAGCCTGTGACGCTCGGATTCGAGGGGCCGCCGAATTTCGTTCTTGACGTCTTCGACTCCAATGAAATGGCAGAGTACGAATCACGCCGAATCGCCTTCGAGCGATTCGGCGTTACCGAATACGTAGCAGTCGAGAACTCAGAATGTCCGCAACTTCACTGGAATCGCCACGATGGAAGCTGTTTTGAAGAAGCCATTCCTGATCGCAATGGCGTCATTAAAAGTAAAGCACTGCCGGGGCTGTGGATACCTGTCAGAGCCCTGGCCGCACGGGACTGGTGGTCAATACTGTCCGCCATCGAACGAGGAGTCACACGGCAAGGGCACCATGAGTTTCAGGAATCAATTTGGCATAAGGATGGGCGATCGATGTACGACAACTCCATTCCGTTCGAGGCGGGTTGATCCATGAGCAGACGATTGAGTCTCTTCGTTTTCATCTTGATGGCCAGCATCGGCTGGGCCCTAGCCGATGAGCCTGCCTATGATCCGCTGGCGGTTCCAGCCAACCGGAAGGCGGAGGCGCTTGACCTGACAGTCAAGGATACGCAGCGGGACCGTAAGATTCCGGTGCGGGTTTATCTGCCTGCGGCCAAGACGCCGGCGGCGGTGGTGCTGTTCAGTCATGGATTGGGTGGATCGCGGGAAGGGAACCCGTATCTCGGCGAGCATTGGTCGGGGCGCGGGTATGTGGTGGTGTGCCTGCAACATGCCGGCAGCGATGAAGCGGTTTGGAAAGACGTACCCTTGCTGCAACGGATGGCAGCGATGCGACGCGCCGCGAATCTTCAGAACACGCTCCTGCGGCTCAAAGATGTCCCTGCCGTGATCGATCAGTTGGAGCGGTGGAACCAGGCTGCTGATTCGCCGCTGGCGGGACGGTTGGATCTAGCGCGAATCGGGATGTCGGGGCACTCGTTCGGTGCCGTCACGACGCAGGGTGTGAGCGGCCAGCGAATGGGCCGCGACGCTGCGCGCTTTACCGACAAGCGGATCAAGGCCGCGCTGGCCATGAGCCCCAACAGCCCGAAAAGCGGCGGCGATCCCCAACGGTTATTTGGCGGCGTCGCAATCCCGTGGCTGTTAATGACGGGGACGAAGGATGTCGCGGCGGTCGGGGACGCGGATGTGGCGTCGCGCCTCGCTGTCTTTCCCGCCTTGCCGCCCGGTGGCAAGTACGAACTGGTACTGCACGGCGCGGAGCACGAAGCCTTTAGTGATCGCGACCTGCCAGGGAGTCGGAAGCAACGGAACCCGAACCATCATCGCGTGATTCTGGCGTTGAGTACCGCTTTCTGGGATGCGTGGTTGCGTGGCGATACACCGGCCAGAGCGTGGCTCGACAAGAAAGGCCCGGCGTCGGTCTTGGAGAAGAACGATCGTTGGCAAAACAAGTAGTTCCGTTTACGACGGCCTTGGAAGGCCATCGTACACAAGCGTTCAACGCCCGTTTGGAACAGTTGCCGGCAAATGTGTCGTTCTCTTGATCCCCGCAGCGGAGATTTCAAATCGAATCGCTCCGTCGACTGCCGTGTGAGTGACTTTTGCGCCGCCGTATTCGTAAGCCCACCGCACGGCACCGACATCGCGCCCCGCGCCGCCACTGATCGCGACATGCTCCGGCGTGGTCCAAGCCGAGAAACCGAGTGGGTCACTGCGAAGTGAGCCGTGATGGGGGGCCATGACAATGTCACAGTCCAACGGCATCTCGGCCATCAGGTCTTCTAGACCGGGCGTTTCCAAATCGCCGGGCAACAGAATCGTTCGTCCCTGATAGGAGATCCGTAACACGATGCTGTTGGCATTGTCGCTGCCGACGACTCCCGATGGCGGTGGATGCAAAATCTCCAACTCGACGCCCACGCCTCCGTCCAATCGATCCGTGGCATCGAGTTCGCGAAGCGGCACACCGGCGGAGTGGATGGCGTCGCGCAATGCTTCGAGCGCCGGGGGCGCGTCGCGGAACATGACGGGCGACACGTAGACGGCACCCACCGTGAACCGCTCCAGCACGCCGGGCACCGCGTTGTAGTGATCGGCGTCGGCGTGCGAGATGACAATGGCATCGAGATGCGTGATCCCGCGCGACCACAACGTGGCGGAGATGGGCTGCACTGCGGACCGCGATGAGCCGAGACTCCCTCCGTCATACAGCAACGTCTTGCCGTTAGGCAGTTCAACCAACACACTTGTTCCGTGACCGACCGCCACAAACGTACATGCCAAACGCTCGCTTTGGTTCGCTTCCCAACGCGCCAGCGGACCGACTGTCAGCACAAAACCCAGGGCGAACCAAGTGGCAGTCATCGCGGTCAACCAGCGAAGCGTTACGCGGAATCGCGGGAAGGCAACGGCGATCGCGAGTGCGATGTAGAACAGCAAGACCCACCACAGCGGCGGCGACGGAACCCAGGCGTGACCACCGGGGATCTCGTCCGCCCACAAAACACACTGTTCGATGAAAGACAAACTCTGGTTGCACACCCACCCTGACACATCCGCCAACGGCGGCACCGTCCAACCAAACACCAGCACACCAAAACCCGAAAACAGCGCCACTCCCATCGGCACCCACACCACAGGATTCAAAAGGACAGCGATCGGCGAAACCAAATGGAAGCGATACATCACCAGCGGCAACGCGACCAGCCAGATGACGGTCGAGGCCAGCCCCAACTGCCAGAAGAATTCATAAGCCGCCTTGAGCTGACGAACCGGCCACGGGCGGCTTTGCAAAATGAGACGCTGCAGCGGATCTTCACGCTGGAACGGAGCCAGCGGCATGAAGATGGCGATCGAAAGCTTTGGCGAACAGGCCAGCGTCGTGACGGCCAAGAAAGAGAGTTGCGTTCCCGCCTGAAACAAGTTCGTCGGATTCACGGCCAGCAAGATCAAGGCGGCCAACGCCAGCGTGTTGAATTCGAAGGCGCGGCGCCCGAGCAGTCTTGCCACACACATCGCACTGATTAACACGGCGGCGCGGACGACGGGCGGTCGGGCATCGGTGAACAGTGCATAGAAGACGAACAAAGCGATCGCGAAGTAAAGCGTCGTTCGCCGCGGCATCCAACCCAGCCGAGTAAGCACCCAAAAGCCAGCCGCCAGCATGCCCACGTGCAAGCCCGAGATGGCCAGCAAGTGGACGGTGCCCGTGGTCATGAACAGATCGAGCCGCTGGGAATCGATTTGCTCGCGGATGCCAAGCAGAATCGCCGACGCCAGCTCGGCCTGTTCCGGCTGAAGATGTTTGGCGAGGATTTCATTGCTGCGGCCTCGGATCGCATGGATCGCGGTGCGAGGATTCCACCACGATGAACGCTCAACAACCGTGATGCACTCCGGCGCGTCGACACTCATTCGGCAAAGCATGCGTCGCTGGCGTTGGCTGTTTGCGAAATCAAACTCGCCGGGGTTCAAAGGAGGGGACGAGGCACTTAACGAGCCAAAGATCCGCAAGCGATCACCAGCTTGCACTTCGTTTAAGCGGCCCGGCACAGTCACTTGCAACAGCCCGGAGGCCGTTCGCCACTCGGTCCCGTCCCGGACTTGTGTGACCGCGACGAGCAAGACACTTCGTTCTTCGCCCGGCATCGTGCTCATCAAGTCTTCCGGCGGCGCGGCACGAACGCGCGGCGCACTTCTGGCAACGGCTTCGAGACACACGGGCATCGCTTCAACGCGGGCCGCGAGTCCGATCTCGTCTTCGCGATACAACCGCCAATAGGCCTGGTGCCAAGCTCCGCCAACACTAGCGATGGCAACCAATAACAACAGTGTCACGAACGGCTGCCAGAGACGGCGATGTAGAACGAACCACGCGAGCAAGCCGCCGACGGCAATGACAAGCCAACTCGTCAGCGGCAGGGCGCGCAGATAGTCCGCCACTACACCCATGCCTACCGCGGCAAAGACGACAACGAGCGGCTGGTATCGCGCGTTCGCAAGATGAAACTCACGCTCGGCCTGCAAACTCATACGCAACTGCTCCTGTCCCGGCTTCCAACAAACTGAGACAGTTTACCGAGTAGAGAAACGCACTACAAACAGGAAGCGGCTGTTCGCAGAACCTTTGTTTGTTGGATGTTGCGCAAGAAGTAGCATGGCCTCGCAGGCCGTGCCGGCTTGGGGACACGTGGAAACGCACGGCCTTCGAGGCTGTGCTACTCCGTCGAACAACAGCCGCGCGACTACGCTGGCAGAGCCGGCGGTCAGGCGTTACAGTCTCAGAACTCCTGACTTGGGCTCCACGACTTTGTCTTTTGAGATTCGTGTTTCTTGGAGTGGTGCA
>JAQBZB010000232.1 GCA_027622275.1 Planctomycetota bacterium | reverse complement strand
TGCTTGTGTTCCAAGGCGGGCGCGCCCGCCTTGGAACACAAGCACCCCCCGGAATCTCTTGATTTAGCCAGTCTCCCTGGTAGACTCAGGAGAAATCAAATTTCCTATCAGTCAGCTTTCGACGAACTCCCGCACTGCCTGATGAAGCTCGGTTTCGCCTGGGTTCCGCCGCTCAAGTCCGTGCATGAAGCACTCGGCTTAGTTGCCGCCGTTGGCATCTACATCGCGTTCTGAGGAGGTTCGCCAAGGGCGCGGATGAGTTCGAGTTGAGCGCGGTTGAAGTCGACGACGGATGCCAGATACAGGCTTCTGGCAGCGGCGAGTCCTGCGATTGCCTGTTGAGCTTCGATGGGCCGGATCACTCCATCCCGAATGCCCTTGAGGTTGAGAGGCAATGCGTCGGCCGCAACGGCAACCTGCTGTTCGGCGAACTCAATTTGCTCTTTGCGATATCGTGCCCGCGAATACGCTTGCGTGACTTCCGCGATGACTTGGTCTCGTATCCATTCGTATTGCAGATGAGCCTGTTGGTGCTGGCTGAATCGTTCGTTCTGCCGGGCACGATTGCCGAGTCCGAAGTTTTGCACTTGCCAGACGGCCAGAGCATCGAAGTCCCCGCGGGCTCCAAAGTTCTGTAAATCACTGTTTCTTCCGCCGCCAAATCCGGCTCCCGCATATCCTAAGTGGAGGTGAGGCAACCACGGTCGCCACTGCTCCTGACTGATCCGTGTCATTGTTTCAGCGACGCGGGCTTGATGCTGAGCCAGTTCCGGGCGATGGCTCATGCCTTGCGCCACCAGCGACTCAATCGGAGTGTCGGCGGCAATCAACTCCATGGGCAGCGGCTGTGGATCGACGGCGACAAGATGTGTTGATTGCTCCAGGCGAAGCAGGCGGACCAGTTCCGCCGAATTGACAGCGACGCGTTCCCGAGCACCAGCAAGTTGATGGCGGCGCTGCTGCAATTCGGCTCGTGCCCGCTGCGTATCGGCTGCCAAACCTTTACCAGCTTCCTCGAACACTTGAGTGAGGTCCACCAGTTCTTCGGCATTGTGAATGGCTTCCTGTGCGATATCGATCTGAAGCTGTGCCCGAACTAATTCCTGATAAGCGAGGCCCACTTGCAGAACATTATCGTTCTCGGCGACGCGATGAGCATGTTGAGTGGCAGCGAAATTCTGACGGGCTGCCAGTGGTTCAAAATAGACATCGGCGGTCGAGAGATCGACAAATAAACGAGCAGGCCCATTCGAGGCACCTGTAAGAGGCGAGCCTCCGACTCCGGCACCGCCGCCGAAGTACAGTGATTGCCGACTAACGTCGATGACGTTGCCGCTCGCATCCTGAATCGGGCCATCGTGTCGGTTGTATCCGACACCGAGGTTGAGATTCGGCACCCACATGACTTCCGCTTGCTCAAGTCGAGCACTGGCTTCCCGGATGCGTTCGGTCGCCAGAGCGATTTGCAAATGATTCGCGCCCGCCAGCCGCATCGCGGTCATCAGGTCAATGGGATAGTCGGTGCTTGCCAGGGGCAGGCCACCATCAATGATCTCGAACGGCTCGCTCGACACGGACTCGGAATAAATGACTTCTGGAGCCGCTACGACAGGACTTGGCGGTTCAATCAGTGCGGATTCTTCCGAATCTGCGGATTGTGCCTGATTGAACGCCACTGTTCGGGCTTCGGCAACAGCGGTGTCCCCCGCGGTGGCTGGCGTTGATGAAATGCCGGATGGTGCTTGCGAAAGCCGATTCGCGCGGCTCGTCTGGCAACCTGTTGCCGATAGCGAAGCAGCGATTCCCACTATGATCAGCGTTGCGGGGATGATGAACTCTGGCCGTTCGCGCCGTGGCTCGCCGTCGAAGTTGACTGGTTTCATGTCGGGCATCCCTGCAACAGATAACGGTCTCCCGGTCGAACGGGCTGACCGTTGCAACTGGTCCAATCGAGAAGTCAAGAGCAATCGTTACCATTACTTCGGTCGGAAAAGTGAGAGGGATGTACAATTTGAAAATAAATTGAAAATGTAATAAAGCAGCCCACTTCCAACATCTACAAACTAGTCACGGACAGTTTTCCTGACCGTCACAAACGGACCGAAGCGGCCCACTGGTTCTCGAATCTCAATCGCCTGGAAGGCTTTCGTTGACTCAAACTGATCGCCAGAGAGCTGAGCGATTCGTCGCATACCTTGATCCGATCCAGCATCAACTGACGGTTTACTGTTCGCGTGCGCTGAACCGTTCGGACGAGACGGCGGACGTGTTGCAGTCGGCGGTTGCCAACGCGTTTCGCGACTTCGACAAGTATTCCGAAGGGACGAATTTTCGAGCTTGGATGTTTCGTTACGTCACGCTGGAAACTCTGAATCGCAATCGAGCCGCAAGGCGGTCGCCGAGCAAACTCGAAGAGCAGGAACTTCCTGAAACAGGCACGTTGGACATCACGTCGTTTCGGTTGGAAACGTTGCTGGATGACCCAGAGGCGGTGTTGGATCATTGCGACGGAGTTGTGGCTGAGAGCATCGGTCAACTGACAGAGCAGGAGCGCAGGATTTTGTTGCTGCGAGCAGTTGGAGATTTCAAGTATCGCGAGATCGCAGAGATTATGGACATTCCAATGGGCACGGTGATGGGGTTGTTGTCACGGGCGAGAACGCAGCTTCGCAGTCAGTTGCGCGATTACGCTCGCCAGCACGGTTTACTCTCCAAAGGCGACAGCGCATGAACTGTCAAGAAACACGTCGGCACTGGGATCTGTTCTACGACTCGGAAGGAGACGCGGAACTGCACTTTCAATTGAATGAGCATCTCGAAAACTGTGTCGAGTGTGCTGAGTGGTTCGATAAGCAGAGCCGACTGGAATCGCTGATCGAGGAGCGTCTTGGCCATGAGACGTCGGCTCAAGCAGTAACACACGTCGATTGGGCGAACGTCTTGATCAACGCGGGCGTGACTCCTGTGACGAAGTCACGGTCATGGCTGTTTTTCAGTTCCGGCATCTTGGCGCTTGCCGCAAGCCTGTTGGTCGTCTTTGGACTTTATGGGCTTCGATTTGGAAGTGACGGCGCGCCCAGTCTGTCTCATTTGTCCGCTGAGGTTCACCAGCACGTTGCCGCAGGCAGCCTGCGACCGGAATTCGAGAGCCAATCCGACGTTGAAGTTGACGAATATCTGCTCAATCGGGTGTCGTTTCCGGTTCGTTGTCCGCCTCGAAAGGACTCGGGCTTTGCGGTGAGTGGGGCTGGTTTCTGTGAGCTTTCTGACCAACCGGCCGCGTACGTCGTCGGGACGGTTGATCGACATCCCGTCTCGATCTTTGTGTTGCCCAAAGAAAGTCTTGAAGCTTTTCCACGGCAACGATCCGAACTTCGCAGCGAACCGTTGACAGGCTGCCGCGAGGGTGACACAGAAATGGTGTTTTCCATCATCGACAAGAACATCGTTCTGGTCGCGGGCAATGTTGGACGCGAGAAACTGACGCGTGTCCTGAAGTCGTACGGAACCTACCCGCACACTTTGTAAATGTACCAGCGAGAGCAAGCAGACTCATGACGAGAAACGATGATTGTACGCCCGACAAGGATGAGGCGACCGCTGGTGAAACTTTCGTGTCGACCGAAACCGCCGCGGACCTCATTCCGGATAACAAGCAGGCATCTTGGCTGGTTCGCATTTCGATCAAGAATCCGTTTCTGGTCATCGTGTTGTGTCTGCTGATTTGCGTGCTCGGTTACGTGACAATCGGGAAAATTCCCGTCGACATACTTCCATCGTTCAAAACGCCGGCCGTGCAAGTGCTGACACTCTATCCCGGCATGCCAACCGAAATCATGGAGCGTGATATAACCAGTCGTCTCGAACGCTGGACCAGCCAATCGGAAGGAATCGAACGACAGGAGTCTCGCAGTATGATGGGCGTGTCGATCGTGAAGGATTATTTTCGCGACGACATTGATCCGAACACTGCGTTCTCGCAAGTGACCAGTTACGCGATGAGCGATATGTATTACCTGCCGCCGGGCACGGTGCCACCGATGGTGATGCTGTTCGATCCGAGTGCTCCATTGCCGACCGCACTGCTGGCCGCATCGAGCGATGTGCTGGACGAGAAGGAGAGCTACGATCTGGCCTACTACAACGTTCGCAATATGCTCTCGGGTTCGCCCGGCGTGATTGCTCCGGCGGTGTTTGGTGGCAAGCTGCGACGCATTTACATCTACCTCGACCCGAAGAAACTGGAATCCTACGGACTATCGTTGATGGATGTGCAGCAGGCGATTAAGAAAAACAACCTGATGATTCCCACAGGGACCGCCAAGATCGGTAAAACCGATTATATGGTCGACATGGCCAACATGATCGAAGACGTTCCCGACTTTGATGAAATCGTGGTGAAGGTGGTCGATGGGCGGCCGATCTATGTCCGCGATGTTGGGCATGTGGAAGACGCGTCTGCGATTCAAACCAATGTGGTTCGCATCAGTCGCGCACCGAACTTCAAGAGCCAACGTCAGGTGTACGTGCCCATCTTTCGGCGACCGGGGGCCAATACGATTGATGTCGTCAATGGTGTGCGAGAGCGGATTCCGGAATTCCTCGGGCGGCTGCCTCCCAAGGAAGGCTACACCGATCCGGACACCGGCGAGCCGGCGTCGGGTTTGAATCTTGATGTTGTGGCAGACCAGTCTGTATTCGTCCGGAAAGCGATCAGTAATTTGACGAAGGAAGGCATACTCGGCGCGGTGCTGGCATCGTTGATGGTGCTGCTGTTCATTGGCAGCTTCCGGTCCACGCTCATCATCGCGTTGGCGATTCCGCTTTCGGCACTCGTTGCGATCATTGGCCTTTATTTCACCGGCAACACGCTCAACGCCATGACGTTGGGTGGATTGGCGCTGGTCATGGGACGACTGGTCGACGACCCTCTGATTGACATTGAAAACACGTTCCGTCATCTCGACATGGGGAAATCTCCAGTCCGTGCCGCACTGGATAGTGCAACTGAAATTGCCATGCCGGTGCTTGTGGCCACGATTACGACTTGTGTGGTGTTCTTCCCGGTTGTGTTCCTGTTTGGGATCGGGAAATTTCTGTTTACACCCATGGCGGTCAGCGTGACAATCGCGATGTTCGCGTCCTATTTTCTCTCGCGAACACTCTCCCCCGCGTTCTGTGCCTACTTCCTGAAGGCTCACGAACCGGACGAGAAGAAGTTCTTTCTATTCGCCCTGACAGACTCGGCTTATGAAGCCGTACGAGAAATGTACGTCGGACTTCTTCGTGTGGCAGTGCGACTGCGTTGGTTGACGGTCGCTGCGGCTCTGATTTTGGTTGTTGCATCATTGCCGCTGTATTCTCTGATCGGCAAGGAACTGTTTCCCGCGACGGACGCAGCTCAAATCCTGATCAACGTGCGCGCCGAATCGGGAACGCGAATTGAAGCAACCGAAGAGATTACGCAGGCGATCGAACAAGAGATTTTTGCCGTGATTCCGGCGGAAGATCGCCGCATGGTGGTGACCGATATTGGAGTCCTCTATGACTGGCCCGCCGGTTATACACCCAATGCCGGACCGATGGACGCAACGATGCTGTGCCAGTTGACCGAAGCCGACCAGCGACACGTCACCACACAGGAGTATGCGGTTCGGTTGCGAAAGCGGCTCAAAGAGAAATTTCCAGACATCTCGTTCGCGTTCAATACGGGCGGCATGGTGCAGGCCGCATTGAACTTCGGCTTGCCTTCGCCCATCGACATCCAGATCGCTGGACGGAACATGAAAGAACAAACCCGAATTGCCGCCGAGTTGCGTGACCTGATTGCCGAAAAGGTGCCGGGAGCAGTCGATGTGCGCGTTCAGCAACCCATCGACTACCCAACGCTGAAAATCAATCCTAACCGTACCAAGATGGCCATGTCTGGCATCACTCAAGAGGACGCGACGAAGAACCTGATGAGCATGCTCAACAGTTCGACTTCCTTCGATCCTTCGTTCTGGTTGGATCACAAATCAGGCAATCACTACTTTGTCGGCGTCACCTACAAGGAAGAAGACATCGGTTCGTTCGAATCGTTACGCACGGTGCCGATTAGCGGCGCGAATACGACCAGTCCGATTCAACTTCAGAATCTGGTTGACGAACCAACCGTGGAAGAATCAGCGGTGGAAGTCGCCCACCTGGCGCTGGGCCGCGTGGTGGACATCTATGCCAACGTCGAAGGCCGCGACATCGGCGCGGTTTCGGATGACATCGAGCGCGTGCTGAATGAATGGGCGATCCGCAAAGACCCGAAGTCCGGTTCGACGATCTCCAGCGTCTCCTGGGCTCCCCGAGATGCCGATGGAGAAGGCATGTCGGGATATGCGATCACCATGCGAGGCGAAGTCGGGATCATGAACGAATCGTTCAGCAGTCTTGCTTATGGCATGATATTGGCCGTGACGTTGATCTATCTGATCATGGTCGCCCAGTTCCGTTCGTTCCTCGATCCATTCATCATCATGTTTGCGGTGCCACTTGGGGTCATTGGCGTATTGGGCATTTTGTGGCTGACGAATACGACCTTCAACATTCAGTCGTTGATGGGTGGCGTGTTCATGATCGGAATTGCGGTCACGAACTCGATTCTGTTGGTTGAATTCGCTAATCGGTTGCGAGAGGAAGGACAAACTCCAATGGAAGCCGCGATTGAAGCTGGTTCGGTTCGACTGCGGCCAATCATGATGACCGCCCTTGCAATGGTGTTCGGCCTGATCCCGCTCGCCCTGCATGAAGGGGATCCGACCATGCCACTGGCCCGAGCCGTTATCGGCGGACTGGCAGCGTCCACCGTGCTGACGATTTTCGTTGTGCCGTGCCTGTACGTCATCTTCAAGGATGCAACCACCCGTGGAGTCCAACAAACGTAGAGCGATTTGACTTATGTGTGTTCCATCAGAATGCCCGCCGTTTTGCTCCATCATTCCTGAAACAATCCGACAGCCGGACAATTAATATGAACCGTCACACACTTTTGCCCATACTCACGCTATTGATTGTCAATTACGGATCAATCGCGAGTGCTCAGTCGACAACCATCTCTGCTCCCGCTCAGGTCGAACCCTACGAGCGTGCAGACATCTTCGCCAAAGCATCGGGTTTTGTCGCGGAAGTGCATGTCGATATCGGCGACGAGGTCACGAAGGGGCAGCTACTGGCGGAACTCTCAATTCCTGAAATGAAGCAGGAGCATCTCCAGAAGCAGGCACTGTTGGAGCAGGCGCAAGCAGCGATTCGTCAGACAGAAGCCGGCGTCACATCTGCCAAGGCCAAAATCGTGGCTTCCAGAGCGAACGCGGCCGCAGCGGAATCGCTGGTCACTGCCGCCAGCGCGCAGCTTGAAAAACATCAAGCGGACATCGCGTTTGCCCAGAGCGAGTTGTCACGGATTACGTCTTTGGTGAATTCACGAGCGGTCAACGCAGCGATGCAGGACGAAAAGGAGCAACAGTTCCGCGCTGCCAAAGCCGCACTGCGCGGCGCGGAAGCCGACGTTCAATCAACTCAGTCGCACGCGTTGGCCGTGAGCTCCAGCATCCAAGTCGCGGAGGCAGACCTGAAACAGGCGGAAGCCGACCTTGCCTATGCCCAATCGCGGGTCAAAGTCGCGGAAGCGGCTCTTGCTCATACCGTGGCCCTGATGGAATATGCCAAGATTAAGGCACCCTTTGACGGCAGAATCTCGCATCGCGGAATTGACACTGGCGACTTCGTGATTTCAGCAGCGTCGTCCAGGACGATCGACGAGTCGCTGTTTACGCTCAATCGTATTGACCACTTCCGCATTGTCTTTTACGTTCCTGAATCAACCGCCACACAGATCCAGATCGGCCAAACCGTGGAACTGAAAGTCGATTCCGTGAAAGACCACAAGTTCACGGGAGTGGTTAAGCGAACGACTGGAGTACTCGATCAACGGACGCGTACAATGCGCGTTGAAGCCGAAGTCAAAGACAAAGACTCCCAACTGCTTCCCGGAATGTATGGAACTCTCGTTGTGACGGTGGCAGGTCATGTGGCGTCAGATAGTCGTGGCAATTGATTTACCACAACGCCGCCTGCCTTGGCGGGACCAAAGAGAACTTGAGCGTGAGTTGTCGCGGTTGCCCCGCGTTCCGATATCAACGCGAAGATTCAGAGTTGGATGACTTGGTGTCCACATCTTCGAGAACGATGTGTTTCAGACGCAGGTACTCGCCCAACGACCACGCTTGGAACGGACAACCTCGCGGTGTGTGCGGAGGTTCGGCGTCGCAGATCTCGGAAATGTGCCCGAGTCCTGCCTGCTCCATGTTGGTTTCCAATGGCCCTAGAAATCGACGGCGGGCTTCGTTCTTCGCTTCTTCTGAAATTCCATTGACTAGCAACCATGCTTCGCCGTGGGCACTGTAGTCTTCGCGAACGGTTCCCCATTGGTGCTCGCTCAGGTACGGCCCAAGTTTGCGCCAGGGACGTTTCCCGTCACGGTCTTCGACTAGTCGTTGCTGTTCAGCGTTCATCAGTTAGCTCTCGTGACGTGGAAATCCATTCAATCATCTCCATCAAGGAGTATCAGTTCGTCAGGCGAGCGGCAGATAGGAACTTACCAGCCATAACCCGACGCGTGAGCGAGGAACGCCGGTCGAATCCCTCGCTGACGCTTCGGGTTGGGATACTTTCATCTGCCGCTCGCCTAACGCGTCCAAGCCAGCCACTTGTGGAAGAGCGACTTCACGAAGGGTGTCAGTCGCGTCCGGCTATATTGATCTCCCAGCCTGCGAATGGCTTCGGCCTGAGTCGGGTACGGATGAATCGTGCTGCCGATTTTTGACAGACCGAGTCCGTGCGATCCTGGAACCGCTGGATTTCCTGGCCGAGTTCACACAGCACCGACCATCGCTCTGCTCTGGTGCCCGGCCCAAGGGCTCGCATCTGATTCGGTATTACGGCTGGTACTCGAACAAGTCGCGCGGCATGCGGAAGAAGGGGGAAGCTGCTGTATCCGACGAGCCATCGAGTGAGGAGACCACCACTTCTCGCAGCAGCCAAACGTGGGCGATGCTGATCAAGCGGGCCCCGTTTATAAGAAAACCCAGCGAAGTCGACCCGTTGTGTTGTCCGGAATGTGGCGGTCCTCGTCCTGGACCGGGAACGACTTGAAGCGGCCTTGATCGACGTGCCCGCTGCCCGTGGTCTGCCGGTGGGCATGCTGTTCTGTAGCCGAGTTCACCGGTTCGGTGTCGTCATTTTGAACACTCATGATCGCATAATCCGGCCCCAGTCAGAAGGATTCGTTCCGCGCTCAGGACGAACCGACATGTGTCACGAACCGATTGCTGTCTGCGCGCTCATGACAAAACGTCAGGTGAAGTTTTAGCAATCAAAAACTTCGCCGGAGATCGCGACCGAGGGCTCGAACCGCAATCGCTAACCTGCGGAGGTCGCCCCCACCGCCGCTTCCAAACGACATGTGATTACGACCAATGTCGGTCAGACCGCCGCGCGCAACGGTCGCATCGAATGTCTTTGATGTGTTGTCGAATTGATGGCGCGCAGCGGGGTCCTGGAAAACCGAGTCTCCTCGTCGGCCAAGCAGCGTCGGTGGGCGCAACCGACGTCGTTTGGCAACTGTCGTTGCGCGCTCCTGAGTTGTCGTCTTGGTCACGAAATCCGCGCGCCTGTCCAGGGCGGGACTTGCCTAGCTTCACGCCTCGTGTCTTCGCGGCGGTGAGTGTACGTAGACGGTCGTCTGCGTACAGGAAAGCACAAGATCCGGCGTACCATAACGCGACTTTCAGCGCGGGCAAACTATTCGACGAGACGCATTACACTTGCCGAAGGACGCTGCCGCTCTGTCAGCATTCGCAAAAGCGGTTCGCGAGAATGCCCTGTAACGCACGAACGCCGGCGAAGATGTATCAGACACCCGGCGTGATGATCGTCCCGCGATGATATGAACGATGCGACTAGCGAAGCGGTTTAGTCGCCGCCGGCTTGTTTGGCAGTTCGTGCTCCACTTCGCGTTGCAAGAAGTTGATTTCGTCGTTGGTCGGGTCGAACAGCCCGCAATCGCGATCGTTCAGTTCGGCTTGGGAATCGGCATGCGGGGCGGAGCGGTCTTCCACATCAGGGCGACTTCATCGGGGGTTAGCCCGTAGGCTTCGTTCACCAAGTCGCTTAACTGCCGTTCAAGCTGCAATGCTTCGGCGGCTTGGGCGCGGGCCGGCTCAATCGTTCGCGAGTGTTCGTCTCGTAAGCTCTTGAGCGCCGCGACCGACAGCGGGTTTTTCTTGCCGCGAATCCGCTTCACTTCGGCAACGAAGGCGTCGGAATCCAATTTGGGCAGCGATTGAAGCTTCTGGCTCGCCTTGTCGATGCTGTACTCTACGCGAAGCCAGTCCAAGACTGTCCGGCGCATGACGTGATAGGCTTCGGTTATCTCAATCAGCCGGCCGGCAGCCTGTTCGACATTAGCCCGCAGCAGGTCAGATGGCTGCGCGATGGGAATTGATCCCATCATGTAGGCCATCGGCGAAAGTGCTTCGTCTTTCAGGTGCGTCAGTGTCCGCCAGTTGTACCACCACATTAACGGCGAGTTCAGCACCGCGAGCAGATACAGGCTGTCAGTCGGAAGAAAAAAGGTCTTGTCATTGCCAAACATTCCGTCGCGATCAATCGCGTACGACGGATGAAACTGGATAACTTGATAGAAGATTTTTGGCGTCGCAAATTCGCGCCAGTAATCAACCGAGTCTTGGATTTCGAACCATTGGTATGCCCCGCCCTTGCGTCCAGGCCATTTATCGCCCTGCCATCCTTTAGGCTTAGGTTCAAGCTGTTCACGGAATTGGGAAAGGTGTTGCTTGATCGACGGATAATTATCAATCTCGATACCGCGCCTCGCAAAAATCATCCAAAGGCTTGCCCAATCCGAATGCCAACGGTCAATGTCTTGGCCTCGTAAGTAGGGCTTTACCAATTCGGCACAGTTGGGATCGGACGCAACCAGAGCGTTCCTTGTCGCAGTGTCAATAAGGAACGCTGCGTTGCATCCAGTTTTTACGCCATACATGGGCTTGATGTTTCCGAATTCCCGCATGTTGACGCCGGTTGCTCGGATTTTGGCCAGAAGTCCATTGACCCCGCCCGGTTCAAGCTGCCAGGTGTCCGCGCCAAGTTGTTCCAATGGGAGTTCGAAGCCTTCGGTCTCAATCTGGCGGCTTAGATCGTCGATGCGAAGTTGTTCGCGTGGAATCGAACAAAGCCGCGCCGTGTTCGGCTTCGCGGCTTGCGTTGGCTTGCGGGCCACGATGATCGACGGGAACACGTCGGCGTCGGAAAAAATCTGTTTTGCGTGGCCGAAGTCCACTACCGATTCGACCCAAGCTGCCTCAGAAAAGAGCCGGCGCAGCGGTTCGCCGTAGCCGGATTTCATCCACTTGTTGGTGACGATGAACGAGAGCAAGCCGCCCGGCTTCAAGACGCGCAAGCCGAGTTCGTAGAAGTAAACGTACAGGTCAGCCATGCCGTGGTAGGCTTTGTAGGCCGATTGCAGGTAGGGCTTGTACTCGCTCAACCATTCTTGGCGGACGTAGGGCGGGTTGGCCACCACCACGTCGAAGCCGCCTTGCTGGAAGACTTCAGGGAACGCGGATTGCCAGTCCAACGCCTTGGGGTGAACGCTTGAATCGGCAACCACGCTGTTGCCCACGCGAATCGAATGGTCGAGACTCGTGAGGGACTTGCCCCGCTCTGCCGTCTTAATCCAAAGACTCAGCCGGCAAATCTCGATCGCTTCCTCGTTCAAATCAACGCCGTACAAGTTGTTTTCGAGAATCCGTTTGTCCAGATCAAACAGCGTTCTATGCCCGCGCAGCTCTGCCAGACGATCATTCGAGTGTTGGTAGGTCGCGTGCAACTGGTCAAAGGCTTCAATCAGAAACGCGCCGCTGCCGCAGGCCGGGTCGAGCAGCCGAATCGTGGTCAATTCGTCTTGCCAAGATTCCCAAAACTTGACCAGTCCGGCTTTCGCCGGCTTGTTCAACTTGTCGAGTTGGTAAACCCTTGGATCGGCAAGCGACGCCTTGGCCGCGCCCTTTGCGACTGCCTGTTGCTCGATGCGAAGCTGCTCGAATCGGTCGTGGAGTACGCCGCCAAGCGACTGCTCCACAATGTAGCGAGTGATAAAGGAAGGTGTGTAGAACGCACCTTCCTTCTTGCGTCTGGTCTTGTGCTTCTCTTTGCCGACTGGTTCAACGAGTCCATCTAGCTCGTTGCGTATCTGCTCCAGGTCAGTGATTGATTGCTCGAAAATGTGCCCCAAGATTTCGACGTCGATCAGATCGGCTTGCCCGTCTGTCTTCACATCGGCTGCAACTTCGGAAGGGGAGCGGTATTCGTAACCGCCCAAGTCGCGAAAGTACGCGCACACCGAATCGGGGACGGTGAGTTGTTCCAAGAACGGATCGTCGGCGAACAAGCCGCCGTTGTAGGGCGGGATGTTCAAGTCTGGATTGCCGGCGTCGATCGATCGGAACAGGCCGCGAAAGTTTGTCCAAATCGGTCGCGGGTTGTAAGGGTCAGTATGTTCAAACGCCCCCTTCAATGTGTCATCGGGAAGCAATCCGCGGTCTTCGCAGAACGCCGTGAACAAAACGCGATCCAACAGCTTTTGCGTTGCGGATAGAATTGCGTGCCGAGATTCGTTCGGGTTCTCACTGCATAATGACTCAAAAACGTCTTGCCGAATGTCGGCGTACTCCAGGTAGAACTTCTTGGTGAGCGTCTGCCCTACTTTCTCCGATGCTTCCTTCAGCGTGCGAAAGTGGCACTCGCCTTTGATCGGAACAACACGCTCGGCAGCGAACAGAAACACGAACTTTCGGAAGCTTGCGTCATTGCTCGCCAAGTCGCCAATATCGAACCGTTCGTAAGTCTGTTGATCCGCACCCTTGTGATACAAGCGAGTTTGACGCATCGATGTGACGATGATCCAATCGCATGGCAGATTGATCGCGTAGCTGTAGCCTTGTTCGACCGCAGATTTCTTGCGCCCCGCGAACGGTCGCTCCAGCGGGTCTTTCGGCCCCTTGCCTTCAAGAGCAACAATCGGCTTATCGGGGTGGCCTTGCTTGAATTCGCCAAGCACAGCATCGGCATACTTGCCGTCAATGTCGATGTACTTCTCGCGTGCTCGCGTGTAGCGTGCGGGATTGTCTGCCGGCCGTTCGTAGCCCAGCAAATTGCAGAAGATGTCGGTGACGAAATCAGACAACAACTCTTGCTCGCTAAACGCGTCCGACTGAGCCGACGCAAGCAAGTCCGCCCACTTCTTTACAACGCCTCGTTGTGCCGCGACGCTGTCCGGTACTTGAAATGACTTCAGATTCGGTCGCAGTGCGTCGGGGCGGAATAACGGTTTTGGTTCAACTGGCACTGCGCGAAATCCATTTCAGGGTTGCGGTGTTCCAATCCAAGGCCACGGGCAGCACCAATTTCGTCTTAGTGTGAAGATTCGCGGGACAGTCGTGCTTCCGAGTCCGTGAGGAACTTCGGAATCTTGCAGATCGCGTACGGTTTAATGAAGCCCTCGGCGATCTTGACGCCCGTGCTACGAAGCGTCAATTCTTGCGGTGAATGCCGGCCGCGCAGGGGACGCAGAGAATGAAACTCGTATCGCGTCGCTTTTGCTTGAATATCAATTCGACTCACCACCGCCCAATGCGTCAGACGAGTGCAATCGGTTGCGTCGGCAAAGAGGATTGGCAACCGAGTGTTATTCTGTCGTGCGTTGCCGAGAAGGTGTTTTCCTTGCGTCCAGGGTTTATGCTCTTGCCAAGTGATCGCTCGTCGTAATTTGAGCGCCTCGCTCAATTCATCAGGGTGTCTGATCGTGTAGATGCAGAACTCGGAGAGCGGTAACTCTGGCGACAAGCCGGCAGCTTCTCGGATCAGCTTAAACAGCTCCGATCGGTGGCACCTTGTTTCCTGTTCACAGTAGCAACCGATGGCGAGCGGCGTTCGCTTCGCCAACTCGGCGAGCAGCTGGATCGTTTGCCGCGCTTCGGTTTGTTTCATTTCGTTGCGGTATCGTTTGAGGACGGTCTCGATAGAAATGTTGGTTACCTTGAACTGAGCGAGCAGTTCTCGACTGGGTGCAAGTGTCGGCAGCCAAACGTCGAAATAGTCTAACCGCGCGTAGTCCTCTTTCGGCACACCACGGGGCAAAAACCGGACAGCTCCAATGCGTAGCCCTTCCGCCGGCTCACGTTGCGTTTTGAGTTGCACGGTGCGAAGCAAGAGTGTCATGGTTTGAATTCAGATCGTCCGTTGTTGCGTTCACTCTACCCGGAAAAGGCCAAGCATGCCTTTCAACGGTTTGAATGGAGTCGTTCGAGCCCCCTTGAGTACAAAGCCGTAGGGGCCGTTGAACCAATAGGAACGCGACGCCTCAACGCAATCGACGATTTCGGCACTGCCGACAATCCCGCCAAGATCGAAGCCCTTACGGTCTGGGGGATTCTTAATCCGTCGTTCGCGGCACACTTCCAAGAACTCGTCGTAATCGTCTTGCGTCACAGACTTGGCTGCCGCGTGAATCAAAATGCGCTCCCGGACCTTCGTTGACCAAACTCGATTCTCGATGTCCTTGTAGCCGTTGACGATGAGCCAAGCCCACGGTTGGCGTACCGACAGCGCACGCTGGGCCGGCGGCGACTTATCCTCTTTAGTGACTTCTGAAGCCGGCTTCGGTGGCACGGCAAACGCACACTAAGTCTTTTGTAGTCCAAGGACTCGGGCAAGATAATCGGTATTCCAACCTGCCATGCGACGCCTCATGGC
>JAQBZB010000231.1 GCA_027622275.1 Planctomycetota bacterium | reverse complement strand
AGCCGCGCCGGCCCCTCACATCCGCTCCGCAGCCACGCTTCAGCTCAACCTCCGTGGACGGTTACGGCCAATGTAATAGCACGGATAGTAGAGGATGATCATGGTCGCGGGATTCGAGATCCACACGATCGGCAGTCCGACCGCTTTGTTCGCCCGCAGCAACCACGCCACGAACACTACCAGCAACATCTGGAAGCCAAAGGTCGGCGTAAACATGAAGAACATCCCGATCGCGGCTCCCAGGGCGAGGCGGGCGGGCGGGTCATCGGTGTGCAGTACCGAATGCAAGACAAAGCGGCGACACTTACGCCACGCGCTCCGAAATCGGCCTGTGACGCGATGTGCGATCATGCGAGTTAGACGGGAATTAGTTAAGCTCACGTCTCGACAATCTATCATGGCAAGGGACTTGGCAGCGGCAAGTGTGGCGAACTGCCGACGACCATCTGGAACCGACGCCCAGGGATAATCTCGCAGGCGAGCATTCTCACGAACGAGACTATTACATTTCGTCGGATGGCGCGACGTGCGGACTTTGGCGGGACCATGAAAGAAATTGGCCCGCGAGTGGCGGTCGGAAATGTTCGATGCGCGCATAAAAAAAGGCCATGGTACGTCGCTCCGTCGTCATACCATGACCTCTATCCTGAAACGAGATGACCGGGGCCATCTCGCCCTCCCGGTATCCTTATGCGATTTGTATCGTCCAGCCCGGTCGACCGGCTAAAGCCGATTTTAGGCTTTTTTCATTGTTGATAGAGACAACTTGGCCCAAAAGGGTCGTGAACACACCAGCCTAGCGGGCTGCCTGAAAGTCCGTGATGAAACAAAAAAACAGGCGAGTTCCTTCATGGAAACTCGCCTGTTCCAACTCTACTCGTCGGCCACCGAACCATACTCCCCAGTCTAGCTCAGCGCCCGTTGTCGTAGCTTGACGATTAATTAGCGGAGCGGCGCAAGCCGACCGGTGCCGCGAACCGGAGGGCTTGCGCCCTTTCGCTACTATCACAGTTCCGAAACTTATTTCGGGACTTTTCCTTAGTAGCTGAACGGTCGTGCGAACGGATTCACAGGGGCTTGCCGTCGCCAAGCCGATCGATCGGAAACCGGAGTCGGTTCGACGAGTACTTCAGGTGGCTGAAGAGTCGGATTCTCGTCGGTTTCGGTGGGCGTGCCGTAATAGCTCTTGTCGTAGCCCTGAACTGGACCGTAATTCATATAGCCGCCCTTGCCGCCAGCACAGCTGCTGCAACCGACTCCGCCGCAAACGCTGCATCCATGTCCGTGACCGAAGTGCAGCCAATCGAACAGGCCGAGACGGCACTGATGCTTCGGACCACAGGGATCGCATGTGTTACAACCTTTGCTGCCGCAGGCACCAGCAACTCCGCAGCTGCCCTTGCCGCAGCCGCCCTTGCCGCCGAGGCCGCGATAGCTCATGTGTCTCCCACTCGACTTGCCGCCCCAACCACACGAGTCGGCAGATCCGCAGCCGCCTTTGCCGTAGCTGCTGTAACCCTGAACCATTCCACCGCTGGCACCGCATCCACAACCGCCCTTGACGTGACCGTGATATCGAGCGCGACCGGCTTTCATCCCGCAGCCCTGGCTGCCACAGAATCCATCCCACAAGCCTTCGCAGCAAGACGACTTTGGCTCGCAGCAGCCGCTGTAGAAGGGATAGCCGTGCATCGAGCCGTCAACGACGCCGTTTTGCATGGGGCCGTAGACAGAACCGTCGACGATTTGCTCGGGTCCGACATTCGAAGCGAAGAATCCAAAATTGTCCGCGTGCGCGGGTGTGCTGACGGCGAAGGCGATCAGCATGACTGAAAGAGACTTGTACATCGATCAAACTCCTGTAAGTGAAGCTGTGCAACTCGCAAAAAACGCACCATGGGACTGAACCCAAGGTTCGCGGAAACATGATCCGCATCTCACACGCGCTACGCCGGCCGTGCGGGGTGTCCCCACGTTGTCTCTGGTGGCGTACGCCTCCTGAGAAAACTCTGTGCGTCTGTGGAAACATGGGACGCGATTGGGCGTATAGCAAACGCAACCGTTGTTTTTTTTCAAACACTCACAATCGTCGGCACCCGTTCGGATCGCCTAAACCGTTCGTATCCCCTTGTCGCTCAATCGCTTGGATCTATCATCGAGGCTGTTGCCATTTGGCGACGTCCCGCAAAACCGCGATACGGTCGGGTAACGGCTGTCAGGATCGTATCACCTGTGACGAAGTGCCATGTCGTTGTTCGCCGCCTTCACGTTCGAGTCACCAACGCTGTGGGTACTCGTGCTCACTGTCGCGGCTTGCGGTTTGCTGCTTCGCCGTCGGCGGTTCGTGAAGGACACGACACTTGTCGGCCCGTGGCTGTGGCTGTTGGGCAGTCTTGGCGTCATCGGCTGTACGCATCTCGTCGTGGCATTTTCGGCAAACGGTTCCGTCGATGAGTCGACACACTGGGAGACCGCCCTCATCTTAGCCGCGGCGTCGAGCAGCTTTTGCCCGCTGATGTCGCTGCTTGGCGCAAAACGTCCGCAAGATCGCGGCTGGCACTTCGTCGTCCTCGCTTTGTGGGCGATTCTCGTGCTGCCGGTTGCCGAGAGCCTGGTCTTGCGTCACGGTCAAATGCCGGACGTCCAAGGCGCACGTTCGTGGTTCATGCTGATCCTGATCGGACTCGGCGTCATCAACTCGCTGCCAACGAGATATTGGTTCCCAGCGATCTTGTTTGGCGGCGGACAGCTGTTGATGCTTGCCAACTCGTTGCCGATCGTTCGTGAGTTTGTTGATACATCTCCGACGATTACCGGCTTCAGCTGCTGTACGATGGCCAGCATCGTCGCGACGCAGCTAGCGTGTCACAAGAGTCAAGCAAACGGTTCGCTCGACGCGGTCTGGTGCGACTTTCGCGACGCCTTTGGCCTGCTGTGGGGATTGCGTGTCGCGGAACAGATCAACATCGCCGCTCGTTCGTCCAGCTGGCCGCTGGCGTTGCGCTGGCGAGGGTTCGTCGACGAGCAGGGTGAACCACTCGATTTGAATTCGCTTCCCGATGACACGCGCAAGTCCCTACAACAGGTCATCTACAACCTGCTGCGCCGTTTCGTATCACAAGAATGGATTGCCGCGAGGATGGACAACGCGATAGACTAATACAGAGTTGCCCGCAGTTCCTAACTTCATTTGTTCAAGGACCGAACTGATGCGTTGTTTTCTGTTGAGTCTGTCTGCCATCAGCCTGTTGCTGCTGCCAGCTTGCGGTTTCCGATCGAGCACTCCCGATGCCGAGGTTTCTCCGGTGAATCCAACACCGGTTCCCGACGCGCCACCGGTCGCGGCGGCAGACGAAGTCCTCGAGCAAGTCGAACCGGCTGCCGTCAGTTCGCCCGCGGAACCGGAGTTTACACTCGATCCGGCTCCCGCGCCGCCAACAGAATCCTCGCCCGAAAGAGCTTCCGCGGAAGAGGTCTTGCAATCCGTGGCCAGAGTTTTACGAGGTGCGGTCGAAGGAGAATCCGACGAATCGGACGCCGGCTCACAGGGATCGGTCTTTGGTGCGATCGGTCGTGCGTTGAGCAAAGGCTTTCAAGAAGCTGCTGCCGACGAGTCTGTGCAGGAAGAGTAGCGCCGCTTAGGCGTTGTCGTTCGCGCCGCGGTTTTTTGGCAGAAACGTTTTCCACATTTCATACTTCGGATTATCGAGCTTCACGGTCAGCATCGGATTCTGGCTCGGGCGATGCGGCTCGGTTTGCAAGTTCATGCGTGCCTCTTGCGGTGTGCGGCCACCTTTCTTCGTGTTGCACTTCACACACGAAGCGACCACGTTTTCCCAAGTCGTTGGTCCGCCCTTGCTGCGCGGTACGACATGATCCAGGCTCAGCTGACTGGGCGGCAGGCTCTGGCCGCAGTACTGGCAGCAATGTCCATCCCGCGCGAAGAGGGTCCGCCGATTCAAGCGGACGGTGGTAATGTACTGCTTATCGAACCGGACCAAACGGACGATTCGAGGTACCTGAATGTCAAATTGCACGGCACGCACCCAATCGTCATGATGCAGCCGATCTTCGGAGCGCAGCTGACTTAACTCGCACCAGGAATCGAAGTCATAGTTGCAGAACTGCCCGTCTTCGATATCAATCACTTCCGCCGCTTCACGATACAAGAGAATGAACGCCCGCCGCGCCGTGATGACGCGCAACGCCATGTAGTGCCGGTTTAATACGAGGACACTTGAGTTTAGAACCCAACCTCGTTCCTCTTGACTCATTGGGAGTCTCCGAGAAATTACGCCGCGTCATCCGATCCTGTGTTCGGTATCGACTCATCGGCTTACTACAAATCAGCGCCGCTTTCCTCCGACGCCCTCGCCTTCGTGCGAGCCTCGTCACCGAAATCCGTGTGACGAGCGTTAGAACTATTCTAGCCAGCACTTTTTCGGCGGACCACCCTGAAAGCAGTGCTTCGAAAGATACCCGTAAAAATTGGCGTACTCGACTTGCCGTCACGAACGAGTTCGCATTAGGATGGAACCTCGGGTGAACGTTGGAGCGTTCATCGCAAGATCACTTCTGAAATGTTTCCTTCATCAAGGGCCTCAGGATGATTCATCACTCGTGCGACCGCTGCAAGCGCGTCATCGACCCGATCGACGATTTGCGTTACGTCGTCAAGCTAGAGGTGCAGGCAGCCATGGATCCGTTCGACGCAGACGAGCTTGAAGACGACCGCGATCATCTGCTTGAACTCCAAGAGATCCTTGAACGTCTCGACGATTCCGACAGCGACCTTATCGGCGACGATGTCTATCAGAAACGCCGGTTCGATCTTTGCACGGAGTGCTATCGCCAGTTCATCAAGAACCCGGTTGGCCGAGAAACTCCGGCACATCTTGGCTTCAGCCAGAACTGAGCCGTTGCCAGCCAGTTCCGCGATGGTTTGAACTCGTCTCGTTCTCGCGCAGAATCTCGGCCAAGATCTCGGCGGATTCGACGACACGCGGGCCGGAACGATTGAAGTACTGGTTGCCGTCCGTCAGAAACACGCGCTGATTCTTGACCGCGCTGAGCTGCGGCCACGCTGGGTGATCGGTGAGCAAGAGCAGTTCGTCTGTCGTTCGCTGGATGTTGAATCCGCATGGCATGATGACGAGGTAGTCGGGATCATGTCGCTGCAAGTCTGCCCAAGAGATCCAGGGCGAGTGCTTGCCGCTCTCACAAAGAATTTGCCGACCACCCGCAAGCTCGACTAGCTCAGGAATCCAATTGCCCGCGCTCATTAACGGATCAAGCCATTCAATGCAGGCCACCGTCGGGCGAGAAGACGCCTCGACGCGATTCGCCGCCAAGGCATCGAGTCGCCGCCGAAGTTCCGCCACCAGCCGCTCGCCCGACGGCGCATCACCGATCGCGTCGGCGACCCGCTGAATGTCAGACCAAATGTCCGGCAACGCCATTGGCTGCAGCGCCACAATTCGCGGCTTTGTGTCGACGAACTCGCAAACGGCCGCTTCGACGTCTCGGAGGTTCACCGCACAAACGTCGCATTGAGTCTGGGTGATGATGATCGTCGGTTGCAGACGTTTTAATTCGTCGACGAAAACGCGATAGACCGACAGCGCCTCATGTACGGCCGCGAGGACCGCCATGTCAATTTGGCGGCTCGTTCCGCTGACATCGATCCGCGGTTCCGAGCAAACCGTCAATCGCTTCACACTGGCGGGATAGTCACATTCGTGCGAACGACCGACGAGGTGTTGCTCGTACCCCAAGGCCGCCACAATCTCGGTTGCACTTGGAATTAGTGAAACGATGCGTTGCTGCGTCATTAGGCTTCGACCTTGGGTTTCGCAAACACGATGCCACTCGCAGATGGCGTTGACGCTTATGTACGATGGCCTTCCAAGGCCGTCGATTCTTCAATTCTTGTCGAACGTAATGCACCGCACCAGGATGCCTGCACAGGTCACTCGGGCCAGGGACCGTCTGCGGTTAGTGCCGCACCGGTCGTGTGGCACTTCGTGGCACCCGGCAAGCGATTGATCTGATCAGGCGATGGCACGAGATGCCAACGACGGCAGGTCGGGCAATACAGCGCGGGCATCAAAGTCCGCTCCCCGGTTTTTGGATTCAAGGCGGGCGTTTCGGCCACAGTTGGGCCAACCATCGCCTGCATCGTCTTGCTGTCAACATACACCGTCTGAGACGCTTTATCGGTGGCGACGTCCGTCGATCTACCGCATCCCATCAGGTTGATGCCAAGAACACACACCGCAAGCAAACAACTTCCCAGGGTTCCATTCATGAATACATCTCCCACCCAAAGGGAACACGGACTCGACGACAAGCAGACACAGCCAACAATCATTGCCGATCGTAAAGTTCGTCGCGGCGCAGTGGATCATCGAGATTCCCATCACTGACGTAGCCCAAGTGTTTGTCTTCCATCATCACGGCTTGAGTTGCCGACATGAAATTGGTCCCCGGCACGTCGATCTTGAAGTGGCGCTGCCGCGTTTCAACATGCCCGTCGAGAAAGGCAACATTGCCCGCGGCGTGATGGCGAAAGTGGACGGTCGGGAAATTGTGACTGGGAGGATCAAGTATCCAGTTCTCCTCGAAACTGAACGCGGGTGGAGCAAACGATGTCATCTTGACCTGAGCGCTGTCCGCAAACGCGACAGTCGCGCTCAGGGATCGCACTTCAGGAAAGCGGCGTGTTAACGGATCGGGACTCGGCACTGCGGCGAACGTCGGCGGCAACCAGTCGACGCCTGACGACCGTGAGAGATAGTAGCCGTTAAACGCATATCCAGACGCCGGCCTCCCAAAGCGAACCGCATCCATCTGCGAAGGTCCAAAATCCGGACATTGAAATGACCAGTAACTCGTTTCGATATACGGCGCGAGTGGACCTCTCGTGTAATCGAGCTGAAGTGCCGGGTTCGGCTCATCGTAGTTCACGGTTCCGAACCAGAACCGTGCGGTCCCCTGAGGACCAGAGAATGAAGTCAGGTAGTTGATCCGGACCCGGTCCTCGACAACGTAGGGAATCATGGTCTCGACATACGTGTCGGCGTAATTGTGAAGGGCGAGGGCGATCTGTTTGAGACGATTCTTACATTGCATTCGCCGAGCCGCCTCACGTGCCTGCTGGACCGCCGGGAGCAACAACGCGACCAAGATCCCAATGATCGCGATCACCACCAATAATTCCACCAGGGTAAAACCACCAGCGAGAGAACTCTTCCTGTTCATAACAATCCTCGTTGTTGATGCGAAGGGAAACACCTTCAGCGCAGTACCAACGAGGTAGAAGCAGACGCTGACACGCAATCAGTAGACAATACTTACCGACGAAGCGCAGAGCCATCGTCCCGACAATTGCATACCGACGCCACAACCGTCCCCTTTTCCACGAGGGTACCACCAATTTCGCAATGACCGTCGGGCAGGTCTTCTGGCTTCCGGTTCGTCCTCGGCTTACGCCTTCCCACGGCTACGATTTTGCGATCGCAAGTTTCCGTAGTGGCATTGTGTAAGCTTCGTTCCCGGTTACAGCGGCGGGACCGCAACGGATTTGCACCGTTTTCCCTATTCTCCGCATTGGCAACAAGCCAATGTCGGCACCCGTGTCAGCCGCCGATTCTAACCGGCGAGATTGGCGCGTCAATCGCCCCCGCTGATGCTGCACGCAGTTGTGACGTTACCAGACGACTGCTAGAATCGCCCGTTTTGCCACCCCTCGGCGGCCACCATCTACGACAACACAGACCGCCAAGAACCGACAAGGAAAAGATTCCAGTGAGCGTTTCCAACAAGCTGAAGATCGCCGTCATCGGCGGCGACGGAACCGGACCCGAGGTCACCGCCGAAGCCTTAAAAGTCCTCGCCGCCGTCGCCAGTCGAGACGGAATCTCCTACGAAACGACAGACTTCGATTTCGGCGGCGAACGCTATCTGCGAACCGGCGAGACGCTTCCCAAGGGTGCCGTCGACGAACTGAAGAAGTTCGACGCGATTTACTTGGGTGCTGTTGGACATCCAGACGTCGCGCCTGGAATCCTGGAAAAGGGGCTGCTCCTGGAGCTGCGATTTCAATTGGACCAATACATCAACTTGCGACCGGTCAAGCTGTATCCGGGTGTCGAAACACCACTCTCGGGCAAGAAGCCTGAAGATATTGACTTCGTCGTCGTGCGTGAGAACACCGAGGACATGTACGCCGGCATTGGCGGCTTTCTGAAGAAGCACACCGCTGATGAAGTCGCGACTCAAACCGCGATCTATACCCGCAAGGGTTGCGAGCGATGTATCCGGTGGGCGTTTGAATTCACACGAAAACGCAACAATCCCAAGGGAAAGCGGCTAACACTTGTGGCCAAGACGAACGTGCTAACCTACGGACATGACCTGTGGTGGCGAACATTCCAAGACGTCGCGAAAGAGTATTCGGATGTCGAAGCCGACTACAACCATGTTGATGCCTGCTGCATGTGGATGGTAAAGAATCCCGAATACTATGACGTGATCGTCACGACCAACATGTTTGGCGACATCATCACCGACTTGGGAGCCATGATCCAAGGTGGAATGGGAGTTGCCGCTGGGGGCAACTTGAATCCTGATCCAGGCGGAACAAGTATGTTCGAGCCAATGGGGGGCAGCGCTCCGAAGTACACCGGCAAAAACGTGATCAATCCCATCGCCGCGATCGGTGCCGCGGCGATGCTGCTGGAACAAACCGGCCACGAAGCTTCTGGGCTGAGCATCTTGAAGGCGATCCAAATCGTCACCGGCACGAAGATGAAGAGTCAAGCGGCCGGCAAGATGGGTTACAGCACGACCGAAGTCGGCGACCTAGTGATCGCAGCGTTGGACACTTAGCGTGATGAAGTAGCATGGGCTCGTAGCCCGTGCGTTTACCGGCATTCACGAGCCGGCACGGGCTACGAGCCCATGCTACTTGCTACTGCTTCAACTTTCTCAACTCCCGTTTCGCGGTCAGATAGTCTGAAGCGGCCGAACGAACTTGCGCGGGCAATCGGCTCTCGAACCCGTACCCAGGCGCGCCGTCGCTCAGTAATTGCTCCAACCAACTCGGTGGAATCTTCGGCTCCGCGAGTTCAAGCAATCCGCCCAGCTCGTGCAGGACCGTCGGATAGCTCCGACGCTTGATCTCTTGCTGGCTTCTGATTGCCGTCGAACGCAATTTGTGGTTCGACGACGCGAACTGCTCGGCAATGCTCTTTGCTTCTTCGTCACCGGCCAGGTACAGAGCGATCGGAAACTGGCTGAAACCACATCGCACTTCTTCATCGAGCTGATGAACGATGCCACGTTGCATGCCGCGAGCCTCGCAATGAACGTGCAAGATATCACCGCGCCATTGCCGCGGCACACGAAAGATCACTTGATACTCCTTGGCACCTTCCAACGTAACCTGCCGCGAACGCCGGATCTTGAAGTACACGCCGTATCCGTTTTGAATCGTGCCGCTCGCGGTCACCGATTCCAGCGGCGCGACGAGTTCGTATTTCGTGGTGAGTGTATTCTTCGTGCCCGCATCGCCGTGGCCGGTCAGGTTGGCACCCTCCCAACCACCCGCGACAGCAATCCCCAAGCCCTTGGAATCTTCTTGCTTCTTCTCGATAAAAATGCCGCCGTTGTAGTCCGAGACCAAGGTGGTGCGAGGCGAATAGTCAGCGATACGAAAACTCTGCTGCGGGCTGGTCATCCGAAAGAAGAACTCGGTCAAGTCGGTTTCCGACCCTGAGTCCAGGATCGACGAGATCTCGAACTTGGCTTCGAGCAGTCGTTCGTCTGGATTGACCGACGCGAACTCGTCATCGGTCACGTCTCGACAGGCCACCGAGGGCATCGTATCAAAGCGGACTCTTGGCGGCTTCGCTTCGGCTGGCGTGGTGCATGAGACGACGGCGATACAAAGAACGTAAAACGTCGTGCGATCCATCACGTGAAGACTCCTATGACTGAGATTCGTTCGAGCGATCGATGACTCGATCATTCCAACTTGCGGCGAGCAATCCAGCTCGGCGACTCGTTCAGTTATCGCGTGAGGACACCGTGCGCGGCAACTGTTCCGTCATGGAATCGAAATTGGTAGAGGTCTCGGCACGCAATGAAAGTGCTAGCGACTTACGAGTCCTCCGCCCCCATTGAACACTACACCCAATGGTTGTTCGAAAGGAATGTTAGCGCGAGCAATTCGGGAGTCAAGCAATTTGCCAAACTAAACGAACGTAGCAAACGCGAATCCCTTGGGATTGGGACTCGGAATAGTCCATAATGACTCCATGACTACATTTGCTGAATCAACATCGACTGGTCTGATCGAACGGGTCCGCAAGCAGGAGCCAGTCGCATGGCAGCGCCTGGTGCAACTTTACGGCGGGCTCGTCTACTCGTGGTGTCGCAAGTTTGGTGTTTCCCAGACGGACGCAGCCGATGTTTTTCAAGAAGTCTTTCGATCAGTTCACTCGCACATCGCTGACTTTCGACGCGACGAACCGGGACAGGCGTTTCGTGGTTGGCTGTGGACGATCACGCGTAACAAAATTCGCGACCACTTTCGTCGTACGACCGGGCGTCCACAAGCGGCTGGCGGCACCGATGCGATGATGCAGCTGCTGGGTTGGGCGGAAGACCAGTCGTCGATGTCTGGCGAGGCCTCGCCCAGTTCTCCGTTGTTGGTGGGCCTGGAAATGGTGCAAGCGGAATTCGAGGACCGGACGTGGCAAGCATTCTGGCGAACGACCGTCGATGGCGTACCGACCGCTCAGGTTGCCGAGGACTTGGACATGAGCGTCAACGCGGTTCGGCTGGCTAAGTCCCGCGTGCTGCGGCGCTTGCGCGAGCAACTCGGCGCGACATGATGCGATCGCGAAAAATGCTGACATGCGCGAAACGTTGTTAAGAGTGAGCGGAATGGCGCTAGCCACCGGTGCCAGGATGCTTTGACAACCTACCGGCGGCTAGCGTCTTGCCGTTCACGACTCACCCAGGAGCATTCCCCGTGCTTACCGAACTTTGCCCTGACCGACAACAACTTCGCGATTTCGTCACTGGCCGCTTGCCCGAATCTTCGCTCGACGCGATCGCCGAGCATCTGGAAACTTGCAACGAGTGCGAATCCAACATCGCCACGCTCGACAGTGAATCCGATTCGTTCATCAACGAACTGAAATGCCCGGCCGGCGATGAGTCGTTCATCAACGAATACGAATTCCACGAAGCGGTGTCCGTCGTCCAAGCGTACGAAAGTGATGCTCCGCAACTTCCCAAAGAATCTTCCAGGAAGCATCACGTCGGTCAATACATGCTGGTCGAGCGACTGGGCAGCGGCGGCATGGGCACGGTTTACAAAGCGCTGCACACAAAGCTCGACAAATTCGTCGCGCTAAAACTCTTACGGACCAAACGCATGTTGGACGATCGCGCGATTGCACGCTTCGAGCGTGAGATGAAAGCGGTCGGCAAACTGAAACACGAAAACATCGTTCAAGCGAGCGACGCCGGTGAGGCGGACGGCAAACAGTTTCTCGTAATGGAGTACATCGAGGGTGCGGAGTTTTCCGAGTTGATCGCACGCAGCGAGCGACTGTCGATCGCCGACGCCTGTGAGCTTGTCCGCCAAGCGGCAATTGGCTTGCAACACGCCCATGAACACGGACTCGTCCATCGCGACATGAAGCCGTCGAATTTGATGCTGGCCAAAGACGGCTCGGTAAAGATTCTCGACCTCGGCCTTGCTGGCTTTGCCGGCGAACAGTTCACGTCGGCCAGCGAATGCAATACGCACACCGAGTGCGACGACTTGACACTCGACGGCCAGATCATGGGCACGGCCGAATACATCGCTCCGGAGCAAGCAGAAAACAGCCACGACGTCGACATCCGCGCCGATATCTACGGTCTCGGTTGTACGCTGTACGCGTTGCTTGTCGGTGTGCCACCGTTTCAACGACACGACTTCGCCACACCCAAACAACTGATCAACGCGCATCGGACGTCTGTCCGTCCGAAGATCGCCGATCTTCCGCCCGAGTTGGCGCGGATCATCGACCGTATGTTGGCCATCGATCCAAGCGATCGCTTTTCAACACCCGCCGAAGTCGCCGACGCGCTCGGTCCGTTCACGATCAATGCTAACGTAGGTTTGCTTTTGTCTCCGGAACGGAAGTCCACACATGACGAGTCTGATGTACGATGGGCTTCCAAGCCCGTCGAAGGACGGCTTTGGAAAGCCCTCCTACAAAAGAAGGTGCTCGTCGCACTTGCGATACTCGCCGTCATCGCATTCGCCGCATTTGGCATCGTCTTCAATCTCAAGACCCCATACGGCACCGTTGAAATTGAAACTGACGATCCGAACGTCGAGATCTCCGTCTCACAAGCCGGCAAAGAAATTGAGATCATCAACGCCGCATCGGGCTGGGACATCCGGCTGAAAGAAGGCACGTACGATCTCAATCTGAAGTCGGGCAACGACAAATTCAAACTGAGTGACAACACAGTCACCATCTCGCGCGACAACAAGATCGTCCTGCGCGTGACACTCAAGAACACGGCACTTGTGGTTTCTAGCGATCCGCTCGAAGGCAATGTCGCGCTCAGCGCCAGAGGGGCGACCGTTGAAGGACCGGCCAGCCATCCGCACACGCTGCTTGATGGAGAAACCACCGGATATCACGGGACGCGCGGGTGGGCCCGGAGTCTGACTCCCGCCGCATGGACCGTTACATTGCCGCGGGAATATCCGCTACGACAAATCCGGCTGTTGTTGTACGACAGAGATTCGCGCGCGTTCCGATTCACGGTGGAAACTTCCGTCGACGGGAAGAAGTATGAGATGGTCGCCGACCACAGCGAGAAGTGGTCGAAGAGCTGGCAAATCCTTCCCTGTCCCGGACGCCCAGTACGGCACATTCGGGTCCAATGTCTGGACAGCACATACAATGACCGCCCACGAGAGAGCGGTTTTTACGCGGTTGAGTTGGAAGCCTACTGTCATCCGCCCGAACCTCAGGTGCAGTTTGGTGTTGAGGAATGGGGCGGCAACCTGGAAGTCCTCAATCGGGTAGTCCTTCCGCGAACTGTTGAATCCCTGGCGATCCAGCGGCTGCGTCAAATCGGTGTCAAGATCACGGAGCAGAACGGCATTGCCACCCGCTTCACTCTTGGGAATTCTGCGAAGATCACGGACGCCGATCTCGCCATGCTCGAATCGCTGAGTTCGCTTGAGAATTTCACGCTCGTCCGTTGCGACAATGTTACGGACGCCGGGTTCACACATTTGAAGCATCTGCCTCGGCTGCAAACGTTAAACCTGTCGCCCAGCAACATCACTGATGCGGGACTGGCGAACGTGAAAGGTATGAAAGACCTGTGGAGGTTGAGCCTCAACAGCCCAGCCATTACCGACGCCGGGATGGTGCATCTGACACACCTAGCCTCTCTCCAACACCTAATTCTTAGCAACACGCAAGTGACCGCTGCCGGATTGACTCGCCTGACCAGATTGAAGAATCTCAACTGCCTGCAACTAATCAATACGCAGATCACACCGACTGAGGTTGAGGAACTTCGTAAGCTGTTGCCGAAAGATTGCGAGATCCAACTCAGCGTCGTCCCACCGCCGCAAACTCTGCCGATCGAGGTGCTGACATCGACGACGCTGCCCGGCCATGAGAATCACGTCAATTCCGCAGTGTTCTCTCCCAATGGAAAAACCTTGGCTGCGGGGGATGCAGCAGGAACGGTGATCCTGTGGGATGTATCGACGCAGAGAAAGCTGCGTACTCTTGCCAATGTTCAACCTATTGAATGAAGAGGATATCCGCAGCACACAAACCAAATGCCGATGCAATCTGTTCGTAACTTGCCGCCTCTTTTTTCGGTCCGGTAGTTGTGTCGTAGTTTCCGCGAAAGCAACGCAGCAAGTCTCCAACAATCGTGTGCCCAAAGAACAGCTTCTGCGCGGCGACGCTGCCGGAGGAATCGATGCGGACGTCGATGCCGGCTTCGTTCCAGGCAGTCAGCGCGGCAGGCACGTCTTCGTAGACATGTGCCTGCAACTCGCCGCTCTCAAAGCCCGCCTTCCAAATCAATCCTTGCAGTTGCTTCAAGCCGGTCGCCTTGATGTCGCCGTCCATCAAGCGAGCGATTTCGTCACCAACCAATTGCTGCCGCTCGGCATCCGATGCCGCGCGAGAACTCCAAGCAGCGAACGACGCGTGCCCGGCATCACGTGCGACGAGTTCACACGCGGCATTCAAGGATTCCGAACCCCAATTGCTTGATAGATACGCCTTCAACTCGCGGCGCACGAACGGGAACATCACGTCGTAGACAAAGCTCGCCGAGGACGTCGTTCCTTCGATGTCGAGCAGAATTCCGCGCCCAGCGAATTCAAACATTCTGACGTTGCCCTCACGTATCTGGTTCCCAGGCTCCCGCCTGGGAACCCACTGCTCGCGAGGCTCCTGCCTCGCCTCATTCGGTGTCGCAGGCGGGAGCCTGCAAGACATGGCATTCCCAGGCAGGAGCCTGGGAACGAGGTGGTTCAGACTAGACCTTCACTGCAGGATCAAGGTCCTTCGCTATAGTTGCTGCTCGTCCCAATTGACCAACCACGTTGAAAGAAGTACGCACCCGTCTCGCGCAACCCGGCAATCGGATCGTCGAACCCGGCTAAGGGATGATAGTCCGCCACCACGGTCCCGCGATTGCTGCGATCTGTTTCTGATGTAGACACGTGTACCTAGGAGGTCTTCAAGAGAGTCCAGAGAACCTGACATACCCTCAGCTCGTTTGTCCTACTCACTCCCCGACAGGGCGAGGCTTGAC
>JAQBZB010000230.1 GCA_027622275.1 Planctomycetota bacterium | reverse complement strand
GTCCCTTAAATATCGAATGAGGACAACTCGACGCGAGCCGACCAGTTTGGTGGTAACGGAGCGTCATCGCGCGCCTTTACGTAGAGACAAAAACCGCCAAAGGTGGGGTAGGTTTGCGGGTATTGTTCGAGAGCCTGACGCAGCTAACGCTGCCCACCAGGTCGGAACCACGTCTGCTTGCACGTGTGACAAATAGGGTATCTCCACCTTCGGCGCTCAATTTAACTCGAAAAGCCAAGTTTTTCCAGCCGCTCCCAGCTTCTAAGTATGTGCCATATACAGTATACTCTGTTGTCACACTACAATTCCGGAGCCCGAGACGATGAAAACGAAACTGGTGGCGTGCTATGTGCGGGTATCGACAGGTGGACAAAATGTCGCCGGCCAGAAACGAGAAATCAACCGCTGGCTCACGGGCAACGGTGTCGATCCCGACAACGTGCGGTGGTACGTGGATAAAGTGACGGGGGATAATCTTGACCGACCCGAGTTCGAGAAGTTGCAACAAGCGGTGTTCATGGGCGAGGTCGAGACGATCGTGGTGTGGAAGCTGGATCGGCTGTCGCGGTCCTTGCGCGATGGCATCAACGTCCTCGCCGACTGGTGCGATAAAGGGCTGCGTGTCGTCTCGGTTACGCAGCAGATCGATTTCAACGGCGCGATGGGCAAGATGCTCGCCGCCGTGCTGTTGGGTGTCGCCGAAATGGAGCAAGAGACCCGGCGGGAGCGACAACGCGCGGGAATCGAAGCGGCGAAGGAACGGGGCGTCTACCTGGGGCGAAGGTCTGGGTCGACGAAGGCGAAGCCCGCGCGGGCAAAGGCGTTGCTTGCTAAGGGGAATACGCACGATGAAATTGCCAAGTCCATAGGCGTTTCGCGACGTACCGTGATTCGCTACCTCCAGAGCTAGGGTGAACCACGCGATACTACGGCCATGGGACGCTCCGCATCGAACGGTGAGCGCGGGACGACTGTATCGCCCGTATTCGCGCGAGAAACCCTTCGTCGCCCCAACCCGTCAACGACATGGGTGGTGTCGGTCGCGATGTAAGCGCGTGCGGGAGTGCGATGGCTAGTGCCGTCGCCAGGTCGGCATGGCCATCGGCGTCGCGTGTCGCGTCGAGGCGATAGCCATAGCTTTTCTCCACGATCGACAGGCGTTGAAGATCTGCGATCAACCCTGGGTGGTCGTACAGGTCAATGCGTCGCGAGCGGAATACGTCAAGCAGCGTGCTCGCCATCGTCGTCAGATGTTTTCCCGTGAAAGGAACTTCGGTCATCGAGATCTTCCGCTTTTCGAGCCGTTGCGCCATGAGAGCCGCCTGGAATGGGTCATAACACACCTGGGACAACGAGAATCGGTGATGAGCATCGACAACAGCCGCCTCGACTGCCTCCAGGTCGACCTTGCCTGTCGACGGCTCGGGCGCCCAAGACTGAGCGAACGCAAGCCGTAGCCGCTGTGTAGCTGCGTGGTGTCCGATGACAACCAACGCGCTATGATCGTGCTTGATACCGAGATCTAGCCCAGCGACGAAACCGAACTCTTTGTGCGAGGTCTGCATCGGAGCAAGTGAACGATCGACAGCAGCAGCGATGTCATCTGCATCCAAGGCATCGCCCGCGCCAGATGACCATTGACCGAACCACAAACGCATGAATCGGGAACGACTATTGCGGCGTCGCGCTTCGTCAATATCGGCTTGGTCAAGCCAAGGAGACGGTCGGTCATAAATGTGCATCGACCAGCGATCGGAAGTCTCTGCGATCTGTCGCCATTTGTACTGCCACGTTCCCGTAAAGCCAGCGTTAGATGCGATCACCACGAGGCCGTGGGGAACTTTCGTCGCGTTGTCCAGTAGGTTTTCGGCGAATTCTTGCTTGGTGACGTGGCTCGCCTCGTTCAAGATCAGAACGTCCGGCCTAGCACCGTGGGAGCCAGCGACGTCGGCAGCAATTATCGAGCAGTCGGCCCCAGTCGCTTTGCAAATGATCTTCCAAGCTTGGACTTCCACGCGGCTCGCAAGCCACTGGTTCAATCGCAGAATGTCTTTAGCTGCCTTTCTCAATTCGTCCGCTTGGTCTTGGTCTGCTGCGCCTATCTGGACTAATAATGGCCGGCGAGTGAATGCCAGAAGCCAGAGTAAACAGACCGCCAAGTCTGAGTCTTTGGATGCGCCCTTAGTTGCTTCCCACCAATACTTGCCGATGTCCGGTTTCTCGCCAGTCGCAATGGCCAACATCGCACGATTGATAGACGCAAATCGCTCTCGCTGGAAATCTGCCATGACATCACCGAAGCGGCGCGTACCCTGTGCCGACGGGATGACAAGGTCGTGCTGGAATGCGGCTGGATTGTTGCGGTAGACGGCGATAGGAGGGATCGTCATTGACCGCCCCGATCCCAATGCGCGAAACCGCCGCGCCCGTAGACGATTTCGTGGCTGTCAAAACCTCCACCGAAAAAGCGGACGTGAACCGAGTTCATTGCGAGGTCCCTCCGTCGCTATCTGCCGCGTCCGATCGCTGATCGACAGGTGAAGAATCATCGACACGCTCGGAATCGTCGATCTGGTCCTCGGTGGCGTGATCGTTTCCACTGTCGGCAGGAGGCAAGGAATCCAGTAGGCTCCACGGGTCGGAATTAGGTCGAACATCTAACCCAAGCGCCTTGAGACACTTGTCTCGTTCAGCCGATGCTCTGGCCACGTCGCGACTGAATGCCAAGCGTTGATCGGGCGTCAGGGTCTCCGCCTCATTCCGAAGCCAGCGCTGAGCCAAGAGAGCATGTCGCTCCCAGCGGATCGCAGTCTGAATGACTGCGGCATCATGCAGCGAAATCTCGCCACCCGTCCGGTTGACAACCGCATCCTCCAGTGCGGTTCGAAGACGTTCGCTTTCCAGCTCGATGTACGAGGCACCCTTCGGCAATTTCCCCGCCATCAAACCATGTCGGATGGCATTGCCGTTGCCGGGTGGCCCGGACGCGCCGGCCTTACCGCCGCTGTTGGCGCGGGAATGCTGGTGTCCGGGTGGCCCAGATTTGCCTTTGACGCCGACCATAACCTCAAGTCCTTTGCACACCAGTTGTGCGCGTGGGGTGAATCGTCGTAAGTCTTTGTTTGCCTTGAATGCCGCGTCTGATGACCGGCAATTGTTGCCGCCAAATCAGGTTCCGTAATCGCTCGCCAGCGTCCCGCCCGCGGCCTACAACCGCAGGTAAGAAATCACCTCGTCGCAACTGAGTAGCTCGGGCATTGCGCCCATATGTCCGTTGGGTTCATTCATGTTCGTTTTCGAGATCCGGGGGCACGGCCAGACGGCCAATCGCTTCTTCGCACCGTTCGCTCCGGGATAGCTTCGCATTTGGAGGCTCGGACTGTCCAGAGCTATCTGAAAACGGCCCTCAGACATCGACGTGCCACGGTCGCCGTTCAGCTCGTTTCGATATGTATCGGAATACATTCTGACCGGCGATCGTGCGGGAGACGCAATTCTGTAAGTTCGATTTCCGGCAATTCGGCACGAATCGCCGCCGAACGCCTGATTCATCGCGTCGAGACGCTATCGACGGTCGATCGATGCGCCGGCCTAATTCGTCGAGCAACTCCCACAGCGTTTCGCTGATCGCAACGCAGCGAAGTTATGGATCATCGACAACCAGTTCGGCCGGCGCAACCTTCCTGACATCGACCGCATCGCACTGGCGGCAAAACGGGAAGCGATACTGAAGCCACCAGCCGACGCGGCAATGAAAGCTGGAGTCGGAAAGGACGGCAGCGGCGGGCGCGGAAAGAAGAAAAACCCTTCGGCAAAATTGCCAAAGGGTTTAGACACCCGCAAGGAATCCGCCAAGGCGGCTGGCGTCGGTGAGCGCACTTACGACGCTGGCAACCGGTCAACCGGAATTGCAAAAACTAAAACAGGTCGACACTCGCAAGGAATCCGCCAAGGATCTTCGGCCGGCGGCTGATCGACGACGGTGCTCTCGACGGTCACCGCGGCCGACGGCTGCCCCGCAACCGACCGTGCTGATCGACCACGCCGCGCGTGATGGTCACCGCGGCCAAATCAGTCTGCCCGCGCTCCTTTGCTCGCATTCGCTCAATTGCGCGCCGGATACCATCCAACAACGGCACAACGTCGCGTTGATACTCGTCTAGCTGAATCATTTTGAAATCCCGCCCTTACTGTTCAAAAGCGAGTCTACCCGATGCGCGCGGGAAATGAAATCAACCCCATCGGCGGCCGGCAGCCCCAGAGGTCGACCACGAAGCTCTCGACGGTCACTGCCGGCAGCTGCCCCCGCGGACATTGCCACCGTGAGACGCTGATTCGCAGTCGTAACTGACGTTTCAGAAATATCGCAGCCGGCGAACCGACGTGACAGTTTGATCGCAGCTACTCCAGTCGTCCCGGCTCCGCACATTGGGTCAACAATGAAGTCTCCCGGTTCCGTTATCCGCTCAATGAGCGATGCCATTCCGCTTACGGACTGGCCCCACTCATGCCAATCCTTATCGTTGTCGTTCACTGCCGACCGAACCACATCTCCTGTCCACTTTTTCGGATCACCAAACAGTAGTATCGGCTTCCAAAAGGTGTTGACCTTCCGATCCCACACTTGGACGGCTTGACCGCCTGGCGTCAGGTAGGCGAAACACCAAATAAACTTGAGATGTTCCGTCATTCTCGCCAGCACGTCCGGCAAGTAGCTCTGACCGCACATCACCGCCATGATTGCGCCGGCTTCGACGTGCGGCTTAGCGGCCTTTGCAAGGTCCGAGTACAGCGGCAGGAACTCTTCCGGGTATGGAGGGTCCGTGATGATTGCCGCGATGTTCGTCTGTTCCGGCAGCCACTTGCGGAAGTCAGACTCATCAACCAGCGTTTTAATCACCGCCGCGGTTTCAGCGACTTCTGCAGCTTCCGCTTCCTGCTGGATTGCTTCGGCGGCGACCCTCAGCTTTTCAGCCTTTTCGGCAGCCTTGAATTGCTTATAGACGGCGTTGACCTTGCATCCCTTGGACTTCAGCTTGTCCGCAAAGTCGCCGTAGAGTTTCGGTCGATTCTTCGCTGCCTGCTTGATCTCGTCCACCTTGCGTAGAGTCGAGGCACTCAGGCCGGTTGACTTCGCGGCTTGATCGCGGGTCTTTGGTTTTTGTTTCGCTTTAGCTTTGTGGTTTTTTGCCACAGAGCTATTCTTTGGCCGTCCCTTGCCCGCAGTCTTTCCGCCAGCCTTCCGTCCTTCAGTTGCCGCCATTTTGGCCAGCTTGGCGTATTTCGGTTCGAGCAGCTTGGCGAGTCGGTGGGACTCGTCCGGAGTCAGCGGTTCACGCTCAGTGTTTTCGTCCCGCTCCGCTTCCAGGAACGCGAGCTCATCTTCCAGATTCTTGCAAACGTGAACTGGGATTACCGACCAGCCTAGCTTTTTGACGGCACGTATCCGCCGCTCTCCGCAGACCAGCGTATTGTCCGGCCGAACGCCGATAGGCTGTAGCAGCCCGCGTTCTTCGATGCTTTTTACAAGACCATCTATGTCGAATGTCTTGCGAATGCGATTGCCGATGATGATATCTGATAGCTTACGTGTTGGCATTTTTCACTTTATATCTGCGGGGCCGCAATAACTTCGATGTCGCACCGATCGCGGTTTCTCGGTCGCATCCGTGACGGTCAACGTACTCATTGATTAGCTCATTCAAGTCGTCGATGTTGTGGCCCAACTCTTGACGGTCCAGCGTCGAGATGACGCCGAGGGTGCCGATCTCGCGTCAGGCGATTTGCTGGGGGCATAGTCAGGCACTCACGCATCACTTCGCTAGCCGCCAAGTGCCGTCCTCCGAGACAGCCTTGATGCGCAGCCTCGCACGATGCAATGAGGATCGCGAAAGCCCGCGCTTCATGCCTGTTTCCATCACGTCAGCGGCTCGTCGCGGCTTCGCAAGATAGACGCTGAGAAACTCTGCAGCTTCCAAGACGGCTGACGCTCGCGCCCGTTGCTGTATACTGGGAGTTTCTGCCGCCACGAACACGAGTTGGGAGACAGTACACAGTGGTACATTCTGACTGGCCCGAATGGACACTCTTGCCGGGCATCGGCGAAACACTGGCAAAGAGGATTGTGCAGAATCGAAGCGAGCGAGGACTCTTTCGTCACCATGCGGATCTACTGCGTGTCAGCGGCGTCGGCTCGCGTACCTTCGAGCGCATGCGTCCCTATCTGCTCCCCTTGCCTGAAGAGAACCATCTCCCCGAACAAGATGTCGCTGCACGCGAGTAACCCGACAGCGACATCTCTCATCCAGGAACAACCGAGTGGAATTCCGCCTCGAAGCTCCCTATCAACCGGACGGCGATCAACCGCAGGCCATCGAGGCGCTCGTGGACGGCATCCGCGCGAATCGCAGCCATCAGGTGCTGATGGGTGTGACCGGATCGGGCAAGACGTTCACGATGGCTAACGTCATCCAGGCTGTGCAGAAGCCGACGATGGTGATCTCGCACAACAAGACCCTGGCGGCGCAGTTGTTCGGCGAGTTTCGGGAGTTCTTCCCGCTGAACGCCGTTCACTACTTTGTCAGCTATTACGACTACTACCAGCCGGAAGCTTATATTCCACAGCGAGACATCTATATCGAAAAGGATGCCTCTATCAACTCGGAGATTGATCGGCTCCGGCTGGCTTCGACCAGCTCGCTTGTCAGTCGGCGAGATGTGATCATCGTGGCGAGCGTTTCGAGTATCTACGGTCTCGGTTCGCCGGACGACTACAAGAAGATGATGGTTTCGCTTCGCAAGGGGCAGCTGATCGACCGGGACGAGATGTTGATGAAGCTGGTCGATATCCAGTACGAGCGAAACGACGTGGCGTTTGAACGGAGCAAGTTTCGCGTTCGTGGCGACTGCGTCGAGCTGTGGCCCGCTTACGAGGAATTCGCGTTCCGCATCGAGTTTTGGGGTGACGAGGTCGACGCGTTGTCGTTCATCAACCCCATCAGCGGCGAGGTCATCGCGACGCAAGATCAACTGTTCATCTATCCGGCCAAGCACTTTGTCATGCCCGAGGACCGCATCGCCAATACGGTCGCCGAGATTAAGGCGGAACTCGAGGAGCGGCTGCAGGTCTTTCGCGAGCAAGGCAAATTGCTCGAAGCTCAACGGTTGAACGCCCGCACGCGGTTCGACATCGAGATGCTACAGGAGGTCGGCCACTGTCCCGGCATCGAGAACTACAGCCGCCTCCTCTCGGGGCGGCCCGCGGGCGAGCCGCCGTATACGCTATACGATTTCTTTCCCGAGGATTTTATGCTGTTCATCGACGAATCGCATGTGACGGTTCCGCAGATTCGCGCCATGTACGCCGGCGACCGCAGTCGTAAGCAAACGCTTGTCGAACACGGCTTTCGCCTGCCAAGCGCGCTGGACAACCGACCGATGATGTTCGAGGAATGGGAGAAAAAGGCGAAGCAAGTCGTGTTCGTGTCCGCGACGCCGAGTAACTACGAACTCGAGAAGTGCGGCGGCGAGGTGGTGGAGCAGGTCATTCGCCCAACGGGTCTGGTCGATCCGGTCATCGAAGTCGTCCCATCACGTGGTCAAGTGCAACATCTCTTGGAACAGATTCGGGAACGAGTCGAAGTGAAGGAGCGTATCCTAGTTACGACGCTCACGAAGCGACTGGCGGAGGATCTTTCCGCCTACATCAGTGAACAGGGAGTAGCGTGCAAGTGGCTGCATAGCGAGTTAGATGCGTTTGAGCGAGTCGAACTGCTCCGTGATCTGCGCGAGGGGCACTTCGATGTGCTGGTGGGCGTGAACCTGCTTCGCGAAGGGCTGGATCTGCCGGAGGTGTCGCTGGTGGCGATCATCGATGCTGATAAGGAAGGGTTTCTGCGGAGCGAGACGTCGTTAATTCAAACGATCGGGCGTTCCGCGAGAAATGTCAAAGCCAAGGTCATTTTATACGCGGATAAAGTCACGGACTCGATGCGGAAAGCGATTGATGAAACCGACCGGCGACGCAGCATGCAACAAGCCTATAACGAAGAGCACGGTATCACGCCCGAAACGATCCAGAAGACGATCCGTGCCGGCATCGAAGCCGTCGCCAACGCGCACCGGGACGCCAACGCCGCCGTCGGTCGTACGGACGAAACGGTCTATATCACCGAAGAGTACGTGAACGAACTCGAAGCCGAAATGATGTCCGCCGCCGAGGCGCTGGAATTCGAGCGAGCCGCCTCGATTCGAGACCGCATTACTCAGCTGCGAGATTCCATCGGCAAGCCCATCAACGAAGTTTCGCTCGAATCGAGCAAACCAACGGGACGCCGACGCCGGAGTGCGAAAGGGGGCACGAAGGTTCCGCGACCAAAGATGCCATGAAAAAAGCGAGGGGCGCGGGCTCCTCGCTCTCGTGGCGTCATCTTACGGCGAATCGCTGACAGCAACTGCCGCCTATTCCGCAGCTGGCGCTGCTTCGGCTGGTGCTTCCGCCGGTGCTTCTTTGGCCGGGGCGGGAGCCTCAGGCGCAGCTTCTTCTGGAGCAGCTTCTTCTGCTGGGGCGGCTGCCTCAGGCGCGGCTTCTTCTGGGGCGGCTTCTTCTGGCGCGGCTTCTGCTGGGGCGGCTTCTTCCGCAGGCGCGGCTTCTGCCGGAGCGGCTTCCGGCGCGTCTGCCGAAACGTCTTCGGTCATTTGCTGCTCGTGCTCGGGGGTTACTGTGGAGGTATCCGTTGCTGGAGGTGCGGCGGTCTCACCACAGCCGATGCATAAGGCCAGTCCGACGAACAGGCTGCCGAAACGAAATGACTTGTTCACAATTGAACTCCTTCGAAATGGGGCAATTCGAAACGTCCAGGCTTTGTCTGGGCGACAAAAACTTCCGTGGACGGCTTCGTTGTGCGAGATATCCTACTTGAGGCCGTGAGATAGGTTATTATTCCATGATTCCCGGTCAGTTTTTTGGCGATCGGGGAATTTCGGGACCCTCCAACGGATCTTTATCTTCGCAGACGGTTCGTCATGACACAATCCGCCGAGTCCAAAATGCTCGTTGAGGCTCAGCCTGCACCCGCCGATTCAGCGCGTCTCCGCCAGATCGTGGAACAGCACTATTCCTCGATTTATGGCTACGCGTATCGTTTGTCCGGATCGGTCGCGGATGCGGAGGACCTAACGCAACAGACGTTTATGATTGCGCACCAGAAGCTAAATCAGGTTCGCGAACAAGACAAAGTAGTCCGCTGGCTGTACACGATTGCTCGGACGTGCTTTCTGAAGAGCCAGCGGCGGAAACGGCCCTCCGCAGCTGCAAACTTTGAACTGAATGTTGATGAAATCCCAGAGCGATTTCCTGACGATTCGCCCGTTGACGAGGAGCGTCTCCAGACGGCGCTCAACGAACTTGGAGAGGACTCCCGAGTTGTTGTCACGATGTTTTACTTCGACGAACTCTCCTACAAAGAGATCGCTGAGCAACTGGCGATTCCGATCGGGACCGTGATGAGTCGGCTGGCGAGAGCCAAAGGACGATTACGCCATGCGTTGGCGGACGCGTCTGGTGAAATCTCCCACCTGCGAGCGTACCGTGGCGAAGCGACCTCCTTGCCATGCTCGGACGAGAACCAAAGTCAAAAATCACGCACTCCCACTTAATCGCTGAAACAATCATGACTTCAAGACATTTGCACGAACTGATCGACGCGTGCCGACCGGGTCACGCAGACATGGACCAGCCTGAATTCAGTGAGCTGGCGAGGGAGTTGGCGCAAGATCTGGAATTGCAGCGACTCTTCGAGCGATCACAACAGCTGGACGCGGCGATTCGAACCACCTTTCAGTCAGTCACGCCACCGCCCGGACTCGTGGAACGATTGCTCGAAGTGATCGAGCCTGCGTCGATCACAAACCGTGAAGGCACTCCTGTGGTTGCAACCTTGGAGCCGCTGGTTGAACCTGCGAAGCGTTCTTCTCGTCGATCGTTTGCGATGCGGACAGGTGTTGCATCCTTATCCGCCGTTGCCGCGGCGATCACGCTTTGGCTGACAATGCCGCAGCCGATTTCCACTCCCTCCGAACAGGAGATTGCGGAAGACGTGTTCCGGTGGAACGCTGAATTGGTTGAGGCAAACTGGCAGACAACCGCGAACATGCCGTCGCAGGACTTTCCGACGTGGCAACATCTTGCAGTCGGCAGCAACGATCATTGGCAATGGGTTTCGAAACGGCGAATCGCGTGTTACGACTTCGATACCAGTCTCTTCGCGGAGGGCGCGACAGTACGTCTCTTCGTGAGCAAGCCGACGGCACCGGTTGCCTTACCAGGAACGCCGCCGGTCGGTTATCCGTCATCCGGTGGCTGGTATATCGGCGCGTGGCAGGCGAATGGTCGCGTCTATTATCTGGCGGTACAAGCCGGCCGCGACAGCAAACGTCTGTACTCGAATCTGATTGGCTCCTCGGGTCCCCCCGCCTGAACAGCTTGCGGATTCGGTACAACTTGCCAGAGCAAGCCGTCCATGGCGGACACGATTCCCGCCGGTTCCCGCTTCAACTTCCTCACGTCACGGGACTTGCGATCCCGCTCCACTGGCAAAGGCGGCACCGGCAGCGTTGGCGAACATGTTAAATGTTCCGATCCGCGAGGACCGACTCGTACTAATAGCTGCCCGACGTTGCGGCGCGCGACCACTGAACCAAAGGATGTCTCACAGCAAGGACTGCTGGTCATGAAGAATCTGTCCTGCCTCTTTTTATTTGTAATTGCTTCCGCGTCGGCGGCCTCCGCCCAAGCCCCGGATTTGCCTGAGCCGCAATCTGACGACAGCTTCTTCATTCCAGCGCGACAGCCCCAGGCGAATCACGAAGCGAGCTACCAACATTACGAGACTCCGCAGCAGTTGGTCCATCGCAACGCGGCGCTGCGAGGAGCACAACGGCGAGAGCGAATGGCCATCAACGCCCGCTGGGGCTACTCGCCATCACGCCCACCGTCTTCGACCGTTCCGTTCATGGGCTCGCCGATTGGGCCGCCCGTTTTGGTTCGGTCCTATGCAGCCTATCCCGGCTTTGTGTTTCCTCGCACCTACATCCGTTTCTAAGACGAACGACGGATGAAATCTTACCAACCAAAGGTTTCGGGAGGGCGACGCTCCCGCGGAGCCGGTTCGGCGGGAGCCTCACCCTCCCGGGAATCCTTTATCTGCCGCTCGCCTACTCTCGAGCTTGTTCAAAGTAGTAAACGCCCTTCTTGTTGGAAGAGACGACGTCAAGCAAGCCGTCGCCGTTGACGTCGGCGACTTGGAATTGCGTTCCCGGTCCGCTGTTGTGATCGAACTGATGGCGAATCCAGTGGGGAGTTCCGTTCTCACGAGTCAGCTCGAACCAGTAGAAGACAGCCGGTTGATCTCCACCAGGGTCGCTGCCGCCATGCGCCCACCAGCGTTTGCCGGTGACGAAATCCATCAAGCCGTCGCCATTGATGTCGGCCAGACAAACGCCGTGCGTCTGCGAGAAGCTCTTGTCGATCTCGTGCGTCTTCCAGTTGCCGTCGGGGAACTGCTCGTGCCACCAAATGCCAAAGCTGTGCGGGCTGCTGCTCAACACATCGTTGTCGCCATCGCCATCGAAGTCGTAAGCGAACATCTGAGCGGCCTTGCCTTCACCCGCTCGTTCGCCGAACGGCACTTCGTGAAACGCCCACAGCTCGTCGCTTACCGACTGCGGTGCTTCCCACCAACCGTCCGCACACAGAATGTCGTTCCGCCCGTCACCATTCACATCACCAATGCCAAGCCCGTGCGAGTAGCGTTTTGTGCCGGGCGAACCCTTGACCGACACGCCGTGCAAGTGCCACGGTTTGTACGGATCTTTGTCTGGCGTGATGTATGCCATCTGACGATCGGGACCATCCGGTTGCGCCGCATCCGGGGAAAAGCCAGCGATCAATTCACGTTTACCGTCTCCATCGAGATCGAGGAAGTCGGGGCTCTCGTTGTTCGTCACGGGCGTGCAAAGATGTTTGTTCCAGTCCTGGTCTTTCCCTTGTGGATTCTCGAACCACCAAGTCGGCGTTCCAGGAAAATCCACCACGATCAAATCGGTCCAGCCATCTCTATTCACGTCCTCGGCGAAGTTGCAGAACGAGTTGCTATAGCTTTTGGGGTCGTAGTGCAGTGGCACACCAAGGTCCGCGTTCCGGCCTGCCGAGGGAGGGGCCTTGACGATTGTATGCAGCGTCCAGCCCGGTGCTTCGTACCACACGAAGCCCGCGGCGATATCCATCTTGCCGTCTTTGTTGAAATCGCCAACGGCCACCCCTTCGCTCCGAAACTTGGCGTCGAGTTGCGTCTTCGCGAAGCGAATCGTCGGTGCGTCCGCGGCCTGCGTGGAAACGGCAGCGTGTGTGCTGAATGAGAACAGTGCAACCAGTGTAACAAGGTGTTTCGACACGACGTTAGTCCTTTATAGAAAAAGTGGCGATTCGTAAGCAAGCGAATCACTATCATAACGCATCAGCGGTCTGAAAAGCACGCCCCCGAATTCTCCGCTCCAACACGTCCAATGTTGCCGTGTTAGACACTACGTCAGCTGGTCGAATGCGAAAAGAGCTGCCGATTGAAGACCAACCCAACGAGCCGCTCACAAAATCTAACAACGAAGGTCGTCGCAGTCTCGCCGAACTCAATGTAGCCATCACACTCCGTGGGATGATTGACAAAAGACACAGCGAAGTCATTCTTCCCAAGGTCCGAAGAGCACACTCCGCAGCCAATGGGTATTCGGCGTCTTCGAGGGAAAACTAATTGTCGCTACAGACACGCTTGTCGAAAGCAAAACGGCTTGCTGATCGTCGAAGGCTTCTGGGACGTCCTACGCCTCCGCGAACTCGGCATCGCCGGCGTCGGCATCATGAGCAACCACATCACCGACGAGCAACTCGCCTGCGTGGTCGAAATGGCTCGTGCCACAACGACGGGACGCGTTGGCATCATGTTCGATGCTGATGAAAAGGGTGACGAAGGAGCGAAGGACGCCCTGTGGAAGCAATCGGAATTAGGGCTGCCAACTCGTCTTGTTTGGTCGAGGCGGATGTTCGATGCAGAATTCAACGGCAAAGAACCGGAATCAATCTCGCAAGACGATCTGACGGCAATTGCGATGTACTTGGGGTAAATCTTCCAGAAAACGGTCGCTTACCGGTAAATGTCAGCAGTCAACACTCCTCACTCCCTTCCCAACTACCCCCTTCCGAAGATGTTTTGCACGTCTGACGGCCTCTTGCACTCTGCCCGCTAACTTGCGGCGGTGTGCGCCACCGCCGCGAGTTAGAGAGACTCGGAAACTGCGTCGGTGTTGTCGTCGTGTTGTCGTCAAGTACGCCGAACGCCATTGGCCCCAACTGACTGCGGAGTTGTCGTCATGTGCGCGCAACGGACGGTTGCTGCCGGGTCCTGAGTGCTTCATGTCGCGCGATCAATCTGATGTCACCATCCGCCAGTTGGAGGCGGAGAATCTGCAAAGGTCAAAGGGAAAGGCGGAAAGCTTGTCGAGCTGATGGTTACGTGGTTACGATGTGTCCGTTGTGATTCTCGACACAAAGCGGACTTCAACGCACGACACGTCAAATAGCCGGAGGGACGGCGGTTCATCATGTCACTTTCTGGAAACACGCCGTTGATCGAAGCCGAAGACTTTGCGGAGCGAATGAGGGCAGCGATTTCGCTCAGTTGGGGAATGTTCTCTCACAAGGTCGGGACTGGGCTGCTCCGAATCAACAAAGAGGCGTCGATGCAGTTGCAGTACGCATACGTTCTGCAACAGCTCATACCCTTGATTACATTTCACGAGAAGGAATCATTTGAGATCGAGTTGGAGACCGGGAGAAAGATCAACAATCGGACTCGCGAGATCGATCTCTTATTCAGCGGGCACTTCGACGGACGAAAGCATCAAATTGCCGTAGAAATGAAGTGCTATCGCACGCTAGCTTCGTCCGGAGGAAAACGCGGCGCTACCGACATATTCATGAAGGACGTCTACTTCGACCTCTTCCTGCTTGAACAGTATGTTGCTTCAGGCGTTGCGTCGTCAGGTGTATCGCTGGTGATGAATGACTTGGAACGCTTGGTCAACCCAAAGAAGAAGGGCGCGAAGTGTTGGCGTTACGACATTTCCCAGGGGGCACAATTCGGTGCGGAGCGGTTCGACACACCAATTGGTGGCGAGTCGGTAAAATTCACGTTGGCAAATCGTTACGTTTTCAACTGGCTGAAGCACGGCAAGTTTTGGTTCCTTGAGGCAGAAGGGTGCCCGCCAAACGCGGCATGATTCCGGAGTTGTGCGACCACCATCGGCAATCGCGATTTGAGCGAGACTCCGATGGCTAACTTTCCACGTGGCGAAGTGCTCTGTGCGCCTCATCGCTGGCAAAAGAGCCTTCGATCTGATTCACCGGTTCGTCCGACTTTCATGCACGAGGTGTTGTCGTCATGAGCGTTTTCCGTGCGTCGCGCAATTGACAAAGGACACGCCCACCTGGTGCATTTCTGTCAACGCCGCTTCCCGCTTCGGTCGTCCACACCGACACTGTTTGGCGTTTTGCGAAGACCGCGTCGGTCTTTTCGACCGGCGGCTCGAAGCACCTGTTGATTGCGCGCGTCGGGTTGATGACCGATGCGTTTTCGAGGAAGGGCTGGCTTCACGATCGCACGCTCACTTTGCGCCATCGATCGGATGACACCGGTCGGGGCGGCGTCTCAGCCGTGAACGCCGCATTTGGCCGATGATACAGTCTCAGAACTCCTGACCTGAGCGGAATTTAAGGTGAGCCGTGTTTTGGGCTGAGGAGGGTGTAGACTAACTTGAGATTGGTTCCGGGATAC
>JAQBZB010000229.1 GCA_027622275.1 Planctomycetota bacterium | reverse complement strand
TTGGAAGGTTATTCAACTGAAATGGTTTTCGACGCTCCAACGTGGTTACGACCTCACAAAAGATGAGTTTGAGGAAGGCACCGTACCCGTCGTCACTTCTGGCGGAGTCACCGGCGCTCACTCCGTTGCAATGGCGAAAGGCCCCGGCGTAGTCACTGGTCGCTACGGTTCGACGGGACAACTTTTTTACGTAGAGGAAGACTTCTGGCCCCACAACACGACTTTGTTCGTATTGGATTTTCACGGGAACGATGAGCGGTTTGTTTGGTACTCCCTGCAAACGGTTGACTTCGCTTCTCACTCTGCAAAATCGGCTGTGCCGGGCATCGACCGAAACGACATCCACGTACTTCCGGTTACCGTGCCACCGGTCGAAGAGCAGATTGCGATCACGCAGTATTTGGATGATCGAACGGCGAAGTTCGACTCACTCGAAGCCGAAGCCGAACGAGCCATCGAACTTCTCCAGGAACGCCGCACCGCCCTCATCTCCGCCGCCGTCACCGGCAAGATCGACGTTCGAGAATTTGCCTATCAGGAGACGGCATGAGGCGATTATCTGAATGAAGTGTCGATTTCGCGGAATTCCGTAAGCACCGAACAGGAGCTATTTGAGATCGGCTGAGGCAGCAGTCGATGCTAGAATTGGCATACCGAACTCCTTTGCGACGAAACGCACATGACCAACTACGCCGAAGTCAAACCGAAGATGCTTCGCTGGGCGATTGATCGTTCCGGCCTGTCGACGGACGACTTCAAGCAACCGGTCGAGGAGTGGCTGAACGAAGAATCCCAGCCGACCTTCAGCAAGCTGGAGGCGTTCGCCAAGAAAGCGATGGTTCCGTTTGGCTATCTCTTCTTGTCCGAGCCTCCCGCCGAGACGCTCCCGATCCCGGACTATCGGACCCGCACCGACGATGGCGTGAATCGACCGAGTCCGAACTTGCTGGAAACGATCTTCGACATGCAACGTCGTCAAGATTGGATGCGGGAGTACCTGCTGGAACAGGGACACGGAGAACTTCGCTTCGTTGGTTCGGCCAAGGTTGGTCAGAGCGTCAAAGAGGTCGCTAAGAGTATTCGCGACGAACTCCGTCTGCAACCTGATTGGGCACGCCGTACGGCGACGGTCGGCGACGCCCTGCGGCTGTTGCGTGAACGCATTGAAGATATCGGCGTGCTGGTCTGCATCAACGGAGTTGTCGGCAACAACACGAGCCGCAGCCTGGACGCGGAAGAGTTCCAAGGTTTCGTCCTGGCCGATGGTGTTGTGCCGTTGATCTTCGTCAATGGGGCCGACTACAAAGCAGCCCAGGTGTTCACCATCGGCCACGAGCTGGCTCATGTGTGGGTCGGCGAAGGAGCTTTGTTCAACCACGTGGCCACGAACACGGTCGATGTAAAACTCGAAAAGTACTGCAACCTGGTCGCGGCAGAACTGCTCGTCCCGGCGGATTCGCTCGAAGGCGTCTTCGCAAAAGGAGAACGGCTCGACACGGACGACTACGTGAAGCTGGCCCGGCTGTTCAAGGTCAGTCCCATCGTGATCGCACGGCGAGCCCAAGAGCTGAAGTTCATCAGCACCGACGAGTTCTTTCGGTTCTACAACCAGTACCGTGAGGAGTTGGAGCGAAAGCCGAAGAGGGAATCGTCTGGCGGTGACTTCTGGCGTACTCAGAACGTGCGGATCGGAAAGCGATTCGGCCGGGCCGTGGTCGCCGCAGCGAAAGAGGGCCGACTTTCGTACAGCGACGCTTATGAGCTGACACATTTGCAAGGCAAGACATTTGACAAGTACGTTGACCTTCTGAGACAGGAAGGCGGGGCATGAGCGAATCGGACAAGTACCTACTCGATGCAGACACCTTCATTCGAGCGAAGCGAGACCACTACGGCTTCGATTTCTGCCCTGGCTTCTGGAATGGACTTCTCCAAGCACATGACCTGAAACTCATCGCCAGCATCGTGCCTATACGCAAGGAATTGTTGAAGGGCGGCGATGGTCTTGCGGAGTGGGTCAAGGAGCAGTGTCCCAAGACATTCTTCAAGAAGGTAGAGGACGTCGCGGTACAGATTGCTTTCAAGAGCATCGCCGACTGGGTCATGACGAGTTCCCAGTATTCCGAACCCGCCAAGCAACGCTTTCTCGCGGGTGCCGATCCACTGCTCGTTGCGTATGCTAAGGTCAATGACTACGTGATTTCCTCTTACGAGGTGGCCGCCCCGGAATCCAAGGCGAAAGTCAAGTTGCCGGACGTCGCCGGTGAATTCAAGGTCGCATGTTGCCAACCATTTGATATGCTTCGGGAGCTGCGAGTACGGCTGCGATTATCTCGAAACAGTTTTAAGTGACGCTGCTGCCTGGGGCTGTATGCCATGAGCTTGCACAAAGAAATCAAGTTTGAAGATGAAATCTGCGAGCATCTCGCGGCTCATGGCTGGCTCTACGCCGAGAAAGATGCGGCAGGCTATGATCGGCAGCTTGCTCTGCTTCCCGCTGACGTCCTGGCGTGGGTTCAGGAAACTCAGCCGGATGCCTGGGAAGCAGTGACCAAGAATCACGGCGATGCAGCCGGGCTGACGCTGATGAATCGGCTGCGGGATTCGCTCAACCAGAGCGGCACGCTGCACGTCTTGCGAAACGGCTTCGATGTGCTGGGCGTGAAGAGCAAGTTGAAAATGGCTCAGTTCAAGCCAGCCTTGGCGATGAACCCGGACATCATGCAGCGATACGCCGCCAACCGACTGCGAGTCGTCCGCCAAGTTCGCTACTCGTTGCACAACGAGAACAGCATCGACCTCGTGCTGCTGCTGAACGGCATCGCGGTCGCCACGGCTGAACTCAAGACCGACTTCACGCAAAGCATCGACGACGCGGTTGATCAGTATCGCTTCGACCGCGATCCGTCACCCAAAGGCCAGAACGCGGAACCGCTGCTGTCGTTTCCGAGTGGAGCGTTGGTTCACTTCGCCGTCAGCAGCAGCGAAGTGAAGATGACAACGAAGCTGGCCGGTCCAAAGACAAGCTTCCTGCCGTTCAATCAAGGAAGCAACGGCCCCGGCAAAACGGGTTCCGCTGGAAACCCGGCGAACCCCAACGGACACAAGACCGCCTACCTCTGGGAACAGGTCTGGCAGCGAGACAGTTGGCTCGACATCCTTGGCCGCTACTTGATCGCCGAACGTGATGGCAAGAAGAACATCAAGGCGGTCATCTTTCCCCGCTTCCATCAGTTGGATGTGACTCGCGAGTTGCTGACCACCGTCCTCGAAGAAGGGCCGGGCCGTAAATACCTGATCCAACACTCTGCCGGTTCCGGCAAGACGAACTCTATCGCATGGACGGCACACTTCCTGAGTGACCTGCACGATGCCGCCGACAAGAAGGTCTTTGATTCGGTACTGGTCGTCTCCGATCGAAACGTGATTGACGGTCAGTTGCAGGATGCCATCCTGAGTTTTGAACGGACCAGCGGTGTTGTCGCCATCATCACCGGGGACAGCGGCAGCAAGAGCGGCGAACTGGCGAAGGCACTTTCTGGTGCCAAGAAGGTTGTGGTCTGCACGATTCAGACTTTCCCTTTCGCGTTAGAAACCGTTCGCGAGCTATCCGCGACAGAGGGCAAACGATTCGCCGTCATTGCCGACGAGGCCCACAGTTCACAGACGGGGCAAGCTGCTTCCAAATTGAAACAAGTGTTATCTGCCGAAGAGCAGAAAGAACTGGCCGACGGTGGCGAGATCAGCACCGAAGATATTCTGGCGGCTCAAATGGCAGCCAGAGCCAACGATGCCGGGATCACTTACGTCGCGTTTACGGCAACGCCCAAGGCCAAGACGTTGGAGAACTTTGGGCGGCTCGCTGATCCAACCAAGCCGAAGGGCAAAGACAATCTGCCGCAGCCGTTTCACGTCTACTCGATGCAGCAAGCGATTGAGGAAGAGTTCATTCTCGACGTGCTGCAAAACTACATCTCGTACAAGTTGGCTTTCAAGCTGGCGAACGACGGCAAGGAATGGGACGAGAAGGAGGTTGAGCACAGCGAGGCGATGAAGGGCCTGATGCGTTGGGTTCGGCTTCACCCTTACAACATTTCCCAGAAAGTGCAGATCGTTGTCGAGCACTATCGTGAAATGGTGGTTCCGTTGCTCGGTGGCAAAGCCAAAGCGATGGTCGTCACCGGCAGCCGCGTGGAAGCCGTTCGCTGGCAGTTGGCCATCAACAAGTACATCAAGGACAGAGGCTATCCGATCAAGACGCTGGTTGCATTTTCTGGCGAAGTCAACGACAAGGAATCCGGTCCCGACGCATTCAAAGAAACCAGCACCGAGATGAACCCGAACCTCAAAGGCCGCGAGATCCGCGAGGCTTTCAAGGGCGACGAGTATCAGGTGCTCTTGGTGGCCAACAAGTTTCAAACCGGCTTCGACCAGCCGCTGCTGTGCGGCATGTACGTCGATAAAAAGCTGGCCGGTATTCAAGCGGTGCAGACATTGTCTCGCCTGAACCGCTGCTACTCGGACAAAGACACGAAGAAAGACAGGACTTACGTTCTGGACTTCGTGAACGATTCGCGAGACGTACTGGAGGCGTTCAAGACGTACTTCACGACGGCCAAGTTAGAAGACGTGACCGATCCGAACATCGTGCTGAACCTGCGGACTAAGCTGGACGCTTATGGTTTCTACGATGAACCAGAGATTGACCGTGTAGTCGCGATTGAACTAAATCCCAACGCCAAACAAAAGCAGCTCGAAGCTGCCATCGTTCCGGTGGCCGACCGCTTGGTGAAACAGTTTGCGGCGGCAAAGAAGGAATTCAAAGAGGCGGATGAAAAGAAGCAACAAGCGTTGAAAGAGAAGGCAACAGAAGAGGCGAAGCAGCATGAAAGTGCTGCCCATAAGGCCAAAGACAAGATGAACGCGTTGTTGTTATTTCGCACGGACGTGGCAACGTACCAGCGTGTTTACACTTTCCTGTCGCAGATCTTCGACTACGGCAACACGGACTTCGAGAAACGATCCATCTTCTTCAAGTATTTGCTGCGACTGTTGAAGTTCGGCAGGGAACGCGAAGGCGTCGATCTGTCGCAAGTCGTTTTGACGCATCATACGTTGAGGAACAAAGGCAAGCAGAAGATGAAGCTCGTGGATGAGAAGTATCCGGAGCTTCAACCATTGACCGAAGCAGGCAGCGGCGAGGTCCGCGACGCGAAGAAAGCTTATCTGAACGAGATCATTGCGAAGGTCAACGAACTGTTCAAGGGCGACCTGACCGACAACGACAAATTGGTCTACGTGAACAACGTAATCATGGGCAAGCTGCTGGAGTCCGAGAAACTGGTGAAGCAGGCGGCCAACAACACGAAGGAACAGTTTGCAAATTCACCCGATCTGAAGAGCGAGCTTGTCAACGCGATCATCGAGGCTCTGGACGCCCACACCGTCATGAGCAGTCAGGCCTTGGGCTCGGAAGAGATCCAAATGGGTTTAAAGGAGATTCTGCTCGGACCGGCGAACTTGTATGAGAAGCTGCGGACTTCCGCTTGATCGGGTTTTCAGCAGGGGCCTCAATGCGTCGCGGTAGGGACGCCGCCTGACTCGAACGGCGTCCACCGTTTGACATGATTGCAGCTGCGGCCGAGAGGTCGGCAACAGAAAAAGCCGCCGGATCGACACCCGACGGCCTTTGCTAATGCAAGGGTGGCTGAGGGGACTCGAACCCCCGACTTTCGGAATCACAATCCGATGCTCTAACCAACTGAGCTACAGCCACCAAACGGTTGAACGGCTGATTCTAGCCGTCACTTTTGGGGTGGTCAACGGCTTCCGTTTCCATCGTCTTCGACCTTGTCGCGCCAAGCCCGAGGTAAAATCGTTGACCCGACATAACGCAACCAACATACTAATCCTCTAGTCCACCACCTAGGCTTCGCCATGCACAACTCGCTTCGGATCACGGTCTCATCGCTCGTCGGCTTGTTCGTCTTTGCCAATACGATCGCTCGCGCTGAAACACCGCCGAACATTGTTCTGATCATGGCGGACGACATGGGCTTCTCGGATATTGGGTGTTACGGCGGCGAGATCGATACGCCGAACCTGAATCGCATGGCGAAGGAAGGCGTTCGCTTCCGCCAGTTCTATAACAACGCCAAGTGTACGACGACGCGAGCTTCGCTCGTCACGGGGCTCTATCCGCGTCCGAAGGGCGGGTTGTTAAAACAGGATATGGTGACGATCGGCGAAGTGCTCGGCGAGGCCGGATATCAGACGTCGCTGAGCGGCAAGTGGCATCTCGGCAACGGCAAGACGACGCATCCGTTTCAGCGCGGCTTCGATCGCTACTACGGTCTGCTGGATGGCTGCTGCAACTTCTTCAACCCGCTCCAGCCTGATCCGGCTTTCAAAGGCGGCAAGGTCCGCAAGTTTGGCCACGACGATCGAGACGTGACCGAGTTCCCCGGCGACTACTACGCCACCGACGCCTTTACGGATCATGCTGTCGAAAGCATCGAGCAATTCGCGAAAGCGGAAAAGCCGTTCTTCGTTCACGTGTGCTACACGGCACCGCATTATCCGCTGCATGCCAAGCCCAAGGACATCGCCAAGTATCGCGGCAAGTACATGATAGGTTGGGAAGAGCTGCGACGTCAGCGGCACGAGCGGCAACTCGCGATGGGCTTGCTCGATCCGCGCTGGCCGCTGTCGGATACCGACTCGGCGAGCTACGACTGGGAAACGTCCGACAAAGAGTGGGAGGATCTGCGCATGGCGGTCTACGCCGCGATGATCGACTGCATGGACCAGAACATCGGCCGCATCCTGCAAGCTCTGGACGATCAAGGCGTCGCCAAGAACACGCTGGTCATGTTCTTGTCGGACAACGGCGGTTGCAGTGAAGAACCCGGCGGGCGAAACACTAAAGCCATTCCCGGACAGCGCGAGTTCTATACGGCGGTGGGACCGGCCTGGGGTTGGGCGCAAAACACGCCGTTCCGTCGCTACAAGAGTTGGGTTCACGAAGGAGGCATCAGCACGCCATTCATCGCCCGCTGGCCGGGGGTCGTCAAGCCCGATACGATGACCGATCAAGTCGCACATCTCGTCGACTTGATGGCGACGTGTGTCGATGTCACCGGCAGCGAGTATCCGCGAAACTATGACGGTCGTGACATTTTTCCGCTCGAAGGCAGCAGCCTCGCGCCGGTGCTGCGCGGCGAAACGCGCGTCGGCCACGATTCGCTATATTGGGAGTGGAGCGGCAACCGCGCGGTGCGGCAAGGCAAATGGAAACTCGTGTGGGACAAGCTGGTGAAGGAGTGGGAGCTGTACGACGTCGCCGCGGATCGGACGGAGACGAACGATCTGGCCGAGACACATCCGGATCGAGCGAAAGCGATGGCCGACGACTGGTTCGCCTGGGCGGACCGCACCGGCAACAAATATTGACGCGAATTTGGAGTGCTGTGACTTGTCACAGCTTTCCTCTGCGGCGGAGCCGCTTTTGTTTCTTGGCAGGACGGCACGGCTGAGAAAGTGGTTGTGCATCAAAATGGGAAAGCGACGACAAGTCGCCGCAGTCCAAATCGTCCAAATCAAAAGAAGATAAACATGCCAACCATCGACGTCACCAAGACACACGTTGCCAAAGAGCTGAAACACGACAGCCCGATCATCTCGTGCCGATTCGATCCGACGGGCAATTACGTCTTCTTTGGCGCTCAGGATTTCAAGGTCTGGCGCTGGGAATGGAGCGGCGAGGCGAAGGTCGAATTCAACCACAACGCTTGGGTCCGAGGAATCGCGTTTCACCCAAATGGCGAGACGGTGCTAACGGTCGGTTACGACGGACGCCTGGTGTGGTGGCCCGTGGCGGCTGACAAACCGGAACCGATTCGCGAAGTGGCGGCGCACGATGGCTGGGCGCGCACGGTCGCGGTCAGTCCCGATGGATCACTGGTGGCGACCGCTGGCAACGACCACAAGGTCAAGCTGTGGAGTTTCGCGGACGGTTCGCTCGTGAAAGAGTTCGCCGGTCACGACTGCCACGTCTACAACGTGCTCTTCCATCCCGACAGCAAGAGCCTCGTCTCAGGTGACCTGAAAGCCAACCTGATCCATTGGAACATCGAGACCGGCGAGCAAGCCCGCAAGATGACCGCCGAGGCGCTCTGCAAGTACGACCCCACGTTTCTCGCGGACATCGGCGGCTTTCGCGGCTTGGCGTTCGACGCGGCCGGAACGCGGCTGGCGGGCAGCGGCATCACCAACGTGACGAATGCCTTCGCGGGAATCGGCAATCCGGCGATCGTGGTTTACGACTGGGAGTCGGCTGAATTGAAGATCCAACACGAATCGAAAGCGAAGCTGCAGGGCGTTGGTTGGGGAGTCGCGTTCCATCCGGAGAACTTCGTGATCGGCATCTCGGGCGGTGGCGGAGGCGGATTTTTGCTGTTCTGGAAACCCGACAGCAAGGAGGAGTTTCACCAGTTAAAATTCCCGAACAACGCCCGCGATCTCGATCTCGCGTCCGACGGCCTGCACGTGGTCACCGGCCACTTTGACAAGCACATCCGCGTCTCAATGCTGGCGGAGAAGAGTGCCTAGTGCTTTGTCAAGGCTGATAATAGGGGTTGGGGCGGACGTTTTTTTCTGTCAAACTTCGCATTGAAACTGATTAGTTGCCCCCAAGAATAGAGAGTAACGAAAATGATCTCGAAGTCAGTTCCACCGAGCATCCCGAGCCTTCGTCGTCAGGCCAAACGGCGAATTCAAAACCTCTCGCCGACTCGCCTCCAAGTCGCGGATGACTTCCTGGCCTACCTGGAAGAACGCGAGAGCAACGAGGCGACGGAAGAGTTGCTAAACATTCCGGGTTTGATCAAGGAATTTGACAGGGCGAAGAAAGACCTCGCCGCCGGCCGAACCGCCGACTGGCGGAAGGCGCGGGACGATGTTTAGCGTCTGCCTGTCACCGCAGGCTGAGCGATTCTATCGGGAAGCCGATCGACCGTTGGCGAAAAAGCTCGCCAAGTGTTTTGTGCAATTGGAACGTGATCCGCGCCGGCACAACAACATCACGCCACTGAAGGGCAAGTTCGCTGGCTTTTATCGGTATCGCGTGGGAGATTTCCGTGTCGTCTATTCGATTGACGACGCAGCCCAAACGGCCAGTGTTGCGCTCATTGCCCACCGCCGCGATGTCTACGAATGACGTCGCCTTCATTCGATTGCGGAGCACGATGTGAGGATGATAGAGCCGACGCATGAAACGACTTCGACGCGACTCGGCGGTTTCTGCGGCGGCTCGATCTTCGACACCGCAAAGTTGAACACCTCGACCCCAAGAAAAACACCGCGGCGTGAAACCTCAACCGCTCGCTGGCGCGCGTCTGGGCAATGCTCGAAGTTCCGTCCCGAGACCGCATCCTCCCCGCAGAACAACGCTCGCCGCACGCAGCGATTGACGCAGTGACGCGGTAAAAAATCCCGACCGGCGTTTCGTCGCTGACTTCCTTACGAGGTGCTCGCGCAATGACAATCTCTGCCCTCGAAAACCAATTGTCACCCTGCTTGTACGGCGGAAGAATTCAACGGAGAATCTCTCCAAATGGAAGAAGGTGGATCGCCTGATCGCCGCTTTCTCCTTTTTCTTTTGCCATGCTGGCCAGTAAGCTTGGTTGCCTCGCGAACGTACAACTCCCCTTGCAGACGTTGCCACATCGGTCAGAATATCCCACAAGTTTTATTGCGGCCAGTTTTGACAGCTGCTTCGCTTTGAGGCGAAGCAAGCGCCTGGCTTGCGACACGTATGGCAGGCGTGTGGTTAATGAACGTCAGCACATTTATCGATTCACACTTCAGGCATTTCAACGCAGCTGCGCTGAAGGCCGCTGCACGTGGTCACCGGTCACTTTGACAAGTACATCCGTGTTTCGATGCTGGCGGAGAAGAGCGGATAGAATGTAGACGGCACACTCCGTGTGCGGAATTCGGCACACGGAGTGTGCCGTCTACAATTTGCGGTCGCAGATCGCCTTGCGAGACTCAAACAAAAGTGTGGAGGCAATGACTGACATGACAGTTCAATCGATAGGCGGTTACACGGGCATGGCAGTTCTCTTGACGTTGCTCGTACCGGAATCGTTGTGCTCGGTATCCTCAGCGTAACGCGAGCGTGAGGCAGATCCTATAGTCGTTACGGGGAGCGTTGTTGACGCCGCAGGGGAGCCTGAAGACGGCGCAGTTGTACACATCTATAAGGTTAATGCGAACACGGATTTGGATTCGAAGATTACGACGAACCCAGACGGAGTCTTTCAGGCAACGGTGAGCGTCGAGCGCGAACAACTGGCGAATGTACGCGTGAGCGCGCGAAGTGCCGATGGCTCGCAGCTTGGTTTTTTTCGCTTTCCCTGGGACGGCGGAAAGACGGCCAGCGATGCCATCGTGATCAGGCTCGAACCGACCAAAGTCGCACGAGTGAAAGTCGTTGATGCTACGGGGAAACCCATTCCCAATGCCAATGTCGGCATCCAACTTGAATCTGCACACGCTGTCGGACGCCACGACGGATGAATCGGGTTTCGCATCGCTTCGCCTGCCACAATCGGAACGAATCGAAGCCGTCGTCGCGTGGAAGGATCATGCCGGGCTCGACTATCGGTTGTACAGCCTCTCGCGCGCTCAGCAGGCGGATGTGAAAGCCGTGCCGCCAGAGTTTCCAGCCGACGGCGTGGAGATGCTAACGCTCAACGGCGTGACGCCGCTGACTGTCAGCGTAGTCGACGACGAACGAAAGCTGCTCGATGGCGTTCGAGCGTATCCGTGGTTGCTGAAAAAGGATACCGAGCCGGACGACATCAACCTGAGCTATTTTACTCCTGTGTTTTCGCAGAAGACCGACGCGACGGGTAAGACTACGTTCAACTGGATACCGGCTTGGCAGAAATCGCCGATTACGGTGTGGCCCATGAGTACGGACTTCTTTCATTCACGGGGAGACTACTATCCCGAAACGGGTTCGGGGCTCCTGGAAATGCGGCTAGTCCGACTCGTTCCGATTCACGGTCGAGTTGTTGACGCCGACGAACAGCCAGTGAAAGGAATCACGGTGGCTGCACGCGGCCAAGGATACACGTCCGATAGCGGGAGTGCGTCGACTAGCACGGACGATCAGGGGCGATACGAGTTGCTTGTGCCTCCGGATCAGATCTACTTGGTCGTCGTCAAGGATGAGCAGTGGGCATCAGCGCCGCAAGACGGATTCGCCGTTTTCAAAAACACGCCAGTCGACAACAGAGACTTCACGCTTCGCAAGGCAACTCGTGTTTTCGGCACACTCGTTGAAGAACAATCACAAGAGCCAATTCCGAACGAACGAGTCATCGTCTATCAGTACGGACAAGACTTGCACTCACTGAACGGCGTCGAGCTGCCGAATCCAGAGAATTCGCGGCAATATGTTCGCCCGATGCAATTCTTCGATGCCACGACCGACGATCAAGGACGATTCGAGTTCGCGTTGGGAGATGGGCACTTTGATATTCGCCCACCCAGGCAAGAGAAGGCGGACAAATTCGAAATCGCCGGCCAAGCGGAACTGGAACTGCTGGTCACTACCAAAGTCCAACAGGAGGTGGAGTTGATTGGGCTGGTCTTCGCCGACGAAGGCAATGCTCCCCTGGAGGGCGTTCGGGTGACTGGAGTTCCGCGAAATTTTCTCGGACGAGATTGGCAGGCAACGACCGGCGAGGACGGCAAGTTCCGTGTCAAACGATATCGGGTACCGACGTATGTTCATGCCGTCAGCGCGGATAAGCAGCTGGCGGCCATCGAGGAAGTTGGACCCGAGAAGAGAATCTTCGTCTTGCAGTTGCAGCGGGTCGGGTCAGCCAAAGGTCGGCTATTGACTTCGGACTCAAGCGGGCCGTTGGCCGGTCAGAAGATCAGCTATGGAGTTCGCGTCCCGGACGAAAATGATCGAACGTGGAGCAATCGATTTGGCGGCGTCGCAGTGACCGAGGCGGATGGGACATTTCAACTGGATAGACTCGTTCCGGGACGGGAGTACACGCTCGATCTGCCGACCAGAAGTGATGGAACAATCCCGACCCTCAAAACAATCACCGTCTCTCCGGAAGAGTCGATCGATCTCGGTGATCTGCCTGCGCCGAAGCCTTGATATCCGCCGGCTCCCCATTTCCCTACGCGGTGGTACAGCGGAGCCGCGCGGGCGGTTTCCCGGCGCAGATTGGTGTGAGGTGCGTTATTCCGCCGTGGCGGCGATCGCCTCGTAGGCTCGAAGCGCTTCACGGAATTCTGCGAGAGCGGCTTCCGTCAACACGCCCGTGTTTCTTTCGATCTCGCGTTGCATTCTGTCGACGAGATACTGGACTTCAGCCTTGCGCGGACGGAGCGGTTTGCCGGCGATGTCGACGTGGATCGGAGCTGTGTGTGCGAATCGCTCGCGGCCGTTGGGCAACTGCTCGAAGCAGCGAACGGCGACCCACGTCGACTCATCGAATTCCAGCTTCACGTCGATGTCCGCGGAGTATGCGCCGGCGTCTGTCTTTTGACTCTGAGGCTTGATCGTTTGCAGCAAGCCCTTTGACGAAACGACCTCGATCCGCGAGAGCGGATGTTCGCTCTTGGCCCAACCTTGAAGCCGGATTCGAATTGACTTGCCGTTCTCAACTTGAAACGTCGTCCCGAGCGGCTGATCATTGGCCGTCACGACCAGCATCGGACCTGTCGTGACAAAGCTCTGACCTGCGTCGAGTCCAACCAGCCACGCATCGTACGAGAACCCTTGCGGCACATCAACGTAAACGCGGCCGAACCCCAGCGGCACGGGATGCACGCCCGATGCCGTTCCTGCCGTTGGCCGTAGACGAAAACCGCAATTGAGCAGCACGTAGTAGTTTTGAAACGTAAAGTCGAGCCAGCCCTTCTCGCTCATGCCGTCCGCGTCTTGCTCGACGTTCATGTACGGTGCGGGTGGCTCGCCAAACTGCTTGAAGGCAAACTCCGTCCGCCAAACATGGTTGTTGGTCAACTCGTATAAGTCGACCTTCATCACCGGAATGAGCATCATCGACCAGGGCCAATTGTGCTTGTCCAATTCGAGCAAGCCGCCTTCGCGGTGAACTTGTTCGGCGATCGGTCGGACGGGCGGGACGCCGTCCGTCAAAACTGTCTTTTGATTGAGCGCAAAGATGGCGCCGAGCGTGTGCCGCTTGTCGTCGACCGTGAAGATCTCGTACTCCGTGTTCAGCGGGTAGATCACGTGCGTCGCGTCGATCTTCACGAGTTCAGCGGCAACCGGGGCCGAGTTCTTGTCGCCTTGGCTGGGGGGCGTGTACGCACGAGTGACCCAGTGCGTGAGCGGCAAGGCAACATTCAAGTCGTCGGCCAGCATGGCGGTCGGCAACTCGGCCATCGAGCGATGCACATGCGTCTCGCCCGAGTACCAACCGAGCGAACTCATGTCGATCCAGCGACGCAGTGTCAGCCGAACGTCGCCCGGCCCGTCCGTCAGATCGACGGTCGCGGTCGCGCCGTGATACTCCTTGCCGCGTTCGGCCGTGAGCGTGTACTTGCCGGGCGGCAACTGCGCAGTGAAGGCGTCAGCCGACAGCGTCGTGTGGATCTCGATGCTCTGCGGACCACGTTGCTTGCTGTATTCGACGGCCGATCCATCCGCGGCCGCGGACTTCGCGTGAAAGAATCGTCCTTGCTCGTCTTGGATGTAAAGCCGTCCGGCGAGCGACGCGTTCGTTTCGGCATCGACGATCACGCCGCGGAGCGTGTGTTGCTCTTGGCCACGCGCCGCTCGCGACATTAACCCCACCAAGCCAACCAAAAACAGAAGACACAACCGGCTGGGTGACATCGCACGCATCGTTCTCACTCCGGACGTTGAACCGCTTTCAAAACAGCCGAGGTCGCTTGAGATTTGTTCAGCACATAGAAATGGATACCAGGGACCTCGGCGTCGATCAAGGCTTGCACTTGCTTGGTGGCAAAGTCGATGCCGACTTGGAATTGCCAATCCTCGTCGTCACGCTGCCCGAGTTCGGTGACAAAGGTTTCGGGCAGCCTCGCCGCACACATCGAAGTGATCCGCTGAATCTGCGAGAGACTCGTGACGGGCAGGATGCCGGGCACTAGCGGCACGTGAATCCCCGCCTCGTCGCACCGATCGCGGAAGCGGAAGAAGTCGTCATTGTCATAAAACAGCTGAGTCACAACGACGTCCGCGCCGGCATCCACCTTGCGTTTGAGGTTCGCCAAGTCGATCTCGGGGCTCGGGGCTTCCTGGTGCGTTTCTGGATAGCCGGCGACCGCGATCCCAAAGTCGGCAAACTCGCCGCGAATCAACTCGACCAGTTCGTTCGCATAACGCAGTCCCCCGGCAACGGCTTGGAAGATCGTTTCTCCGCGCGGCGGATCGCCTCGCAGCGCAACGATGTAATCGATGCCGCGACCCGCCGCTTCCGTCAGGTAAGCCCGCAACTGATCGACCGTCGAACCAACACACGTCAAATGAGAAGCGACCGGCAAATCGTACCGCCGTTTCACTTGCTCGACGATGCCCAGCGTCTTGTCGCGTGTCGATCCACCCGCACCGTAAGTGCAGGTGATGAAGTCGGGCTTGAACTCGACAAGTTGATCCACATGCCGATACATCGCCTCTTCGCCGGCCTCCGTCTTGGGCGGAAACAACTCGAATGAAAGCCCCAGTTTGCCGGGGCCGTAATGTTTGGTGAGTGTCATGCTGTAGTTCTAACCATCGGGATGCACTTGCCTAGCCCGGAATATTCAACAGCCGCCTGGCGCTAGCCACTTTGTAGTGGCGGCTTCCAGCCGCCACGTGATTTCACG
>JAQBZB010000228.1 GCA_027622275.1 Planctomycetota bacterium | reverse complement strand
CAATTGAGACAATTGTTCTACAATGATTTGCGTCGCAAATCTCCGCAGTCAAAGTATTTGAAAGCTGCACGACCTCTGAAACCTGGGGCTATTTGACTGCGTCCCTTCGGGACAAGACTCGGAAATTATCGCCGCGCGATTCCTAACCAAGACTCCGGTTTAATTTCTGCTTTCGGTTACACCTTCGGTTCCCAGCCCGGTTCGTATTCGCGGCCCCACAGCGCCATCGCCTCGTCATTGCCGAGGATGTGGCCGTTCGTCGGGTCGCAGTTCAACGTCGCGCCCGTTCGTTGAGCGATGTTGCCCAGATGGCAGAGCAGCGTGCTGCGATGACCAATCTCGATTTCGGAGTTCAAGTCGAGCGGCTTGTCGTTGCGGATGGCGGCCACGAAGTTGGCGATGTGTTCGTCATCGCCGCGACTGGGTGCCTTGTCTTCTTCGACGACCTTGTCGCCCATGTCGAACTGCACGTACGAGCCGTTGCTGTCGATCTCCATCGTGCCGCCGTCGCCAAAGAAGGTGATGAAGCCCGCGCGGTGTTTATTACAGCTCAATCCCTCCCACGTGATCTGGCGCTGGTCGCCGAATTCGAAGCACACGGTATGCGTGTCGGGCGTCTCTTGGTCGTCTTGCCAGTGATAACGACCACCGCTCGAAGTAACGCGCGTTGGGAAGTCGACATTCAAACCCCAGCGGCACAGGTCCAGCGTATGAATGCCGTTGTTGCCGAGTTCGCCGTTGCCCCAGTGCCATCGCCAGTGCCAGTTGTAATGCACGACGTTGTCGAGATACGGCCGCCGCGGCGCGGGACCTTGCCAGAGGTCGTAGTCGATATGCGCGGGGACTTCCGCCGGTTTGCCCGTGCCGATGGTGCCCCGAGCGCTCGCGTACCAGGCGCGCACGAGATAGATCCGCCCGATGGCACCTTCGTGCAGCTTTTGAATCGCTTGCTGCGTACCGCCACCGCTGCGGCGCTGCGAGCCCATTTGAACGGCGCGATTGTGCTTGCGGGCTGCCTGGACCATCAGCTCGCCTTCGCGCGGGTTGTGGCTGCAAGGCTTCTCGACGTACACATTCTTTCCCGCGGCGCAACCCAGGATCGTGGCCGGCGCGTGCCAGTGATTCGGCGCGGCACAAATCAACGCATCGACGCTCTTGTCGTCGAGTATGCGGCGAAAGTCCGTGATCCCTGCGGGAGCTTTCCCCGAACTCTCTTCGATTCGCTTCGCCAGCGCGGGGATGCGATCCTTGTCGACGTCGCACAGATACTTGACTTCGACGTTGGGTTGACTGGCGAACCCGGCGGCCAATGCCGAGCCGCGACTTAAGCCCATCACGCCAACCACGACTTTGTTGTTGGGCGACGAATCGGCGAGTGCTTTCAAACTGGAAAGGCCAAGGCCAACGGCGGCCGTTCCGGCAGCCGTGTTCCCGATGAAGTGACGTCGGTTGATGGGTTTTGACATGCGGAGTCTCCGATGACGGGGTTGGTAGGTACGACGGCCTTGGCAGGCCATCGTACGGGGAAAGCTCGTTACAGCGTCCAGCCTTTTCGATACTCTTTGTGGACCAGCTGCTGAGCCTGCTCGGAATTGGTGACTTTCAAGTTCTTGGAATCCCACTCGATCTTCTCGCCCGAGCGAAACGCGACAGTCCCCAGCAGCACCGATTCCGTCAACGCGCCGGAGTAATCGAAGTTGCAGGTCGTCGGGCCACCGTTCTTGATCGCGTTGACCCATTCCTCGTGATGGCCGATCGAGGCCGGAATGTAAGGTTCGGGAGCCTTGAAGTCCGAAAAGTCCTCGGCGGGAATCAGCGAGCGCTGGGTGTAATTTGAAAGAATCATTCCTTTCTCGCCGACGAACAACTGGCCGCCGCCGAGGCTCATCGGCTTGCCGTCTTGATCGAGCGGCTGGTGCTTGACGATCGACTCAAGCTTCTCGGGCTTCTTGCCGCTGTCATACCAGGTCAATTTGACGGGAGGCAGATCGTCGCGGGCGGGGTACTCGTAATCGACGATGCACCACGCGGGAGTGCTGACCGGATCGAACTCTGGCCCTTGGGCCGAGACCGTCACCGGGTTGCGGAGCTTCAACGCCCAATGCGCGAGATCCATATAATGACAGCCGAAGTCACCGAGCGCGCCGGTCCCGTAATCCCAGAAGCGGCGCCAATTGAACGGATGCACGCCTTCGCTGTAAGCCCGCTCGACCGCTGGCCCAAGCCACAAATCCCAATCGACATTCTGGGGCGCGGGCGTACCGGTCGTGAACTTGCCTCCCGTATAAACCGCGCCGGCCCACACATGTACTTCTTGGATCGGTCCAATCGCGCCTGTTTCGACCAGTTCCACCACGCGCCGATAGTTGTCGAGCGAATGGATCTGCGTGCCCATCTGGGTGACGAGCTTGTTCTCCTTGGCAATATTTGCAAGCGTTCTTGCTTCGAGAACTGTATGCGTGAGCGGCTTCTCACAGTAGCAATGCTTCTTCAATCGCAGCGCCATGGCGGCGGCCGGGGCGTGAGTGTGGTCGGCCGTCCCGACAACCACGGCGTCGATCTTGTCGACTTCTTTCTCGAGCATCACGCGAAAGTCGCGATACTGGTTGGCCTTCGGGTAACTGACGCAACCTTTCGCCAACAGATCCGCATCGATATCGGCGATCGCGATGATGTTTTGCGACGCCACGCCGGCGATGTCGGCACCGGCTCGGCCTGTCGCACCGACGGCGGCAATGTTCAACCGCTCGTTTGGTGACTTGGATTGCTGTGCCTGGGTGGGGTTCACGAAGTAGCCGGCTGCGGCAGTGAGCGCGGTTGTTTGAACGAAGCGACGACGACTGATTTGCCTGGGCATTGGTTGGCTCCTGACGGTGTCTTAAAATGTAGTCCGCACACGGAGTGTGCAGTCTAGGATGTCTGCCCACACAATAATGGTCTCGCTCGCGATTTGCAACCAAATTGCCAGCGCTGCTGATCAATCACTGGATTTGTGTCGCAACGCAATCACCGAGGCGACCGCCACGGCAGCCGTCTCCGTGCGCAGCACACGCGAGCCGAGCGACACTTTGTTCCAACGGTGCTTGTTGGCGAGACCGATTTCCTCGTCGGTGAAACCACCTTCCGGTCCGATCGCGACGACAACGTCATCGCCGTGTGTGACCCAAGGAGCGGCAACTTCATGATTTGTGCGTGAATGTGCGATCAGCCTCGTGCCCGAATCGGGCACCGCTGTCAGAAATGCCTCGAACGCACAAGCCGATCCGACCTCCATCAGCCGATTGCGGCCACACTGTTTCGAGGCTTCGACGACGGCACGCCGCAAACGCTCTAGCGCGTTCCCGCTCGGCTGAGCGACGCTGCGCGCGGTGACCAGCGGCACCAGCCCGGCGACACCAAGTTCGACGAGCTTCTCGACTAACCAGCGTTGACGATCTCCCTTGGGTAACGCCGCTGCAATGACAAGACGAAACGGAAGTTCACGATCGACTTCGCATCGCTCGATAATCGAAAGGTCTACCTCAGAGCGTCCGATCTTCTCGATGCGAGCTGGAAATTCGGCACCGCTCCCATCGAACAAGACCAGCTCGTCGCCGACCTTCGCTCGCATCACCTTGCGCAGATGTTGAGCCTCTTGCCCGGCGAGGACGGCGGTTTCGCCTGTGATTGGCGAATCAACGAAGTATCGTCGGCTCATGGGTTCGCGAGGGTGGAAGAAGAGTTTAAGCGGAGTTCGTGCGGACTACCATCTTGCAGGCAGCAATATACCTGGAATTCAAGCGAATACAGCCCTGTCGCAAGAGGCGAGGCGTGAGAAAGGTGACCTAGCTTGCGAATCCAACTTGACTAGAATGAGCGGTTTGAATCCCACCGGAGTTTGGAGGATCGGCGATGCCGACTGAAGACGGTATGCCTGCGGCGGACGAGATGATCGAGGTGGACCTGCGTAACCCCGCAGTCGCCGCAGTGTGGGCGTGGGTCTGGCCCGGCGCGGGGCACATCTACCAACGTCGCTATGCCAAGGGCATTCTCTTCATGGTCTGCATCTTATCGACCTGGTTTTTCGGCTTAGGTCTGGGCCACGGGCACGTCGTGTATGCGTCCTGGACAAAGAACGATCATCGCTGGCAGTATTTCTGTCAGTTAGGGGTCGGCACACCGGCACTGCCTGCCATCGTCGAGAGCCAGCGTGCGAAGAAGGACAAGGAACCGCTGTTCGGTGGCTGGATGGCCCCGCCCAAGCAAGTTTTCAATTACGAATCGCCCGACGATGAACTGTCGCAGTGGCATCTGAAATATCATTCGTTCTTCGAACTCGGCACGCTCTACACGATGATCGCTGGTTTGTTGAACGTATTGGCGATTTATGATGCTTACGGAGGACCGATGGTGATCACGTCGGACGAAAAATCCGACAAGCCGCCGCCAGATGACCAAGATGATTCGTAGCTTAGCGTTCTGGAATTGACCAATTTAAGGCGGCGTAGCCGCAACCAACAGGCGAGCGGGGGACGTTAGTCCCCTGATGGAAAACCAATGTCGCGTCATCAGGGGGACTGACGTCCCCCGCTCGCCGAGAGAAACAGCATGATCGAACTCTTAGCTTCCGTCGCCGATACGAACCGCCTGTGGTATGCGTTGCCGCTGATTGTCTCGGTGAGCCTGGTTTACGGAGCGACTCGCCATGAACTGATGGGTCCGATCTTGAACAACGCGTTCCGCGCGGCGGTTTGGATTGGTGGCTTCATGGCAATCATCTTCGCCATTTTGATGGCGATCTCCTGGGCTGTGTAGATCGAGTTTGTCTTCGCGGCTGCCTTCACCAGCTTCTTCATTCGCAGCAGATGTGCTGCCGGCTGTTCACCAAACCATAAAACACGATGTCCGCCTTCACGCATCACCTCTTCATCTGCTGCAACCAACGAAGTCCGGGCCACGCGCGCGGGTGTTGCGATCCCAGCGGCTCGGAGCGGTTGCGCAACGCCTTCAAGGCCGAAGTCGAACGCCGCGGGCTGAAGCCCTTGGTTCGCGCCAACATTTCCGGTTGTCTCGATCAATGCGAACTGGGCCCCACGGTCGTGATCTATCCGCAGGGAATTTGGTACGGACACGTCCAGCTCGAAGACGTCTCGCGAATCATCGACGAAACAATCGTTGGCGGAAAGGTTTTGGACGACCTGTTGATCGCCGACGAGTTGCTCAACACCAAAGGAGGAACGATCCGGCCCGCGAGTTGTAACGACTCGTCGGCTGAGACCGAAGTGAAATGAGAATCGTCATTTTGGGAGGCGGTACGGTGGGAACCTCGATCGCCGGCCTGTTATGCCATCACGGCCACAGTGTGACAGTGGTCGATCGAGACGCCGCTCGGGCTCGCCAAATCAACAACGAACTCGATGTTCGAGCCGTCACGGGCTCGGCTTCGCAATCGAGTGTCTTGTTTCAAGCAGATGTGCTGGGCGCGGACATTTGCCTGGCGGTGACTGGCGACGACGAAGTGAATATTGTGGCGGCCAGCATGGCCAAGGCGATGGGGGCTCGTCGAGCGCTCGCTCGCGTTTATGCTCCCGTCTTCCGTGACTTGAGCACGTTCGACTACAACCGTCACTTCAACATCGATCGAATGCTCAGCTTGGAGCATCTTTCGGCGATGGAGTTGGCGCGCGGTATTCGCAACCCGGGATCCGTGGTGCTCGAGAACTTCGCTCGCGGCGAATTGGAAGTTCAGGAAGTTGTCATTCGCGAGAAGACCGCCGCCGTGGGAGTGCCGCTCAAGGACTTGAAGCTTCCGAAGCGAGTTCGGCTCGGTTCGATCTGTCGCGGCGAAAAGACGTGGATTGCCGGAGCGACCGACACCATCGAAATCGGCGACCGCATTACCTTGATCGGCCGCCGCGAAGATGTCGAGAGTGTTAACGAGTTGGTCCAGAAAGAACAAGTCGCCAAACAAGGCGTCGTGATCGCGGGGGGTGGCGAGACGGGTTATCACTTGGCGCGGACGTTGGAGAACGAACATTACTCCGTTGTCTTGATGGATGAATCGCCCGATCGATGTGAGTACCTCGCGAATCACTTGCATCGCGCGACTGTCGTGCAAGCCGATGCGACGCGTCGGCGCGTGCTTGAAGAAGAACGCGTTGGCACGGCGGACTACTTTGTTGCCTGCACGGGCGACGACGAAAACAACATCATGGCGTGCGTCGAGGCCAGCGACACGGGTGCCAAGCACGTCATGGCGATCGTCGGTCGACCTGACTACGCCGGAGTTGTCGGCAAGTTAGGAATCGATCTCGCGGTCAGCCCGCGAAAAGTGATGGCGAAGCAAGTCCTCGGCTTCTTGAATACCGGCCCCGTTGTCTCGCGCATGTCCTTGACGGGCGGCAGCATCGACGTCTACGAGATTGAAGTGCTGGAAGGGGCTCTCGCCACGGAACATGTGTTGGCAAACGTTCCGTTACCGCCATCGTGTCTGATCGCGGCCGTCATGCGGGACGATTACGTACGAGTTCCCGGAGCCGACGATCGGCTCGCGCCGGGTGAAGTCGTCGTGGCCTTGATCGACGATGCTTCGGTCGATGCGGCGATCAAGCAGTTCACGGTCAACGGCAGATAAGCAGCGTTCATGAACCTTCGCGTTGTTAGCAAATTGCTCGGTATCGTCGCCATGTTGATTGGCGGGATGATGGTCTTCAGTCTGCCGTGGGCACATCCCGCGCTCGGGCATCGCAATGCTGATAACATCGTCGGTTTTCTCGAAGTTCGCGGCTTCGTCTCGCTCCTGTTGAGCATGATGCTCAGCTTCCTCGTGGGGTGGTTGTTGATCCGTTACGGACGCGGCACCGAAATCCGTCTGTACCGCAAAGAAGCAATGGCCATCGTCGGGCTCAGTTGGATTCTGGCGACCGTGCTTGGCGCGTTGCCGTTTTTGCTGCGCGGCACTTATCGAGGCCCTTCCGTGCGGCTCGCCGCGGACAATCAGACTTGGCAAGTCTACGACTCGGACAACTTCCTTTGGCGGCATTGGGATAGGAAGGGTGAGTTGCCGGCCGAGAAACATGAAGTGGTCCTGGCCTTGTACGAGGCGTTGGCGAAAGGCCTTGAGCTAGACCAACTCGTCGAGGCGTCGAGTGTCGATAATCCGCAGGACTTGCTTGCCGATCTGCGAAACGTGGATGGTGATTGGCGCGGCGCGATCATTTTTCCGGACGAGGAAGATGCTCCCGACAATCGACGCAATCACTATCGGCTGAGATGGATCAAGATGGGGATTGCCGACGCGCTCTTTGAATCGCAGTCCGGGTTCAGTACCACCGGGGCAACGGTCCTTTCCGATCTCGAAGATCCCGTTCTTGTCCCGCATTGTTTGCTGTTCTGGCGAAGCAGCACTCATTTCCTCGGCGGGCTCGGGATTATTGTTTTGTTCGTCGCCATTCTAGGTCAGGGGTCCGCCGGCAAGGCGTTGATGCGCGCCGAGATGCCGGGCCCGAGCAAGGAAGGAATGCAAGCGCGGATGCAGCAGACGGCGTGGGCGTTTGCCGGGATCTACTGCGTTCTGAATGCCGTGCTAACGCTCATCCTGTGGCTTCAGGGGCTCAGCCTGTTCGACGCGTTGTGCCACGCCTTTGGCACGATGGCAACGGGCGGATTCAGCACCTGGAACACGAGCCTCGGGCACTTCGACAGTGCCTGGATCGACTATACCGTGACGCTGTTCATGATCATCGCCGGAACGAATTTCACGTTACTGTATTTTGTCGCGCTGAGGCAACCCAAGCGATTATTCGACGACATCGAATGGCGAGCCTACCTCGGGGTGATTCTCGGCGTCACGCTGTTCATCGTCGTGACGGGCCTGCGTCACGGAGATTTTGAAGGCGCGTCATTCGGCGAGAGATTGAGCCACGCGGTGCGCTATGGCTTGTTCCAGGTCGTCTCCATTGTGACAACAACCGGATATGGAACGCACGATTTCGATCGGTGGAGCAGCGTCGGACGCGGCGTGTTGTTCTTGCTGATGTTTGTCGGCGGCTGTGCGGGAAGTACCGGCGGCGGTCTGAAAGTGATTCGCCACATCCTGTTTCTCAAGATCATGGCGTTGGAGACCGAGCAGGCGTTTCACCCCACCGTCGTCCGCCCGCTGCGGCTGGGCGGTAAGTCCGTCGAAGATCCGGACCTGCGCAAGAATATCCTGGTTTACTTTGGCTTGATCCTGGTGATCTTCGTCTTCAGCTGGATGTTTGTCGTGGCGGTCGAGCCCGATGCGACCTGGGGAACTAGCATCGAACACAAGCTGATCGACAGCGCCAGCGGCGTGGCGGCCACGCTAAACAACATCGGCCCCGGTTTGGGAACCGTCGGCGCGACGCAAAACTATGGCCACTTCAGCTCGCTCACGAAGTTCTTGTTCGTCTGGCTGATGATGATTGGCCGCATCGAGATCTTCGCGATTCTTGTCTTGTTCATGCCGTCGTTCTGGCGGAATCGATAGGCGAATCGCCTACATGTCACCGTCCAGCCAACCGTCGCGTTTCACATTCTCGCTTTGGCAGATTGCGTGCGTCGTCGCAATACTTTGCATTTGCTCCGCGCTCATTCCTGGCGCCGCTATGTTCATTGTCGGTGCGACACCGGTTGCCATCGGTTTCATCGTCGTCGTGATCGGCGACAGAAGACGCAGCGATTGGATCACGATCTCCGGGGTAGCCTTGATGGCCGTCGGACTGATCGTCGGCGGTTTGCTAATGGCCCTGACGCAGCGTATCGGACAGTAAGTGGGGCAACAAGTCTGTGCCACGCCAGCTACTCCAAGTTGTCGGCGGCATCGGGGACATCTTCCGCGCTGACGCTGCCCAATGCCTCCATCCGAGCGATCACCGCGCAGCCGCACGAGTCGCTCCAGACGTTGACGCTGGTGCGGCACATGTCCAGCACGCGGTCGACAGCGATGATAATGCCTTGCATTTCCACCGGCAGCTTCACGGCTTGCAGGATGATCACCATCATTACCAATCCCGCATGCGGAATTCCCGCCGCGCCGATGCTGGCCAGCAGCGCCGTAAAGGCCACGATGATTTGCTGGCCGATCGGCAAGTTTTCGCCGTGATAGAGTTGGGCGATGAAGAGCACGGCCACCGCCTCATAGAGCGCTGTGCCGTCCATGTTGATCGTGGCACCCAGCGGCAAGACGAAGGAACTGACGCGGTTACTCACACCGGCTCGTTCTTCGACGCTCGCTAACGTCAACGGGAGCGTTCCGTTGCTGGATGCCGAACTGAAGGCGGTGAGTAACGCTGGGCTCATCGCTTTGACGAATTCCAACGGATCGCGTCTGGCGACGAATTTGACAATCATCGGCAATGTAATCATTGCATGAAACGCCAGAGCACACGCGACGGTCAGCATGTACCAGCCGAGTGACTTAAAGACTTCGATGCCCTGCGTCGACGTGACGGACAGCATCAGAAACAACACGCCCAGCGGCGCGAGCTTAATGATCGCCATCGTCATCGCCATCATGACCTCGAAGGCGGCACCAAAGAAGTCACGAACGATTTGCGCCGTCTTGCCGCCGACGATCAGAGCAAAGATCGCGAAGGCCAGCGAGAAGCAGATGATCGAGAGGAAATTTCCTTCGGCCAACGCTCCGATCGGGTTCGTCGGAATCATCGTCTCGACTTGATCGAACAGCACCTCGCCCAAGCTGCCCGACGCGATCTCGGCTTCGTGAGCTTGTTGATTGTTCTCGCCGCCGAGCCCCGGCCGAATGATGTTGACCATCGCCAATCCGGTCACGATGGCCAGCAGACTGGTCACCAAGTAATAGAACAGCGTCCTGGTAAACATTTTGCCGAGCCGCTCCGCGTGCCCCAGTCCCATCACGCCGGTGATCAGTGACGTCGCAATCAACGGCACCGCGACCATCCGCAGCATCCGGAGGAACAAGCCGCCCAATCGCTGTGCGGCATCACCGACCCAGCGCGACCTGGAGCGGCCGTGCTGATGAAAGATGTCGTAACCCTGTGCGTCTTTCGCGTGAAGCTTCTCGAGTGTCGCGATGGAACCCGGCGTGCGGCGTGTTCCGTCGACGACCCAATGCCGCTCGGTACCATCTTCTTGCGTGAGATCGATCGTGATCAGATTCGCACTGTCATGCAGCTTGGCTTGCCTGATCCCTTTGGGCAGCTTGCCATGCTCAGTATTCGTGTTTCGTTCCGAAACCGTGAAGTTGAGTGTCAGCCCAATTGCCGCGCCCAGCAGCATCCCGCCGAGGATCTGCCAGTGAAGTGCGAGTCGAGACATGAGGTCCTTCTCCTGGTGCGTTCGGCGTCAAGCAGCCTCCGGTGACGCGGATTATAACGCGTATTGTTCGACGGGCGACAGGTCGACTGGGGCTTCGTGTGACCTACAATTCGAGAGTGACTGAATCAGAACCACCTGTCCGGGAGAGTTGAAATGAAACGCTTGATCGCGATTGCCGTGATATTCGTCGGCACGAGCCTGGCAGGCATGAGCGAGGCCGACGCTGCACCGCGTGGTCGAATCCGGCTGTTTGCTCGGAGCTACTCGCCGAACGGTCCGATTGCCTTCGGAGCGCCGACCTATCCGAGCAACTACGGCACCCGCAATCGACCGCCATCGGTCGAAGAACTGTATCCGAAGTATTACGGCAGCTTTCACTACCGTCATCTCGACAACATTGGCATCCCGTCCGGCGACATCGGCATTCGCGGCAACGGCATTTATATGTCGCCTTGGTAGCATGGGCTCGCAGCCCGTGCTTCCACGCCTGTTGAGTCGGCACGGCCTACGAGGCCATGCTACATCACTTCCGCAGCAATCGCAGGCCGTTGAAGACCACCAGCAGCGATGCGCCGGTGTCGGCGGCGATGGCCATCCACAGCGATGCGAGTCCGCAAGCAGCGAGCACGACGAACAACAGCTTGAGCCCCAAGGCAAAGGCGATGTTCTGCTTGATGATGCGGAGCGTGCGGCGCGCCAAGCGGATCAGCCAGGGGACTTTCGCGAGGTCGTCGGACATGAGCGCGATGTCGGCGGCTTCGATCGCGGCGTCGGTACCGATGGCTCCCATCACGATCCCCACCGTCGCAGCGGCTAACGCGGGCGAGTCGTTCACGCCATCGCCGATCATGGCCACCGCACCGTGTTCCTCGCGAAGCCTTTCAATCTCGCGAAGCTTATCCTCGGGCAATGCCTCGGCCAGAAAGCCATCGACGCCAACGGCATCGGCGATCGCTTGTCCGGTCTCGTGATTGTCGCCGGTTAGCATCCAGATGTGACGGATGCCAAGTTGCCGCAGCTCGCGAACATTGCGATCGACGCCGTCGCGGACCGCGTCCGCGACACTGATCAAACCGCAAACATGTGCCGCGCTGCCGATCGCGACGACCGAGCAGCCGGTCGCCTTGAGATCGACACTCGAGCTATGCGCCGACTCGGCATCGGGCATCCGTTCGAGCATCAACCGATGGCTGCCAATCCAATACGGCTTGCCTTCGACAACGCCTTCCGCGCCACGCCCGCTCAAGCTTTGGTAGGCATCCGCCGTCGGCACTTGAACGCCTTCCTGCTTGGCGCAAGCCAAGATGGCTCGGGCAATCGGGTGCGTGCTTTGCGATTCGAGAGCCGCCGCGCGCTGGAGCAATTCCACGCGTGAATGCCCATTCAGCGGGACAACCTCTTTCACGACGGGCTCCCCGCGAGTCAGCGTGCCTGTCTTGTCGATCGCGATCGCCCGCAATCCCGCCACGGCTTCCAAGTATCGTCCGCCTTTGATCAAGACCCCGTGATTGGCGGCGCGTGTCAAGGCCGACACGATGCTGACGGGCGTCGAGATCACCAAGGCACACGGACAAGCGATGACAAGCAACACCAGCGCGTTGTAAATCCAGACGCCCCACGCGGCATCCGTCAGCAGCGGTGGGCCCGTGGCGATCAGCAGCGCCAGCCCCATCATGCCCGGCGTGTAATAGCGCGCGAACTTTTCCACCCATTGTTCCGTCGGAGCCCGGCCCGCGTGAGCTTCTTGGACGAGATGGATGACGCGAGCCAAGGTGGTGTCGCTCGCTTGACGAGTCACTTCGATTTCCAGAGTTCCTTCGCCGTTGATCGTGCCGGCGAAGGCGTTGTCACCGGGTATCTTTTCAACGGGCAGCGATTCACCGGTAATCGGAGCTTGGTTCACGAACGATTCACCCCCCAGCACGCGTCCGTCCAAGGGAATACTCTCAGCGGGATGGACGATGATTCTCGCGCCGATCTGGACTTCGGCGACAGGACGTTCGTGCGCGTGATCGCACGGCGGCTCCAAGACTCTCGCCAGCGGAGGCGTTAGATTCAGCAGCGAGCTGACGGCGCGTCGGGCACGCTCCATGCTCCAATGTTCGAGTAGCAGCGAGACTTGAAACAGAAACGTGACGATTGCCGCTTCCAACCACTGCCCCAGGCAGACCGCACCGGCCACCGCCACACACATCAACAGGTTCATGTCCGCTCGCAGCCGGCGCATCGCGAGCCATGCCTTGGGAAGCACGAACCAGAGTCCGAGGCCAATGGAAAGTGAGTACAGCAGTTGCGAAGCGATTGGCGTCGCATGTTCGCTGTCTAATAGCCCGACTTCAAATGGAGCGAGCGGATTGCCGGCGGTGACGACGTGCGCCACGAATCCCATCCCGACGGCCAACCCAGCGGCGAGCGTCAATTGCAGTCGCGCGTTGCCATACCGCGGCGTCCGAGTCAACTCGCGAGGCTGATCTTCGCGGCTGGCATGCATACCGGTCTTCGACACCTGCGAGATGATCTCCTCGACCGACGTCTCGGCGGCGTCAAAGGAAACCAACATGCGGCGATTCACGACATCAAAGCCAAGATGTTCGATGCCTCGGCTGTCCAGCAGTTGATCTTGAAGCAGGGCGACCTCTTCCGCGCAATCAAGTTCGTCGATTCGCAGAGCGATGTTCGTGTTGGCCATGATCGAATGATTCAAGAAGTGTTCCGGTGCGTCAAGCTCGGCTTGTTCCGGATGACCTGGCCCTTGTAACCAGGCCGCTTTCACCTAAGCTGGCGTGTCTCCATTTTCGCACGCCAATCACAGGCCGTCCGCCCAGAAATGCCGAATTTGCTGCTGATCGTCTACTGCTTCTTGATTGTGTCGGCATCACTGCTCGGCGGTTGGCTGCCTTTTTTCGTGCAATTGACGCACCGGCGGATGCAGTTGCTGATGAGCTTCGTCGGCGGGCTGATGCTGGGTGTTGCGCTGCTGCACCTGATCCCACACGCGTTGGCCGAGGCGGCGTCGGTGGATCATGTCGCCTACGCGGTCGTGGCAGGGGTGCTGTTGACCTTCTTCATGATCCGCTTCTTCCACGTGCATCAACATGGACACGAAGTCGGTGACGGACACGAACACCATGAGGACACCTGCGATCACGGAACGCATGAACACGCGCATGGTAACGATCACACGCACACGCACCGCCTCAGCTGGTCCGGGCTGTTTTTTGGGTTGGCCTTGCACACGTTCTTCGATGGGCTCGCGCTCGGTGCCAGCGTCGCTGCCGGCGCGCACGACAAGGCGGTAGGTCTGCTCGGCGTGGGGACGTTCCTGGCCATCGTGCTGCACAAACCGCTCGACTCGCTGTCGTTAACGTGTGTCATGAGCGGTGGGCGGTGGACGCGCAAGTCGATCGGTCTGATGAATCTGGCGTTCGCGTCGATGTGTCCGCTGGGAGCGATCGTGTTCTATTTTGGACTGGGCGGAGTAACGAGTTCACAACCCGTGATCCTTAGCTGCGCGCTCGGTTTTTCCGGCGGGATCTTTCTGTGCATTTCGCTCGCCGACATCCTGCCCGAGTTGCAGTTCCACCAACACGATCGCGGGTTGCTATCGGTGGCCCTCTTGTTCGGCGTCTTGCTGGCGTACTTGATCGGGTACGCTGAATCGGGGCACGGCCACTCGAAGACGCATCATCAGGGCACGTCGCAGCCGTCAACCGATCACAGTGAATCCGAGCAATCGTACGACGGTCACGAGCACTCGCCCTAGCCGGAAGCGACGGGACTACTCAGTCGCCGGCGATTCAACCGCGGGAAATCGAACTCCTGCGCAGACGGCATACGCGGCGTCGCGATGGCTTTCATTCAACTTATCGAGTTCGACCAAGAGGTTGATCTTGTAGACACGGCCGGCGTGAAGCAGCGCGAGCGTTTGCCGCTCGACGAGCAGCGTTCCTTCACCGATCTTCAGCTTCAGATGGCTGACGTAGCGGACACAAGGAACCGAGCCAATCACCATCGGAACCGGCGTTTCGATGACGGCCGTTCCGTGTGCTTCCAGATCTTTGGCCACCGCCGTCGTGAAGGCGGCAACATTGGCCTGCGTCACATCGGTGAGACCGCCGAGATCATTCTCCTCGACAAACACTTCGATTCGAGGCAAGCCACCGCCACCTTTCAATTCAGAGAATCGCACGACGAACTTGCTATCGCGAGACATCGGCTTCCAGCCGTCTGGAGTGGCGATCTCGATCTTTCCGCCGTCAAGCGGTGGCAAGTCGTAACTCAGTTTGAAGCCAGAGGCATCAACCTTCTTGATGTCCAACGTCGTTGAGGCAACGGCAGGAGATTTCGGCGCGGCAGGAGCGTCGGGCACCGGGACAGGATTGGAGGATGTGGTACGTTTGGCGGCTGGCTCGGGCTTGTTGCAAGCGGCGAGTGACAACACAACCAAGAGAATCATCAACGCGGAGCAAGCTCTCATTCGATCCGCCTTCGGCTAGATGGCTCACACGTGGCTTTTCGTTCCGCGAAAAAGCAGTTCCTAGCGGCGCTCGTTCGCGGAGCAAGAATTAAGGGAGGGCGAGGCTCCCGCCGAGCTTTCGCCCGGTGATAGC
>JAQBZB010000011.1 GCA_027622275.1 Planctomycetota bacterium | reverse complement strand
CCTCCGGTTTGCCGCACCGGACGGCTTGCGCCGTACCGCTAATTCGGTAAGTTATTTGCGGACGAGGCCCCGCGGCGACGATCCGCGATCAAGTGAAGTCCGATTTCCGCGGACGGGTCGTCCACCTGAGCGAAATCATCGACATCATCAAGGCCAAGCTACGCGAGTTATTGGCGCAAAACGAATGAAACGGGGGTAGGGTCTCGTTTTAGAAATGAGACCCGACCTGGGGTGTTCAGAATCTGGTGATCCGTGACGACATCGGGCCTCTCGAGTGATGCGAAAGTTGTTCCTTGGTCCCCCACGGGCTGGTCCCATTGGAACCCAAGATTAGCCGGTTAGTAGCCTGCCGCTCGAATACCAAGACCCCCACGAGCTCGCCTCGTGGGTGAATCAGTTTCGGCAAGGCGACACTGTCGCGGCGTGAGCGACGCGGACAGCGAATCTCATTCACCGAACGGGGCGAGACCGTGGGGGTCTCGGTCTCGTGTACGTGCGCTGCTAACTCACGAATCTTTAGTCTCCAACGAGACAAGCTCGTGGGGGGACAGGAGTCCAACGAAGAGCTTCATGCGGAACAGAAACGACATCGTCCTGATCCGATCGACAGCGCCAAACTGATGTCTTTCGCGGTGTCCGATCGATGCGAAAGATGGATTCATTCACTTGTCGGCGGCGAATCAGGTTGTCGAGACAGTCGCCAAGCACTTCTCCGGCCAAGACGATCTGCTGTTGGTCGAGGTGGATGCGACGCGACTCGGCGCTGCGCTGGGAAGTCTCTCGCGGCGGTGATCTGTTTCCACACCTGTACGGCGACATGCCGCTTGACGCTGTGATCTCGGTCGTCGAACTGCTGCTGGGAGTCGCTGGAAGGCACGTCTTTCCGTCCGGTTTTGAAGGCAACCCAAACGGTGCCGACGAATGAACGCCGCAAAGCCTGTGATTGTTGGTCTGGGCGAAGTCTTGCTGGACGTCTGCCCGGACCGTCCACGATTTGGCGGCGCGCCTGCCAACTACGCCTGTCACACGGCAAGTCTGGGAGCCAACTCGTCAATCTCGAAGCAATCAGCGATCCAGCCTCCCGCGTCGCCGCCTTCGTCTGTTCCCAGGCCGGTGCAACTCCGAAGTTGCCGCCGAGATTTCCGGGTTGATCACAATCGACCAGGGGCGAGACTCAATCTTTGATCGCGTCCGACAGTCGCGCGAGTGCGGATGCAAACTCAGCGGCACTTTGATACCTTTCGTATGGCTTTCGCGAAAGTGCCTTGTCCCGGATGTCCGCAAGCTGCGTGCAGACCGTCGGGCAGCTTGCCAGTAGATTGTCGAGGATCGCTCCTAATCCGTAGACGTCGATGGTCGGCAATGGCCCCGCGGATTCTTCTTCTAAGGTCAGACCAACCTGGAAGTTTGTTGCAAAGTTTTCAGTGTTCTTGGCACAAGCGTGGGCTGGAACCGGATCTCCCCGTAGCCACCAAGTTCGCTAACGCCGAGATTTCAAGGAGATTCATTATGCCGTATGTTGTGACGGGCGCGTGTTTCGGGTGCAAGTACACGGATTGTGTTGTCGTCTGCCCGGCGGATTGCTTTCATGAAGGCGACCGCATGCTCTACATCGATCCCGACGAATGCATCGATTGCGGAAACTGTCTACCGGAATGCCCCGTCGAGGCTATCTACCCCGATCACGAAGTGCCTCCGGAGCTGGAGCCGTTCATCGAGTTGAACCGCGAACTGTCGCAACAAACGCCCCAAATCACCGAGAAACGCACGCCGCTGGCAAACACTTGACGGGCCAGCTTCGTCCTAAGTGATGATGAAGATCGTCTAGGGCATGCGATCCTCCGCAAGACCGTCGCTGATCTGGATGTCACGAGAAATCACGAGCTGGCACATGTCCGCCAATACGAACGCTGGGGACCGTTCTTTCTCCCTGCCTACCAGCTGGCGCCTCTTGACCTTTGGCTTGCGGGACGGAACGCGTACCGCGACAATCCGTTTGAACGGGAAGCGTACGGCGAGAATGATGCAGGCGACTGTAAAGCGGAAAAATGATGGCCAACCGATCGACCGACGCTCGACGACTTGCCGACTTGCTGAAGCAGGCAGAATTGAAAGTCGTCTTCGCCGAAAGCTGTACGGGCGGATTGGTGGCTGCGTCGTTGGCCAAGGTGCCCGGCATTTCGGATTATCTCTGTGGATCAGCGGTTACCTATCGCAGCGATACGAAGCATCGGTGGCTTGGCGTTTCCAGCGAGAAGCTGACTCGCCCCGGTCCGGTCAGCGCGATCGTCGCTGGCGAAATGGCTGCGGGCGTGTTGGCGATGACACCGGAAGCGGATTGGTCCGCTTCGGTCACCGGACATCTGGGCCCCCATGCGCCGAAGCGACTGGATGGACTTGTCTATATTGGAATTGCTCGCCGTACGCACGATCACTCTGGCTCTGTCGTGACTGTGACAGCGTCGCGACACGTGCTGGCCGCCGAATCGAGGGCACCGCGGCAACGAGAAGCGGCGGCACTGGTTCTACGACGGTTGCTCGATGCGATTAACTCTTGGTACGAAAACCGATGAGCGGTGGTAGCCAACGCGATCTTCATGCGGCCCGTTTGAAAGCCATCGAGCGGCTGTATCGGGACGAGTTCGGCGCGTTGGTGCTTGGCGGCGAAGCTATCAGCGAGTCGGCTGACTCGGTTCAAGCCGTCCTGCCCGGTGCGTTCAATCCGCTGCACGATGGGCACCGCAAGATGGCTCGGATTGCCGCGGCGTCCCTCGGCGTTCCGGTCGCGTTCGAGCTGTCGATCGAGAACGTTGATAAACCGCCGCTGGATATCGACGCGATCGAGCAGTGTCTCTCACAGTTCGGCAACGAACAGACGATCTGCCTGACGCGTGCGGCGACGTTTGTACAGAAAGTGCAACTCTTCGGCACTGTAAGCTTCGTGGTCGGGGCGGATACCATGTTGCGGATCGCCGACGTTCGCTATTACCACAACGACACCGCACGCCGTGACCGTGCCGTGGAGAAGATCGTCGAAACCGGCTCGCGATTCCTCGTGTTCGGTCGGACGATGGGCGACCGCTTTCACACGCTCAGTCAGCTCAACATCCCGGAGCCGCTACGTGGGGTCTGTCGCGAAGTGAGTGAAGAAGAGTTTCAGCATGACATTTCGTCAACCGAGATTCGACGTGCAACGAAGCGACTGGGACACGAGTAGCCGAAGTTGCGTGAGATTTCGGGCGTTCTAAAGCCTCGCGGCTTCAGCTACTTCCCGGTACCTGCAGAAACAAGATTCTTGTCGCCCTCAGTGGCTGTGCAAAGCTCGTCCAATGCCGATCGACACTGCTTGAGGATGTCGTCGTTTTTCATCCCGGTGAAGCAGTCCGCGTGGGGCGCCAAGGTGAGCGGGCCCTTGTAGCCCTGTTGCTGGAGCAAATTCACGATGTCTTGAACGCTCGCCGCACCATCTTCTGCCGGCATGGTTCGTTGCTCTTCGGTGAGTGACGAACGGTCGACGTCGTGTGGCGCATCCGCGATGGTCACATAGGCAACCTTGTCGATTCCGAAGGCTTTCAGCGAATCGACCGTGCCACCGCCAACGTACCAGTCCCAGGTATCCAACCACAGCCCGACGTTCTCCGCGGCAACAGACTTCAACAGCATCGACAAAGCGTTGGCCTCTTGAATGAATTGAAACTGTTTTCCTTCGCGGCGAGCAGCCGCCGCATGAAAGCCAACGGCCAGACGGATGCCGTGTTTGCCAAGCACTTCGGCGATCTCGGCGAGCCGTTTGCGATGTTGCTCGAAATTCTCGTGATAAGGCAAGAGATCGCTTTCGGAGAAAACAACGGTCTTGCACGCATAGACTTTGGCAGTTGCCGCATAGGAGGCGACCTGGTCCAGGTCCGCCAAGTCAGCTCGATAAGTTGTGTCGTCGCTGCGCCATCGTACCGGCAAGTCGACGCTGCCGATTCGTATCTTGGCACTGCTTAGGAAACGGATGGCTTGATCAAGTCCCTGGGTCTTGGCCCGTTGTGCAAAGTCATCGATTTCCAAATCGAGCCCGCGAAAGCCATAAGTCAACGTCAGTTCGATGATTTCACTTTGACGGCCCTCGATACCGAGTGTCGAAGTACACAGATTCTTGAACATGTTGGACTCTCCGCGCCTTGGCTCGCGCGCCACCGGAATCGTGTGGCTGGGGCGTCTTTGCTGGGTGTAATCCGATGCGAGCCACTGATTATGGCAAAACAGCGAGAGACGGCAAAGGGGCAGCGATTTTACCGGCTCTCGCTATACCGGGCGGTCGCCGCAGCGATGCTGGCACCGTGATCGAACTTGTAACCTTGCTCAGCGAGCAGTTGTTCGAGGGCGGAAAGGAATAGCAGCACGTTGGCTGCCCGTGACCCGTATCCCATCAGCCCGATCCGCCAGACTTTCCCCTTGAACGCGCCAAGTCCCGACCCGATCTCGATCCCGAACCGGTTCAGCAAATCGCCGCGAACCCGCGCATCGTCGACGCCTTCCGGGACGCGAACGGCGTTCAACATGGGAAGCTGATGTCCTTCTTGTGCCGCGTACTCGATTCCCAGCGCCGACAATCCAGCCTTCAATGCCTGATGGTTCAGCATGTGTCGTGCGAAGCAGCGATCGAGTCCTTCCTCGTGAATGACTTGCAACGCTTCATAGAGCGCGTAGGACATGTTGATCGGTGCCGTGTGATGGTAAACGCGATCCGAGCCCCAGTAGCTGGCGAGCATTGTCACGTCGAGATACCAGCTCTGTACCTTCGTCTTCCGCGACAAGATCGAGGCCATCGCCCGGTCGTTGAACGAGACGGGAGCCAACCCGGGAGGACAGCTCAAACACTTCTGCGTTCCCGAGTAGATGGCATCGATTCCCCATTTATCCACCTCGACGGGAACGCCACCCAGTGCCGTCACGGCATCGACCAACAGCATCGCGCCCGAATCATGAACTAACTGCGAGATCTCTTCGATCGGTTGCCAGGCCCCGGTTGAAGTCTCGGCCATGACAATGCCGACGACTTTTGGCTTGGCTTGAGCCAAGGCGTCTTTTAAGTCATCCGGTGTGAAGACCTCCCCCCACGGTCGTTCCACTTTCGTGACCTTCGCACCAGCGCGCTCCGCGACGTCGCACATCCGCGCCCCGAACACTCCGTTGACGCAAACGATCATCGAGTCGCCGGGCTCGATCAAGTTGACGACCGTCGCCTCCATCCCCGCCGAGCCCGTCGCACTCACGGAAAACGTCATGCGATTTTCCGTCCGAAACAGCGCCCGCAGCATCTTCTGCGAGTTGTCCATCAGCTGCAGATAATACGGATCGAGATGACCGACCGTGTTCTTTCCGATGGCCTGCAAAACGCGGGGATGAATGTCGCTCGGTCCCGGCCCAAGCAGCGTGCGGATAGGCGGGTTCAACGTAGGCGTGGACAGTGTCACGATCCATTCTCCGATATGTTGTTTCAAGAAAGGGTCAGAGGCCAGCCTGCATTAACGGTCGGCGCTGTCGAGTGTTTCGCGGACCAGAGCGCTGATTTGTTTGAACTCCGGTGTCCCGGCAACGTCGCACCACTCAAACAACGCCGCTTCCGTTGTTGTCAGCGTCGCGCCCGCCGAATCCATCCGTCGCAAGGCAGTCTCGTAATCAAGTACGTATCGCGAGCCAATCGCGTCAACGGCTAGGTAAACTCGGAATCCGTCGGCCAAGAGATCCAGCACCGTCTGCTGAACACAGACATGTGCTTCGATCCCGACGACCAGGATCTTGAAGACCCCGGCATCGCGAAGTTCTTCAAACAGTTCTGGACAGCCGCCGCAGCTGAACGTCAGCTTCTCAGGCACATCGCCGAGCCGGTCCGCCAGCTCCTTGGTGGTTGGTCCCAAGCCGCGAGGATACTGCTCGGTCGCCACCGCGCGAACGCCAAGCGTCTTTGCTCCGTCCAATAACCGGCCGATGTTCCAGACGATTAGCTCGTGCCGCGAGACCATTGGAATCAGCTTTTCCTGGACATCCACGACCAGCAACGCGCTATCCGTTCGCGACATTAGCTCGGGACTTCGCGGTAGCCGCTGTGGTTCGGTCATTTCGTTGATTCGTGTGGAAAGATTCGCACCGGGCGGAAGCAGTGGGTACTCTACGGCAGGTCGTTTCCAACTACAATAACCCTCGACGGTAATGCAACGACCAAGCGGTTGATGGAGAGTTAATCGGATGCTGACGATCGAACACGTACTGCGAGACGACGCTGTCGACCGCCGAAGTTTCTTGCGAGAGAGTGTTGCGGCAAGCTCAGTATTTGCTCTAACCGCGGCATCCCTTGCACGCGCCGACACAGCGATCGCAGGTGTCACGTTCAGTTTTGGGACGTACGGCATGAAGTCGATGTCGACCGAAGATGCGATCCGCACCGTGGCGCAAGTCGGCTACGACGGTATCGAGATCGCTGCGCGAACGGATTGGGATGCGGCACCGGCGCGGATGTCGAAACCGCGACGTGAACAGGTCCGTACGCTGCTTGCGGATTCGGGGCTGCGCGTCACCGCGTTGATGGAACATTTGTATCCCGCCAAAGAGAAAGCCGAGCATGAGGCGGGACTCGCTCGATTGCGCGAAGTGGCACGGCTGGGGCACGATCTGAGTCCGACATCTCCTCCGCTGATCCAGACCGTACTCGGAGGCGGCACGTGGGACGAACAGAAAAACATGCTCCGCGACCGCCTCGGAGACTGGGCGAAGCTGGCTGCGGAAACACGAACCGTCATCGCGATCAAGCCGCACCGAGGCGGCGGGATGTCGACGCCAACGGAGGCGGCGTGGCTGATCCAACAGCTCGACGATACGCCTTGGATTCGGATGGTTTACGATTACAGCCACTACGCCTTTCGCGACATGTCCGTTGAAGACACGGTCGAGACAGCACTTCCTTATACAGCACACATCGCGATCAAGGACACGATCGAGACGGATAAAGGTTTTCGATTCGTCTTGCCCGGCGGAAGCAATTCCTTCGACTACGCCGACCTCTTCAAGCGGTTCTACGCGGGTGGATATCGAGCGGACATCTGCTGTGAAGTCAGCGGCATGGTGTCGAATCAAAATGAATACGATCCGACAGCGGCCGCGAAGGAATGCTATGCCACGATCGCCCCGCAGTTTGAGCGGGCAGGCGTCCCGCGGCGGGGACGATAAGACTCAAATGAGTAGCATGGCCTCGCAGGCCGTGTGTTTTCAGGCTCTTCCAAACCGACACGGCCTACGAGGCCATGCTACTTCTTGCGCAACTTCAAGCTAACAAAAGCCGTGCGATAAGACCGACATCGCTTGCCTCATCGCGATTGTCCGTCGATAATCGCGAATGATGTGTCAAGATCCTCCTTGCTGAACCGGAATTGAATCATGTTACGAGTACGTTCAATCGCCAGCCTCGTCACCGCAATCGGCCTCGTTTCGATCGTTGCCTTGATTGCCAGCGGCCAAGGTCGTAAAGCGGCAAATCGGGCGAAGCTGCCGACTTTCGATTCCGCAAAAACAGACCGCATCTTCTTCCCGGATGTGTTTGCACGCCTGGAGGGTGAACGCCCGGCGAATCCGAATGTGCAGATCGCGCAGACTCCGGCCGCTGCGGCACCGGGCGGCGGTGACGCTGCGGCGGGCCAATCGTATGCGTGGTCGAAGATCATCTCGGGCACGACGATCGAGAATGAGGTCAAGGCGATCAAGTTGGCGACGGATAAGAATATCACGACGCCGCAAGACTTCGCGGGACGAGGCTACAAAGAAGTGCGGCGTGACTTTAGTGTCCTGGCGCTGCTGTTTGCCATCGTCAACGAATACGATGCGGATGTTCGGTTCAAGAAAGATGCCGCCGCCGCCCGCGATATGTTCGCGCGGTCAGCATCGAACGCCAAGGCGGGCAACAACAATGTCTACAAAGAGGCGAAGAAACGCAAAGACGAATTGTTGGACTTGATCAACGGTGCCGCCCTGACGGACAAGGCCGAGGCCGAAGAGAACGACTGGACGAAAATCGCCGACCGGTCTCCCTTGATGCAGCGATTGGAGACGGCCCACAAGGCGAACTTGGTCAAGTGGACTTCCAACGCCGAGGCGTTTTCGGAAGACATTGAAGGGGTCATGCACGAAGCCGAAATCATCGCCGCCATCGCCGAAACCTTGACGCGGGAAGGGATGGAGGACGGCGACGACGAGTCTTACGCGGGGTTCGCGAATCTGATGAAACGCAGTGCGCTGGATGCTGTCGCGGCCGTCAAATCCAACAACGCCGAACAGGCTCGCAAGGCAACCGGCGAAATCGCCAAGGCCTGCTCCGACTGTCACGACAATTTTCGATAGGAAACGTCCGAATCCACTGGTTGCTGGTTTAACGCCTAGCCGCAGGTGCCGGCACGACGGCCAAGCCGGTGCCTGCGGCTGGGCGTTAAACAAGTTAAAACCTGGGCAAATCGTGCGTCTCAAAAACGCAGGCCCAGTACAAATTCAGTCCACTTTTCCTGAAACACCTCCATATCGTCTTCGCTCAGCACTCGCTTGAGAGTTTCGTATCCTGTCGGATCATCTTTCACGGATCGACGGAATTCGTGGTAGTACTTCTCAAGTAGACCTTCATGCTGAAGGTAATACAGGAGGTACCGGGCTTGGGAATAGTTAGTGCCGGGATCTTCGTCGTAGAACTCGCGAGTCGTCGTGCCGCAAAGTTCTTCGAAGGTCGGCATTTCATACGCTTCATCCTTGATCGCTTCGTGCAATCCTCGCAATCGCCAATTGGTCAGTCCCCAGATGCGGCCGTTGTTGGTTTGGCACTGTTCGTAAAGCGAGCCGAGTCCCTCGTTGAACCACGACGGGCAGTCCGGGAAATTGGCGGCGATAAAAGGATGGACGATCTCATGCACGAGCGTGCCGCCTCCCGTGTCGATGTTCATGACCAAGGCTTTCTCGGACGGCGAGTAGTAGCCGAACGGCGTATGCGGTCGCCGTCCGAAGATGTCGGCAGTGTTTTGCTGGTAGCTTTCCTTGTCCTTGAACAGCCAGATATTGATGACGTGATCGGGGTTCTGGCTGAAGTACTGTTGCTTGAGCCGTTCGACGGCCCAGCGGATTGTGCCCTGCGACCATTGCCGAACCATGGCTGGCGAGCCGTCACCGATCACGACGAATGGCCGCTCCAGCACGATATGGAAGTCGCTCACGATTCGCGGCGTCAGTTTTTTCGGCTCGTACTCTTCGCCCGCCTCCTTCGCCGCCTGAGCCTTCGCGCGATCGGCAGCGATCTCGGCGTCGCGGCTTTCCTTGAGCCGCGTCTGCTGTCGTTTCAATTCGGCGAGTTCACGTTTGACTCGCATGATTTGCTGAGCATAGTCAGCGTTGGTCAACTCGGTCGCCGCCTGCCCTTCGATTAGTCTGACGGGATCGAGACGCAGCCGCACCAACGTCCAGCGGCGAGCTTCGTACTTGAGTGGCCAGAGCTTGAAGAGCATGTCGCGTTTCATGCGGCGATAGGCGGCTCCGCGGACGGCCGGTTCATGGTAGATCACCTCGTCGGTCGCCGCGTCATAACCCAACACCAAGCGAAAGTGTTCCGTGGTCTCAGGCCGATCGTCGTAATGCATACAGAGAATCGATGGCACGCCACTTACGAGATCGGTGTGCAGATCGCGGAACTGGGCCTCGACCTGCCGCTCGGCGTCCGTGGCCGCGATCGAATACCAAACATCGCCGATGCCGAATCCAAGTCGCCGCAGCGCTGTTGCCAACTCGCGAGTAAAACAGCCGCGTCCTTGCAGCGGGTCCACCCCGGACTGATCAAACACAAAGTCTTGATCGATGGACCTGCCTAGCTTGGCAAGGAACATCTCGGCACAAGCCTCACCACAGAAGTCCGGCCGCTGAACGATGTGCGGCACATCCTCGATCAGTACGCTCTTGTATTCTGACTCGGCGGCAAAGCCGGTCCGGTCAGATAGGGTGACAACAAGTGTCACGGCAAGTGTAACCAGAGCACTTCCCACGATTGCCTTTGCGAACTCGATGCGAAATACAAGGTTCATCCATCGCCTCCAGAATTAATTCGCTTCGAGTATTCTCCAAGTCATACGACAAACAACAAGACGGTGCGACATGACTTTTCGGAACGTGCCGAAATGAGCCGTGACGCAAAACTTCGGCGTTGACTCGTCTTCGACCTCGGACTAGTATTCCCAGGTTGCAGTAGTCTGCGGTTGGCGGCCCACCTCTTCATTCAACTCTAGTTGGCCGGGTGATTCTGTGCGAAAGGCGATCCGCTACATTCTGAGAACGGCAGCGGTAGTTCTCGGACTACTGGGGATCGCGGTCTTGGGATTGTATAAGGCGGCGCAGCGAGAACCGCAATTTTATCGCCAAGCGATGCTTGTCGAATCTGGCGGGTACCAGGAGGCCGGCGACGCCCTCGAGCAGAGTGTCCTCGACTTGCACAACGAAGTTCGTAGCATCGGCACTTGGGAAGCGGTGTTCACCGAAGAGCAAGTCAACGGCTGGCTGGTCGCGGACCTGCCGGAGAAGTTCCCCAGCGTATTGCCGCGCGGAACGCAAGAACCACGCGTGGCGATCGACGCGGAAGCGATTCGCGTTGCTTGCCGATTCGATAACGGAAAATTCAAATCCGTCATCTCGATGGCATTGGAAGTTGCTCTAACGACCGAAACGAACACGCTCGCGATCCGAGTCAGCAAGCTTCGGGCCGGTGCCTTGCCCGTCCCGTTGAAGCAGTTCCTCGACAAAATCTCGGTAGCCGCGCGTCGTGGCGACATTCCACTGGAGTGGCGGCAAATGGATGGCGACCCCGTGGCTCTCGTCACGGTGCCAGTGACGCACGAAGACTATGCCCACCGCCAGGTCTATGTGGATACGATCGAGCTTCGCGAAGGCGAGATCTATCTCGCGGGGCACACCGATCAGCAAGTCGCTCCGATGCTCAGTGCTTCACTTCAGTTGGACAGAAGCAAAGCCGTCCAACGTTGACCGGGCGAGTCGGCGTTTTCCGAAAGTGCAGTCAGCTGAAGTCGCCCCTGGAGCAACTCGCCATGCAGGTCGACGCAGAGCCGGTGCGGTGAGTCTTCGACAACTTCGAACGATCCCTGATCAAACCGGCTGACGGTACCTCGCCCTCGCGACACGGGGCCTTCATAGTCAAGGTAATCCAGTCGATGGCGCGGCAATTCGTCTGCCAGGATCTCTTTGCCGGCATGAGGCTCGTTCTTCAAAGCCCACGTCCGCAGGCTGTCGCCGAACTCGAGCATTAAGTCCCAGTGCAATTCACGTGATCCGGTTGCTCCAGGCTCGTGTCGCAGGACGACAAATCGACGCGTTTCCATCAGTTAGCGTTCACCTTCGTATCCGCGGTTGCAACGACCGGCTGGTCACCAGACAGGACGCTCGTCACTTCGACACGCAATTCCATCTTCCCGACCTGCCGGCCTTCGAGCTGAAGGTGGTAGGTTGGCAACTTTTCGCCTGGTCGAATTTCGCGGATTGGTGCCATCGAAACGACAAGGCCGTCGGGACTAACGCTCCGTCCTTCGACTTCTAGGTTAGTGCTGTTGTCCAACAGCGTGACGAAACGCGCCCCTTCAGCCAAGTAGAACGTGATGGAAACGTTCTTATCGGAAACTTGGCGATCGTTTTCAATCTCGACGTGGTACGAAACCGTTCCACCCACTCGAATTGGATCGTCCGTGTCCGCCACCGTGACCCGCAATGCCCCGTTCGTTTGTCCCAACAGTGGTGGCGGTTCAGGCTCGTTGCGGACATCCGGGCGCTGTGGCCCAGGTGGCGCGACGCCAGGTGCCGGAGCTTGGCGGATCGCGGTCGTGATGCGTTTGGAGTTGGTGAGCCCCTGGTCGGTGCTGACCAGGACACTTGTCTCGGCGGCATTATTTGCAGCAACCGCATCGCAAAGAATGGTTAGCGGCTGGATGCTCTTTCCCGGTCCGAGCGAAGCGACCGTCCAGACCAGAGCCCCCGCTTCGATCTGATGACCAGCCGTCGCACTTGTCGGTAGCAGTGATTCATGGGCTCGGTAAACAATCCGAATCCCCGTTAGTTCGCCGTCGCCCGTGTTCGTCACGACGATCTCGTACTTGGCCGTTTCGCCGATCCGAATCTCTGCGGGCCCTTGAATCTCCATCGAGAAGTCGTAAGGTGGCGCGCCGGCTCGAATACACCGTTCGACCGACGCGGTATGGCCGCCGTCGGCAGTTGCTACGAGCGTATGGCAAAGCTCGCCGGGTTGTCGCACGATGAAGCTGAGAGCAAGCTGCTGGCTGGCACCGGGAGCCAGGTCGCCGACATGTTTTGAGATCGGGTTCGGTTCTCCATGAGCTTCCTGTAAGCCGGCGGCGTGCGAGTCGCGAAGTTGAACGTTGGTCAGCGGTACGTTGCTGGTATTCGTGACTTCGATGTTGAAGCCGACTTGGTCACCGACCTTAATCGCGTCGGGATCGTCAACGCCAGCCAGCTCCATCGACAATCGCAAGGCCGACTCCATGATCTGTGTGTCCAAGTGCGCTCGCTCGGATGTAATGTCATTGCCCGCGGCTCGGGCAGAGATCCGCACACTGCCACTCTGCATGGCACGACACTGCAAGTTGAACAGCTGAGATCCACGTGGTGGCAACTTGTCGATTCGCCATTCAACGTTCGCACCAACCATTCCCTCTCGGCTTCCAAGCACTTTGAGTGTCTGCGGCACTTCGGCCGTCACGACGACATTCTCCGTCACGAGATCACCGGGATTGGTCACTTCGATTTGGTAGTCGAGTGCCGAGCCAACAGCTCCCATCGGCGGACCGACAATCCGAACGGCGAGTCCCGCGGCGCTCCACGTGACACTCGTAACGCCCTGACCGACAACAACCGGTTGCCCGTCGAGTCCCGTTAACGAGGGAGATAGGATTTCCATCTTAACTTGCGTCACACCCGGCTCGGTGCCAAGCGGCTGTAGCGCGACGGAAGCTTTGCCGTTGGCGTCGGTCATGACTTTGACGCTTTGCGCCCGCTCAGGACCAAATCCGGCCGCCGGGCCACTCAGGATGTGGTAGCGTACCAGCCAGCCTTGAACCGGCGATCGGCTTGAATTGCGATTGATCGTCGTGGTCAGAATCTGTGGTTGCCCAGCTCGGACGACCGTGGGCGATGGCAACAACCACTGAGCATCAACCCATTGGATCGTCGCGGTTTGACGTCGCTGCTCCCAGTTCTCGGCCTCGGTCGCGACGGCGGTCACATGGCTGATCCCTTCACTGGCCGCGGTGAGCGTGACCCACGTCTGTCCCTTCTGGAGCCAAATGTCGTCACTGGTCGCGGGAGTTCCTCGCGAGATCGTGCTGGCTTGCGACGACGTTCTCGCAACCGCAAAGTTGCTGTCCCGCCTTTCCGGCGTTCGATGGAACAACGACGACAGCGTGGGATGATCGTCCTCGCCCACATCGACGAAGTGTCCAACGCTCTCTTGCGACAAAACCCATTCGACCGGTTGCCTCGTCACAAAGTAACCATCCGCGCCGCACAAGCCGGCCAGCAAGACGACTTCGCTGCCAACCGGTGCGACAATCTTGGAGGGTGTCAGCAGCAGCCGGTCCGGGACGTTCGGCGATGCAACCCCTTGAGTTGGTCTCGGCTGTCGCGGGATGGTGCCGAGTTGGGGAGCAACGGGCAGCGGCGTTTGACAGGCCGGGATCGACGGCGGTTCGGAGAACGCTGGACGCGGCAAGCACGAAGCAGGCAGCAGCGAGCGACAAGGCGCTTCGAGCGTCGTATAGGAACCGACTGGCGCGAGGATGCCCGCGCCCGTCGGATCGATTGCCGGGACACGGAGGCTCGAACAGCCGCAACTCGTCAGCCAGAGAATGGCGACGGACATCAGCATTTGTCGGGCTGGCTTCGTCAAGTGCATCGTCGTACTCGAACGCGGATCATCGCAATGCGGCTTTAGAGTCCAATACGAATGGATCTCCGCGCGCACAGCGCATCTTGTTTGATCTGCGAAAACGTACCACGCGTTTTGGCAACATGAGGCGTTTATTCAACGCGGAATGTTGCCAAAAGACAACGAAGCTGGGTTAAGCTGCGCGACTGGAAGGATCGCAGCGATTATGAGGAGAACGCCGATGCGAGATCGTCGATGACAGCTTTCTCGCTTTTTGAAATGCTGCCAACGCCAAGAATCCCTCCCGCAGCAGCGGCGATCCTTCGAGCGTGATCAAGGACATCGTTGCGAAGCGTCTCGACCGCTGCTGACGAGGCGGACGCGGCAAGCGCTTGAATGTACGCCTTCCACGCGGTGACTAACTCCGGACCAGGAGCCTCGGTCAGCCAGGCATCAAGCAGTTGCCGGCAAATCGACCCCGCTTCAATCCCGGCTGCTTCCGTGGCCGACCAGAAGGCATCGCGTTCTTCAGCAGCGATCTTGCCGTCGGCCCAAGCCACCGCGATCAGCGGAACGAGCGTGAGAGCGGTGATCGTTTCGGGACTGATGTTCGCATTGACGAGGCTTTCGATCACGGCCGGATTCCTGATCCCGCAAGCATCGGACAAGGCGTCCGCTTTGACCTGCTGCCTCAGCTTCTCCATCAGTTCGCGGTCCCGCTGAGCAAAGAAAGAATCCTCCAGAACTCGTCGGCGTTCACCTAAAAACTCGTCACCCATGGTGGTACGTCCTTGCGATAGGGCGATTTCATGATGTCGGACTTGTACGAATATTCCACAGTTTATCGCTGGGAGCAGTCTCTGACCATGACCGCTTCCGCTTGGCACGCAGGAGACGACAACTCGCCGCAACCGCCCAGATAATGCCTACGATTGCCTGTTTTATTCTTCCCAATCATTCCAGACTACTAGCACATTCGGATCGGCCTGGGGATAATAGGGAAGAGGCTGGCTTGGCGTTCCGGCTTGGCGTACATTTTTGGCGAGTTGATTATTCCCCTCGCACCCGCCCAGTCAGGGCAAGCCACCCAGATCGCCTGAAGTTTGCATCGCGTGAGAATTCGTTTCCTGTTATGACTATTCTTCGCACGGCGATCAGCGGAGTCCCATCACAAAGGAGTGGCTCGATGCGACGGACCCTGTGTTTTTCGGTGGCCTTCTCGCTGATTGCAGCGTCTTTCGCCAACTTTGCTCAGGCGGAATCGACCGCTGATTTAGTTCGTGCCGCTAAGGGGCAAGCACGAGCAATCACCCCGGAAGATGTCGCTGATGCGAAAGCCCGGCTGCTGAAAGACGTCCAAACTCTTGAGGCGTTCTTACGAGCGAATGCCGGCGAGCAAGCGACCGCTCGGCGTGAACTGGTGAAGTTGGATGCGATGAAAGCGGAGCTTGCTCAAGAAGAAGCACCGAGTCGGCAGATCCTCGGTCAATCGCTGATCGCTTACAGCGAGAATGAAGCTGGCCTCGAGGCGAAAGCCTTCACCGACGTTCGCAAGTCGCTCGGCGATTATTTGGATCGTCTCTATATTTCTGGCTTTGAAGGTTTTTCGCAGGAATATGACCGCCGAATTGATGAGTTGACGACGCAGCTGGAAGCTTACGAGGCGGCACCCTCAACCAAACGAGCCGCGGAAATCGGCAGCTCGCTCGAATGGTTCGATCGCGCCGGGCAGATCGAGTCGGTAACGTCCTCGATTCGCGGTCGTCACTCGCATCCCAACTTGCACGTGGTCGCGTCGCAACAATTGGTTGGGTCGGGCGTGCGAGATGCCATTGATACGACCGAGCCGCTGCGCGAATACATTCTCGGCGCTTCGGTTCGCGGAACCACGCGCCTTACCGGGAACGTCGATTTGGATTTGATACCGAGCGAAGAGCGTGTAGCTTTTGATATCACGCTGGCCGGCGACGCCGTTTCAAACAATGTCAGCTACAAACGAGGCGTGTCGATCTACAGCACGGGATATACGAACGTCAACGCGTCGAAGCGAGTGTATTTCGACACCGAAGGCGTCACATCCGACGCGGCGACTGCAACGGCTTCGACGAGTTCAAATGTCTCGTCCATCGCGGCCAAGTGCAATTTGGTACGCAAGATTGCCTGGAAACAAGTCAATCAGAAAAAGCATCAGGCCGAACGAATTGCGTCCGGTAAAGCCGCGAGCCGTGTGGCCGGTCGCGTTGATGGCCAAGCGGGCGAGACACTCGCGGAGGCCAATGAGAATTTCCAGGACAAGTTCCGCTCGCCGCTGATCCGTCGCGAGAGCTTTCCCGAGTTGTTCGATCTCAGCACGACCGATACGCAATTACTTGTGCGATTACTTCGTGCCGGCAGGGCGCAGCTTGCCGCGCCTGGGCCTGCCCCCCAACTGCAAGGTGAGTTCGACCTCGGCGCGCGTGTTCACGAGTCGATTGCTGGTAATTTCTCGGAATCCATGATCGGCGGAGTGATGCTGACCGACGAGCGCATCGTCGAAATGTACAAACAGGCCGAGATGGAAGTTCCTGAAGATTTGAAGATCACACAGGATTCCGAACCCTGGGCAATCACTTTCGCACGGTCGCAGCCGATTAGCGTTGAGTTTGCGAACGGCGGCGTGAAGGTTTCGGTGCTGTGTCTCAACCTGCACCAGGGCGAAGGCTATAGTCCCGTGAGCTTGCCTCTGAAGGATGACAAGACGGAGAAACTCTATCGTCCTGAAATCAGGATTTCTCGCGAGTACGATCTGACGACGCCAAACGACGGCGGGTTGCAACTCGTCTCGAAGGGCGACCTCAGTATCGAGTTCATCGACCTGAATGGTGAGCCCGCGAAAATGTACGGTGCGCGACACGCTGCGGCCGTTGGCTTCCTCTCGAAGAAGTTCAGCGCCATGCTCAAGCCGAAGTTGCCAGAGGAGGCAACCGACGGGATTTCGTTGAAAGGGCGTTGGGCGCGGATCGGCAAATTAAAGGCCCGCGTCGCGAACGCCGCGGACGGTTGGCTCTCGATTGGCTGGGAACAGGTGCTTCCCGAAACGCCGGCAGCGGCAGCCGTTGCTGACGAAAGCAAGGCCGTGGAAACCGTGGCCGACGAAGCCGAATCGAACGCTGTCACCGAACTTGTCCAAACAGCAAGCATCGCCCCATGAATCGCTGGGTAGAGATTTCCTTCGATTGCCTGCCGCTTCGCACGATCAGCAGGCTGGACATTCCGATGGATGCGTCTCCGAAGTATCGGGCTCTGTGCGAACGTGTCAAACAAGCCATCGAAAAACATGGCCAGCACAACGCTTACTATTTGTATAACGCAAAGTGCTTCTACCATCTCGCCAATCATGATGAACTTGGCATACTCGAGTTCAGCTTTGACGGGGTTGTGCTAACCGATTCATCGGATGCCGTGACGGAACGTTGCGATCTGAACGTCGAGTTAGTTCGTGAGACCTGCGACTGGCTCACCGAACCAATCGTCGAGTGGTTCACCGAGACGGTGTCACATTCTGTGGCGGTTGAGTTTAATCGTTATATTGACGCCGGCGATCTTGCGGAAGCCAAGAAACGCATCGAAACAATCCAAGCCGCCAGCGACGAAGCTGGCGGATTCGTTGGAATGTATTTGTAGCCTGTCGTAGACGCGGACGATGTGTGGATGATCCAACTGGGCAAACGTTTGTGCTTCGTGGCTTTGCGTCGCTGTGACCTTGAGTGCCGCGAGCCGCTACACCCACCGCTGGCGCGCCAGGTAAACGCTACCAAACGCGCTTTTGCCGAGCTTCGTGAGAAGATCGAACTCGTCGATGAAATGATCCAACTCATCGAGATGCACCGCGTTGCCAGCAAACAAGGAGGTCGACTACGCCCGATCGGCACCCAGAGCGCTGGTAGCATCGGTGGAGTCCGGGCTTCAGCCGGTTTACGGAACCGAATACGCCCGAACGGTCTGACGACGGGACCCCGGCAACCACAAACACCGTTCTAATACCTGCGGCTGACCTGCACTGACAACTCGGCATCAAAAAAGCGGTTGTCACTCGAGGTGATAGGGAACACGCCGGCCACACGCACATTCGTGTCGTTTCGCACTTCGAGGTGCAGCCCCGTCCCCAGATTGACGACATCGACGTTCCCAGCGCGGTTGCTATAGGCGAGAGTTGCTGTATCGGGACCGGCCACCGGACGAGTTCCCGTCACGGCGTCGGCATCTTGCAGCGTCGTCGTATAGTGCAACTCGGCCAGCGCCGCCACTCCGGTTAACAGCGGTGCGCACTCGTCACGGTGCAGCCAAACGCCGCCCGCTAGGTTGACGTGCAAGAGCGTCTGGTCGTTGTACTCGCCGAACGAACCTGTCGGGCCGCCTGCTTCAAGTCCAGTGAAGGCGATCGTATTTCCATTCAGCGGAACGCCGAGTTGGATAAAAGCGTGTTGAAAGGTGATGTCGTTGGGTGTTTGCATCCATGCGACAAACGGCGATAGATGCACGGCTTCATTCGCGAATTCATAACGAGTACGACCAATGATCGTTGTTGCATCGTCGCCGGTCGGAACTTCCACGCCGAGCCCGGCGGAAAATACTGTGTCGCAGTCTTCGTAGACGATCTTCTTGAAGATGACAGTGGCGTTACCGACAAGGCCGCCACCGATCGAGACGTTGTCATTCATCGCCACGGCACTCACGTCGAAGCTCAATCCCGGATCTCCATAGAACGGCATACGCAACTCGATCGAGAAACAGCCGTCGCGGAAGGTCTGCTCCCAGCCCAGCGTATAGCGATCCACGGGGATGGTGTTTACGACCGTTGTCGGCGGGACAGTCGTCGTCGTCACTTGCTCCAGCGGGCTGCGGTAATGGTTGTAGTTGAAGTAGATCCGATCGACGGGCAAGGCCTTGTTATGCTCGCCAATCAATGAGCCACGAATGCCCCCAGGTCCCGGTACATCGGCAATCGTGACAGCCGTACTACCCGCGGCAACATCTGTCTCGGTCGCGGTGATCGTTCCGCTGCGCAATAGCAGATCGCCGAACATATCGGGCACACTGGCCAGCCTGACACGAGAAGGGGTCGTTCGGTAGTTGCCCACCAATCGCGTCAGGCGTGTTAATCGACGAGGACTTGGCGTGGCGGGTGGCTCGCGTGGCGGTGGCTGTGTGTCTGGTACGGGGCTCGGCGGCGGCGGTTGGGTGTCCGTCGGTTGTCCCAGCGCGGAAGAGGGCAGAGACAGCCAGAGCGCGCAGACAGCGAGCAACAGATTCTTGTGCGAGTGATGCCATCCTTGTGAGGCGATCATGTCGGCTTCCTGTAGGTTCCGTCTGTTCGGCAGTTTTTCGCCGGGCGGCATAGCCCGGATTATTCATCAGCCGCTTGGCGATAGCCTGCGGTTCTCGTGAACTTCGAGAGAACCGCACGCTATCGCGTGGCGGCTGATTTGCGCGGTGTTTTGGGCAAGATAGCCGTAACTCTTCTGACAAACGTATGTTTTGAAGAATGCTGACCGGTTCATGAATAATCCGGCATAGAACAGGTCGCATCAGCCCGCTCGAAATACTCTTGATCATATTCAACGGTCCCCGCACCGATGTGGATGGCAGCCAATTCGGATTGAAATTCCATCACTTGTGGATTCTGGTAGGCCAGTAATTCGATGAAACCCAGCGCCGGCTCGAAACTGGCAAGTGCTGCGTCGCGCATCTGTCGGGACTCTGCCGCCATCTCCTGCGCGTCCAGGTTGTCAGCCACCATGACATGCAGATGCCCGAGCCTTCGGTAACACGTCGCGAGTCGATGTTGGTTCATCAAGTCATCCGGCGTGTCCTCTAACAGCCGCTCGAAGATCGGGATCGCAGCGAGCAAATGTTGCTCGGCGTCGGGAACGCGGTCATCAGCGATGGCGAAGTTCGCCAAATTGAACAAACCCATCGCCCGATCGCGCAGCACATGCGGATCGTCTGCATTCTTAGCGAGCAAAACCGCCCGAATTTGGGTAGCTTGTTGGAAGTTCGCTTGAGCATCGTCGAGATTCCCGCGCGCCCGCTCGACGATGCCGAGGTTCATGTACGTGTTGGCCAGCGTCCGCCTGTATTCGGGAAGGTGCGCCGCGGGCGCCGATGCATCGTCGGCCAAGCCCTCGCGAAGTTGCTTCGCGCGCTGAAAGACTTCGTCAGCCGCATCCCATCGCTTGAGTTGGCCCAAGGCTCCGGCCTTGGCGTTGAGTGTCGTGGCCAAAGCTTGCCGTTGCTCGAAGTCGTTGGAGTCTTCCTCAACCAGTCCTGTTTGAATCCTGGCCGCTTCCTCGTACGACGCCAAGGCTCGCTCAGGCGATTCGATTTCTTCGACGATCCGCCCAACGCGATAATTCGCCAGCCCCAGCTCAGTGCGCATCGACTTGTCGCCTTCTCGACGCTCCAGGAAGCGGCGGTAATGAACCAGTGCACGTTGCAGCAAATCTTCGCGCAGCGGCTGCATACCGGGCCGGTCAAGCAAGACGTTCTCGCTAACTTGAGTAAAGAAATAGTCGACTGTCTCACGCGCATCCTGGTAGCTTTGCTTCGTTTCGCGCAGAGCCACCTTGGCCGTTGCGTAGCCGTACGTAACGCCGATCAGTGCTACGATAAGAAAGAAAAAGGCCGCGCCAAAGGAGGTTGCGACCACCGGATTGCGACGGCACCAGCGAAGAGTTCGTTCCAAACTGCTAACCGGTCGGGCTAGGATCGGTTTGCGTTCCAAGTAGCGTGACAAGTCGTCCGCAAGTTCTCTCGCCGACAAATATCGCCGCTCGGGCTCCTTCTGCAAACACTTCAGGCAAATGGTTTCCAAATCAAGATCGATCGCGCGGTTGAGATGCGAAGGTGGGACCGGTTCTTCGTCCATCACCTGTCGGAGCGTTTCGACGGACGTGGCAGCCTGGAACGGCGGCCGGGCTGTAATCAGGTGATAGAGCGTCGCGCCCAACGAGTAGACGTCGCTTCGAGCGGTCACTTGTCCGGCGTCTTGCGTCTGTTCCGGCGACATGTACGACGGTGTGCCCATTACTTCGCCTGCCCGCGTCAGTTCGTCGTGTCCATCGACCAGCTTCGCCAATCCGAAGTCGGCGACGAGCGCACGATCCTGCCTCTCGTCGAGCATGATGTTGTGCGGCTTCAAGTCCCGGTGCAGAATGCCAGCGGCGTGCGCTTCTTCCAAAGCGCTGGCCGCGGCTTGCGTATAGCGGGCCGCACGACGTTGTTCCAACGGCCCGTTGGATAGCATTTCTGCCAGACTCGGACCGTCAACGTAGCGCATCGAGTAGTATCGTTGCCCATCGACCTCGCCCACATCGTAGACCGTAACAATGTTATCGTGTTCCAGACTCGCGGTTGCTTGCGCTTCGGTGCGAAAGCGCTCCATGTCTTTGTTCTGGGTGTCCGTGGGCAATCCGAGCAATTGTTCGCGTCGAATCACCTTGAGCGCGACCAGCCGGTCGGCGCTCTTCTGGCGTGCGCGATACACAATCCCCATTCCGCCGCGACCAATCTCGGCGAGCAGCTCGTAGTCACCGAAATCTCCCAGTTCGATTGCTGTCCCATGCCCATCACGGGCCGCGTTGATCTCCTCTTCGCTAGCCCGGCTAGGCATGAGCAACTGCGACATCAGTGCCTCGCCGGAGAGTTCTAGTTGTGGGAAGCGAAGTCGATACTCTTCGATGTCGGGGCGATGATCGAAGCGTGTACGGACGAGATACTCTTGACGTAGCAACCGAACGATGATGACCGGATCATTCAATCGCGCAAATCGCTCCAGGAACGACTCCACTCGCGGAGGGCGTTGAAGCATTTCATCGGGAACGACCGTTTCGCCATCCACGTTGAAACGAGACCTGATTTTCCACGAGAACTCCAGCTCGATGTGAACCAACTCTTCCAACGTCGCGAGATACGCTCCGTTCTCTTCGCTCGGCAAAGCGTCTCCGAGCGGAATCGGATCGCCGGCAACCCAAGCAGCTTCGAACTGCTTACGAATAGATTCATCAACGGATTCGCAGGGGTTCATGGAGCGTTCGAGTCAGCTGATACTCTCTTGGAGCAGAGCGTTGAGCCGCGATTGGACGCGTTTCACGATGCGGCGGACAGTGCGTTCGGAACAACCTAGCCGCTCGGCGATTTCCACGTTGGTGTACTGTTCGAGTTTGAGTTGAACTAGCTGCTGTTCTTCTTCGTCCAGGCCGGCCATCAGGTGTTCGAATTGATCCGCGAATTCGGCGGCTTCCTCGGGCGTGGGATCATCACCGGCAACTTCACGAACCGCCGGCAGGCTATCTCCGCCTTGGGATTCAAAATGCCGCTCGCGGTCGATCCCCCGCTTCTTCCGCAAATGGAAGCGGGCGTGCCAGCGGACCTTGGTCACGGTGATGGCGCACATCAATCGCCAAAGACTCTCGCTGTCAGGCAGTTGGAACTCGCCGCCCTGCGCCCGCCGCAGGAAGGTCCGACACGCCGAGAGTACGATGTCATCTGGGTCGACACGCCGGTGCAGGCGGACCGTCAGGTGCCTATTGGCCAAACGCTGCAAGCGGTCCCCGTAGATTTCCCAAAATTCAGTGGCCACTTCTTCGTCGCCGGCCGCCAGCTTTTGCACCCAGTCTCGCCATTCTTGTTCGTTGTCGTCCATCGATCGTAGTCTCCACGCCAACGATCGTATCGTACAACGGCGCATAACTCAAAGTTCTGACGCGACTCGTTCTGACGCACGCCGCGTTTCAGAGGCTGAACTTGATCTTAAACAAGCCTTTCTTCCGCGAGCTTTTCTTCAACAAGCCCAGGAAGGGGTAATCGTAATCGGCGATGGTCGCGCCATCGGCACCGGCGTAGAAAACATCGAAGCCGCTGCCACCTTTCAGGTAATCATTACCGGCGTCACCGTACAGCTTGTCGTTGCCTGCTTCGCCGAACAACGAGTCGCCGTCGTCGCCGTGCAGTTCGTCGTTACCCCAGCCACCGCGCAGGATGTCGTGGCCATCGTCGCCGAAGAGCTTGTCGTTACCACTATCCCCGTACAGCAAGTCAAGACCCGCGCCGCCGTGGATGGAGTCATCACCCTCGCCGCCGTACAGGGTGTCGTTACCTGTACCACCTTGGATGAAGTCATCGCCCTGGCCGCCATCGACGTAGTCGTCGCCAGCGCCGGCGAGGATCGTATCAACGAAGTTTGCGGGCAGATTTGTCCACGGATCGAGGTACGAGAGGTTCGGCAAATCTCCGTAAATCACGCCATTTCCGACACCCGTGAAGTCGTTGTTGTCGCCGTAGATCACATCGAGCCCCACGCCGCCGTAGATCGTGTCGTCGTCCGAGCCGCCGATCAAGTAGTCGTCGCCAGCGCCGCCCTCCAGTAGATCGTTGCCGTCTTCGCCGAACAGCGTGTCTTCACCATGTTGGCCGTACAGTTCGTCGTCACCTCCCTCCCCGTGCAGGACGTCGTTGCCAAATCCTCCCGCAACGGTGTCGTTGTCCGATCCGGCAAAGACGATGTCGTCACCCCCACGACCGAAGATCGTATCCTCCCCAGGTCCACCATAGATCGTGTCGCCCTTGTTTGATCCGTAAACCACATCGTTACCAGCTCCGGCATCAACGAGTGCCGGAATCTCCGGGGCCACCGTGACACGGAGTCAGCAGAGATTCCTGGCTTCTCGCAGAAGCCGGGAATCTGATCCGGCACCTCAAGCTCCTGATACTCTCATGACGCACGCGGGCAGACATTTCGCATTTCGGGTTACTTCCTCATGACGCCGTGATTCTTTTCCAGAAAACCTGGCCGGTCACTTCTCTGTTTGGCAATTCACAAGCAGACAAGGAAACGCTTTTACGAGAGGACAGACCAATGCCAGACGGAGCCAAACGAAAGCGACGCAATAGCACCGAACGTTCGTCGGCCCAACGGCGTTGGTATGCGGAACACCGATCTCGACGATTCGCACGCCGGTTCGGCTTTGCCGCCGCGTGACGAAATCCAGCAACACTACCCCCTGAGCGATCGTGGGATTGGCAGACGCACGACAGCTCGATAACTATCTTCTGCCAACGAAAGAGAGGTTCACGATGTTCTCCACTCCCAAAGAGATTACCCGTTCGATGACTTTGCTTGCTTGCTCGTTCGCCGTCGCACTGTGCGTGATGCCGAGCCAAAGCAACGCGGACCCGCGGGACCGGATCAAGTCTACGGACCTGAGCAAGCTTAGAAAGGACCAGAACAAGGCTAAGAACCGGAACAAGATTATGGACCTGATCAAGAAAGACGGGGTCTATGTGTTCCCAAAGACCAACGTCCAGATCGAGCGGATTGGTGGTGATAAGCCCGAGTGGGGCGCCACCAAGACAGTTAAGGCTGCAGCCCTAAAGTACCAGCGTTTCCAGTGGTCGACGAAAGAAACGAACATTGCCAAAGGCCAGTGGTGGCTTTTTAGCAACAAGCCCGTCTCGTTGACGAACTTGGTCAATCTCGAGCAGGTGCCTGCGCCCGCGCCAGGTCAGAAAGCGAGCTTCAACCTTGACCTGCACTCGGTGATCGCCGCCAAGAACAACGGTAGCGTCCCAGTTGGAACGTATTACCTCGCCATCTTTCCACAAAACGCCCAGAACATGTATGTCGGAAAGTTGTCGAATCTGGTCGCGATCACGGTGACCACTTCTGGCCCTGCAACGAACTTCGACGAGATCCCGTAACCGGTTCCATTGAAACGTCAGATTAACCGCCCGACACCAATTGAATGGAGGCCCAACACAGCCTGACGACCCGCGGGTCGTCAGGCTTTTACATGCGCGCCTGGCGGCTTTCGGGGGCGATGCGCAACGGAAGCCGGCTACCTGGGAAACAGTCTGGCCGATTCGGAAAAGACGACCGAATCGTTCACAATCGTTGCGGATGGCGGCGATGAGTCGGACGTCGTCTTCAAGGTCCATGGTACGTTCACCGTTTGGTATGAGTAGTGCCAGCATACACGCAACTTCAATTGCAACGTTCGGTCCGTGCTGTCGGGCCGGACGTTTTTTGCTTTGGAGTCATCGATGCAAAGCCAGTGGACAGATGCCTCGATCGCTTCGCTTCAATGTCTAGGGCTTGGCGAGTGCGGGGCACCGTCAAGGTGACGTACGAATAGCGCGGATTGTGGCTGATAAGGCCGAGATATGGCACCGGGGAGGAAATGCCTCCCCGGCGTCTGTTTTTCAAAAAGCTGTCCGGTCCTCGCCCTGAACGGCAATTCACTTTTAGCGCACACATTGTTCTTTCGATTTATGGCAAACAGGAAAGGTGATCACCATGTACCAGTCATTACGAAGTATCGTTCGCGTGAGTTCTCTCGCAACACTGTCCTCGATCGCATTGCTTGTGATCTCGGCTGGCGTCCAGGCACAAGTGCCGCGTGCAGCCCTCAAGACCGCCCGTGCCAAGGCGACGACGCTCAAGCCGAAGCCGACACGACCGATCAAAGCCGTCAGGAAGGACGCGGTTGTCGGCAACAAGAAAGATCTCCCTAGGAAAACAGAGCCGTCGATCAAGTCGAAACTGACACAACCCATCACTGCCGTACGTGACCAACCAAAACCGCCGATCAAGTGGCATCCGCCGACGGAATTAGCCATTCAGAAGAAACGCGTCTTGTGGTCAAACGTAGATTACTACTTTTCCTATGGCGTGGTCATTGAGAATCGCGGGCCTTACGACACGCTACTCAATCGCACGGTGCAGGTCGTGACGTTTGATAGCAACGGTACGAAGACAGTTGGCAGCAAACACAGTCTTCCAACCGGCCTGAAATGTGGTGAGACGTGGGAATTCGGCCCAATTCACGTGCCCCACGATGAAAAGCTGTTGTGGGTCGTCGTCCTGGACGGGAAGGACAAGAACGGCTGGAACGACTTCATCATCCTGCGCGATAACCGGTGAAGGTTGCTCAGCGTTGCCATGGCGCAGTCCACCGTCCGTACGACGCTTGAATAGCGATCGCTACCACAAAAACGCAAACCGCCCGCGTGATTCTTCACGCGGGCGGCAATCCCTGAAAAATAACGAGCGGTTTAGACGCTGGCTGCTCAGATAGGTTTCAACCCGTCCTACAGGACGTCCGTGTGGTCCTCAATAATCATGGTCTTCGAAAAACTCTGGCGGGGATGCGACCTCTAATGAAAGAGCTTCAAGATAGCGAGCTTTCTCGTCTTCGGTCATGGTCTCCGACCCGGCCCTACCCCAGCTGAGCCCCGTCAACATTTGAATTGTTGTCGGTTCATCGTTTACCAGGATGTAGTCCAAATAGGGCACGCTTTCCGCATCCCGAACATCTCGTTCGGTGATGTCATTGTCCGAGATGTAGAGCACTTTCAACGCGTCGTAATTCGTCCACTGTTTGAGATCGTCCAGTCGGATGGCCGTGTCGCGAATGTCCAAACACTGAATGTTTGTCTTCGCGATGGCCGGAACCGCGTCGGATGTAAGATCAGTTCCGCGAGCGATCAACAGATACACGCTTCTTCTGCCAACAAAGCACTTAATTGCCTCGTCCGAAATTTTGGTGCCAGACAAATCCAAGCCGTATGAGGGCAGTTCGTCAATCCGCTCCAGCAACGATTCTAAATCATCGTCGTCAAATTTCGGGTCAGTAATCGTGATCAGGAATCCATCGCGAAAGATGTTCTCGTCGCCAACGTAAATCCCGGTTCTCATGACTTTGGCTCCGGTCGCTTCGACTTGCATTGCCATTTCCGAATACTTGGCGTCGGTCCGAGTTTCTGCCCACTCGTCGTGCAACAAGTAACCCACCCCGCCAAAAATACCCACCAAGGTTGCGACCGCGCCGACGTAGGTCAGGCCGCGAATGACTGCGAGTTGCTGGAAAGGGACCCAGCGCCAAGGTTTTTCGATCGACTCGGCCAACGCTGCGGACAGAGGCTCAAGTTGTCTGCGTTGGCCGGTGTCACTCTCCTCCCACGTACCGTTGTCGACGACAAAAACTCGTGTGCCACTATCGAGGATCAATTCGAGTTTGCAAAGGTACGTCGAGTAAGGGTCGTCGCCCGAATGGCGCACTTTTTCGATTCCGCGCAATTCAAGATGGTCGATGTTGTTCAGGTTCGCCGTGCGAGCGAACCACTCACGTCGCCAGGAGACGGTCCTCAGACTCCAATTCAACACCACCTCATATTCGTGCTTATAACCGCGACACCCGATCGCGCCGATGACAAACGCCGTTGCTGCGACGAACAGCATCCCCCAGACGCCGGTCGACGGATAAAAAAGATACGCCATGAAACTGACGATGACCGCGGCAACAGCTCCCACAACCAATGCCATGGAGAACGGCGCCGCTGGTCGGAAAATCCTTATCTCTTGCCCCGGATTCCATTTCGTGAGTCGGGTTACCGGATGCACGAAGGAATCTGGATCGAACGCCGCGACTTGGGGTTTCGGCGCGGTGGCCGACGTCGACACTTGATCCAAATCGTAGCGCGGCGACTGACTGGCCGCCGGCAGTGTTAGGTATCCATCGGCATCGCCGTTGCGCGACAGGGACACGACCATCATTTCGACGTCGTTATCCTCAACAGAATAATGAGACAGCCCGCTCACCCGCGCGATGCAAAACAAGACATCCAACGCCTCATCACGACGGTCCACTTCGCCGATCGCAATGTCGATCGAAACATCGGCTTGTTCCTTGCCTGAAATCGTCAAGTGTATATCAATCGGGTTTTTGCCCTCGACGCCGATAAATGCGGTGATGCTTGCGTCGATCGACTTTGGCGAGGTCGTGGGATCCAACGTGAATGTGACTCCCTGTTCGCCCACTTCCCTGCCATCCGGCGCAGTCTGTCACTGCATGAACTTGTTGCCATCAAAGACCAGCCTGGTGTTGATATCGGCAAACTGCTCCTTTGGCTGCTGTTTGCCGTCTTTCTCATAGGCCACGACTTTCCAGGTGCCTTGAACCCCTTCAAAGTCCTTTTTTTGCTCCTCGGTCATCCCGAAAGCCAATTGGACGAAAACGGTGCCGCCGGCAACGAGGACCACGGACGCGAGTGTAACGAACGCGGCGAGCTTGAATTTGGCCGCAAACATGACTTGCAATCCTCCATTGGCTAGTGCAGCCGCTTGCGCGGATAGTGCGCTTCCGGCCACAGTTTTTCCGGCCGCAAAGAGACTCGCGGCCTGTGTGGTTGTCGAAACGAAAGTTGCCGGCACGACCGCCGCGCCGACATTGCTCGTCAATGTTGCGGCAAACACCGCAGCGCTGATGGTGATTCCGCGACGGGCCAGTCGAGACCGTAGCATCTCTCGCGCCCGACTTAGACGAGTTCCTACAGTCGAAGGATGCGTGCTCAGAAGCGCCGCGATCTCTTCCAGCGACCGATCTTCCAGATGAAACCAGATGACGGGAAGCCGGAACTTCTCGGGTAGCCGGTTCTAACTCGTCGTCCAGTACGTCTTTGATGTCGTCCCATTGGTCATCGGACTGAGTTTGCTTGTTCATTTCGGCCGCTTCCCGTTCGCGATATCTTCTGACCACACGAGCACGGTTCGCATTGCGACAAACGTTGCGTGCCACGCGGTGTAACGGTGCCGCAACCGAAGCTCGATCGCGCAAGCTGCCCGCCTCTCTCCACAGGACGAGAAAGACCGCCTGTGCCGCATCCTCTACGTCGACACCGTCGCCGAGCATCCGCCAGCACGCCGCCAACACCATTCTCTCCATGCCGCCGCACAAGTTCTTCGAAAGAATCTTGAGAAATGGCCGATGTAACTTCAGCGAGAAGCTGTCCATCGGACTGATCGTTGGCTGTCATCTCGTCGTTTCCGCTCGTGCTTTGGCTGTCGTCTCTACTATCACTTGTGGCGTCGGACGTCGGATGTCCCAAAAAATGTGTCCGGAATCGAGTACTCTTAAGATTCAAATCGCTCGACCGGTGGTCCGAGTATTGACCACCGACCGATACGGGGCGTGACCTCCGTGCGCATTACTAAGTTCCACAGATCGCAGCAACGCGCAACGGCGACTCGGCGCATCTCGTCGAAGGTGTGGCGCATGGTGAGCCCGAGAGAAGTGGCTCACGAACGGTCAACTCTTCGCGCAGGATGTGATACTCCTGTGGACCGTCGAAGGCGAGTTGGCATTTGCCGGGACGGGAGCCGAGAAAGGTAATGGTCAGCGGTGGGTGGCCGGCGACTTGGACGACGACACTTTGACCGTTCTTGCGTGTGAGAGTAAGCATGGCGATGTTCCTGCGCTTGGATGAAGGCTGATCGCGCAGTCGGCTCAAAACATGACCGCGCAAGACTCAGCACGATGCGACGTGCAACGAACCGGGAAAGTGCTGCGAAGGCAGCACGCGAAGTAGCGTCATGCGCGGGGCGGCGGTGTATGAAGTGTCACCAGCGGCACCCAGAATCCGCAACAACTGGCGACTGATTTTCTGCCTCGTGACATCCGTGTCCTCCCGTAATCGAACTGACGGGATTGTAGTGAACTAATGTCCACAGTCAAGAGCGGCTCAAAAGATTTTTTGCCCCACGCTCGTCGGCGCTACGCGCGAACTTCTGTCAGCAAATCAAGGGTCACAAGTCCGGCGGCAATGACGACGGTTGTGAAGAGGAGGAACATGGTGAACTCGATTGGAAGAAGGTCGAATGTTGTTGACTGATTTGTCTGTTGCCACTGCGGTCGAACTGGTCACGGCAGAGCTTAACGGATGAACACCATCGAAACGAAGACGCCGGGGGTTCGATTCCCGGAACTCGTTCCGAAACTTGCGGCACGAAGTGATCGCTTCTCGCGGGTGCGCTCGAACATCACGCACGATGGAGGCCATCCCGCCGCCGGCACGCTCGGGATGACCGGCTACACGTCCGGCGTGGTCGCCCGATGGCAGGCGGCTGGTCGTCGGCGGCGAGCGCGACGGCAAACAGGATCTGTATTTGATCACGCTATGAGCCAGTCGCGACATACTTTCACGCATTACCAATCGATCGCTGCCCCGGGTATCATGGAAGTCCTTACGAGACCTCAGCGAGTGGAATAGCTTTGCACAGGCCAGCCTTATGAATTTACGAAGTGTCGAGACGCGGTTCGCGTTGGTGATCTTGGTGACACTCGCTCCGGTCGTTCGTGCGGACGAAGCGAGCGAGCGTTTTGATCGCACCATCGCGCCGCTGTTGGTCAGCCGGTGCTTCGAGTGTCACAGCGGTCCGAAGCCGAAAGGTGGACTCGACCTCGCGCATCGCGATTCCGCGCTCAAGGGCGGCGAGAGCGGACCCGCACTCGCGCCGGGCGACGCCGCAGGGAGCTTGCTGCTGGAGCGAGTCGTCGCCGACGAGATGCCGCCGAAGCGCCCTCTCTCCGCCAAGGAGAAGACCGCGCTGCGCGAGTGGATCGAAGCCGGCGCGGTGTGGGGTGCCGATCCGATCGATCCGTTTCGCTATACCAGTGATCATCGCGCCGGATACGATTGGTGGGCGCTGCAAGTGATCGCGGGAACACCGCTCCCGATTGGGGCGGATGCTGTGTCGTCCGACGGCCAGCAGAACGCGATCGATCCGTTCGTCACCGCGCAGCGACAAGAGATGGGACTTCGCGGTTCGCCGCAAGCGGATCGTCGCACGTTGATTCGCCGAGTTTCGTTCGACTTGCTGGGGCTGCCGCCGATGGCCGATGAAGTCACGGCCTTCGTGAGCGATGAGTCGCCCGATGCTTACGAGCGGCTGGTCGATCGCTTGCTTGCTTCGCCCGCTTATGGCGAGCGGTGGACGCGGCATTGGCTGGATGTCGCTCGCTTCGGCGAAAGCCAAGGCTTTGAGCGGGACAAGCTGCGCACCAACTCGTGGCGTTATCGCGATTGGTTGATCGACGCCTTCAACAGCGACTTGCCCTACGACGAGTTTGCGCGTCAGCAGCTGGCCGGCGATGTGCTTGCTCCCGACAACCCAGCGGCTCGCATCGCGACCGGCTTCCTCGTGGCCGGAGCGTACGACGAAGTCGGCCAAAGCCAGCAAAGCGCCGCAATGAAAGCCGTCGTGCGGCAAGACGAGCTGGAGGACTATGTCAGCGTTGTCGGTCAATCCTTTCTTGGACTGACGATCAACTGCGCCCGCTGTCACGATCACAAGTTCGATCCGGTCACACAGAAAGAGTACTACCAGCTGACTGCGGCACTCGCCGGCGTTCGGCACGGGCAACCCGCAGCGGTCGACGATCAGGTCGCGGCGTCGGCAATCGCTGCGATGAAATACATCGCGGCACGCGTGCGAGGCATCGAAAGCCGACTCGCGGCGATCGAAGATCCGGCGCGGCAGCGCTTGCTCGCCCAGCGAAAGGCAACGATCGAATCGACGCCGCCACCCCAGCCAATCGCGGCGTGGGACTTTGAGTCGGATTTCAAAGACAGCCTCGGCACCTTGCACGCCGAGGCTTCAGGAGCGGCGCGGATCGACAACGGCGGACTTGTTCTCGATGGCTCGTCCTTCGTTGCGACTCGGCCTCTCGATCGAGAGATCACCGAGAAGACGCTGGAAGCCTGGGTGCTCGTGCCGAATCTTGATCAGGCTGGCGGCGGCGCGATCAGTCTCCAGCAAACCAGCGGCAATGTCTTCGATGCAATTGTCTTTGGCGAACGCGAGCCGCGTCGCTGGATGGCGGGAAGCAACGGATTCGTCAGGACGCAGAGTTTCTCGGGGCACGAAGAAAACGAAGCCGCGAGCAAGCCGGTTCACGTCGCAATCGTCTATGACAAGGACGGCACGATCACCGGTTACCGCAACGGCCAAGTCTATGGCAAGCCGTATCAAAGCAACGGCCCGGCGATGTTCAAAGCGGGCGAGTCGCAGGTCATCTTCGGACTTCGTCACAGTCCGCCCGGCGGCAATCGTTTCTTAACGGGTACGATCGATCGGGCGAGATTGTACGATCGAGCACTCTCGCCTGCCGAGGTGGCGGCGTCGGCGGGCACGACGAGCGACTACATTCCCGAATCCGAGATTGTTGCGAGTCTGTCGAGCGAGCAGCAGCTTGAGCGTTCGCAACTGCAGTTCGAACGCGAGCAGCTCCAATCGCAACAAGCTCGCTACAACGAGTCGACCGTTTACGCCGTGGAGCCACGAGCGCCCGAGACGTCGCACCTGCTGCTGCGCGGCAATCCCGCGCAACTAGGCGAGGTCGTTGCGGCAGGCGGCGTCGCATCGTTGGTAGGCGTTGATGCGGACTTCGCGTTGTCGGCCGACGCACCGGACGCCGATCGGCGCAAGAAGCTCGCCGCTTGGATTACGGACCGGAACAATCCGCTCTTCGCACGCGTCTTCGTCAATCGTCTGTGGCATTATCATTTCGGCGTCGGCTTGGTCGACACACCGAACGACCTGGGCTTTAACGGCGGTCGGCCAACGCATCCTGAACTAGTCGATTATCTGGCTTATGAACTGATCGAGAGCGGTTGGAGCATGAAGTCGATCCATCGACTGATCGTCACATCAGCAACATATCGCCAGTCGTCGCGTTACGATGCCGAGCAAGCGAGCATCGACGCGGGCAATCGCTTCTTGTGGCGGAAGACGCCGCAGCGGCTGGAGGCCGAAACGATTCGCGATACGATTCTCGCCATCTCCGGCGAGTTGAATCCGACGATGCACGGCCCTGGCTATTACGACTTTCGCACGTTCGTTTTCAATTCGCAGTTTTACGAGATGCTCGATCCCGTCGGCGCGACGTTCAATCGCCGGAGTCTCTACCGCACCTGGGTGCGCTCGGGGCGGAGTCAATTTCTGGACGTCTTCGATTGCCCCGACCCTTCCGCCCAGGCACCCAAGCGAGCCGTCACGACAACACCGCTGCAAGCCTTATCGATGCTGAACAATTCGTTTGTGCTGCGGATGGCGGATCAGTTCGCTGTCCACATCAAAGCCTCGACCAAAGCAAACGTGAAGCCACAATCGCGCGAAGCCTATCGACTCGCCTTCGGGCGATCGCCGAGCGACGACGAGCTTCGCACGACCGAAGCCTTCATCCAGCAGCACGGACTGGCCGCGTTTTGCCGCGTGATCTTCAACAGCAACGAATTCCTCTATGTCGACTAGAGCAGCGGAATCTGCCATTCAAATACAAGCTCACGGTGCCCGCGAAAAGATGCCTTTTAGAATGGCATTGCCTGATCAACGGTTGGCATCTCATCCCAAGTCCGACCGTCCAGCTCTCGTCCCGTTTTCTTCTTATTCACACCGCCCCATTGCTTGAAGAAGAACGGGACCTTTTCGCGAACGCATTGATCCCTCAGGGTTAGCACCCATTCCTTCTTCATCGGCCGGGAGCCTGGACCCGATTCGCCACCAATTATTGCCCAATCGATCCCGGTGAGGTCTATATCCTCAATTGGTCCGATGAGTGGTTCTAGTGAAAGGAACTTGATGAACGCACCCGTTCTGCGGAGGTGATCGACGCGGAACGTGTAGTGTTGATTCTCAACACTCACGCCCATCCAGACGTTTTCAGGCCAGTCAATCAACGGACTGAGTTGCTCAAGTATGTCAGCCCGTTTCGTCAGCACCTGGAAGCGATGCCAATATGCTCGACGCATCACATCGAAAACAGCTAAGATATACTCGACAGGCACGTCCTTGTGGAAAAGATCGCTCATCGAATTCACGAAAATGACCTGCGGCTTCTTCCATTCAAGGGGCTTCTCCAGCATATGCGGCTGCAACGTCAGCTCAAAACCGTTCGTATAGTTCGCGTTCCCCATCGCCTTCAAGCGGGCCGCCATCCGCTCTGCATAACAGTGCTTGCAGCCCGGACTAATTTTTGTACATCCTGTAAGAGGATTCCAAGTCGACTCCGTCCACTCGATACTGGATTTCGACATCACCTTTCCTCCTTATGCAAACGTCACTTTGACGTGATCTGCAAATGTGTTTTTTCTCCGCTCTTCGGCTGGCGGGTCGACGCGAATCTCGTCTTCTTCTTCGAGCTTCTTCAACACCTCCTTGTAGTTTTTCGATATGAATCGTCTTCCCACGTGATGTGCCTCGAAGATCTCGTTCATGGTCATGGTCTTGCCAGTAAACTCATCGCGCAGCATCTTGCTAAGCTCTTCCAGGGGCCGTGCGAATTCAAACAAGAGTCCCTGCTTTCGAAACACCGGGTTGTACTCAAAAGTTGGAACGCCTTGCTCCGCTCCAGAACTTTCCCTCGCCATGATGTCTTTCATGATGTTGTAGCCACGGATGTGCTTACTTACAAAGATCAAATGATGGCTAGTTCGTTCTCCTTTGGGTCGACAGAATCGGAATGGAAGTACGAATTTCCCACCCATCTCTTGAAGGGCTTCACCAATCGCTTCAACGATCCCAAGTTCCCGATCGTTTGGTGACAAACTTGCCAACTCCTCTCTCAATTTGTCCGCTCGCTCGACTCCGAACAAAGCGTCCATGTGTTCTTTTACGAACTTGTTTCCCAATCCCATGTTGATTCGGTTGTAGTTGAAGAAGAAGATGCAATCGCATCCCCAGTCCTTGAGTACGGAGTTGATGAGGCGAAGCGAAAGTCCCTTGTATCCCCAGGGGTCGACGAAGAAGAACGTCGGGACCAGATTCATTTCTTCGAAGCTTTTGACTATTTCTTCGCCAACTTCATTATTCTGGACGATCGGTTTGTGCCTGAGCTTCTCAATGCCAGGCAGTTCGTCAATCGCATCTTGAAGGCTGCTGATATGTCCGCTATCGGCATCATTGAAAACAGTTACGAGCATCTGACGCATGTCTGGATCATCGATAGCCTGCTCCAACACCAACAACGGAGTGGATCTTGTCCCGTCGTTGTATCGGCCCGGACCGGCAAACAGATCGATGTAGGCGATGTTGTCTCCGCGAGCTTTCGCAGCACCTTTGACTACGTTGGCCCACGTCTAAGTACTTTGAAACAATTGCCGTTTTTACTTCGGACTGGTCCTTCGACTCGTCAAAAAACCTTTCGCCTTTCTTCTTCGCCATGTCGCCACCCCATTTTCATAACGGACTATATATACAAACGTACATATTCCCCTCTGGGAGTCAACCTCCAGTTAGCGTAAAGCGATATATTGAAACGGCTTTTGCAACTCGACGCAACGGCAATCGCGGTACTTTTGGTTAGCACTGGAATCAGAGTTCTAACGACTCTGGCACCGCTTGGCGCAAAGTTCAAGGCTCCTCATTTGATGGCAAAATCAGGGGCATTTGCACGCTGGGTCGAGAAATGCTTTGTTCAGCGTCTTTTATAAGACAGCCAAACTTCTTCGTTCACTACCCACCGCTTGTATCGACTCATTCGCCTCTGCGAGCGTGTGTCGGGCTTCGGCTACCTTCGTCACATCGCGGAGATAGGGGCGAGCATTGGCAGGGCGTACCTTTTCTCCATCAAGTTGAGCGATTCCTGAGTGGCTGTCCGAACCGGACTCGCTCGAAACTGTTCGGTCATCGCCGATGTGACGCCAGCGGAGAGGAATGTGATATGGCAAGTGGTTTGAGATGGCTTCGCCTAGCGGGCAGCGTCCGCTGCTGTCGTTCCGCGTTGGATCGTGGTGCTTGTCTAGCACAGCGAGAGAACATGCTCCGTTCTGCTCACATTCCAAGCAGCGGAGAGAAGGACGGCTCGAAATCGCCAGCTCGCGGATTTCGAAATCCTGAAGGATCAAAAGCCGTGGGCGTCAACCTACGAAATCGTCAGCTCTACCGGGCAATGATCGGAGCCGAAGATGTCGCTGCGGATCCGCGCTCCGGCGATTCGATCACGGAACTTTTCTGCGACCCAAAAGTAATCGAGTCGCCACCCGATGTTCCGCTGCCGCGCGTCGCTGCGATAGGTCCACCAGCTGTAGTTCCCAGGTCCGGCTTCGAACTGGCGAAACGAATCGACGAAGCCAGCGTCGACAACTTTGTCCAAACCCGCGCGCTCTTCGGCGGTGAATCCAGCGTTCCGCCGATTCGACTTGGGATTCGCGAGATCGATCTCTTTGTGGGCACAATTGACGTCGCCGCAAAAGATTACCGGCTTACGACGGTTCAGCTTCTTGACGTATGCCAAAAACGCGGCATCCCACTGCAGTCGGTAGTCGAGCCGAGTTAACTCGCGCTGCGAATTGGGTGTGTAAACCGTGACGAGATGAAAGTCGTCGAACGTCGCGGCGATCACTCGGCCTTCCCGGTCATGTTCGTCGATGCCGATGCCCAGCACTTCCTTCTTGGGTGCAACTTTGCTCCAGATCGAAGTCCCGCTGTAACCTTTCTTGTCGGCACAGTTCCAAACTTGGTGATAGCCCAGCCGGTCGGCCCAACTCAAATCGACCTGGCTCGGCTCCGCTTTGGTTTCTTGCAGGCAGAGGACATCGGGCTGGTCTGTTTCGACAAAGTCACGAAACCCCTTGTCCATCGCAGCGCGGATGCCGTTGACGTTCCAAGAGATTAGTTTCATTTGTCTAGTGGCGGCTGGAAGCCACCACTACCGGAGATCATCGATACGCGGTTTCCAAAGTGAGCAGTTCGTATTCTGCTTGTGTTTAGCTACAATCCAGAGAATCGGATCGACGAAACGTTGAGGATGAAGCCAAGTAATAGTAGCGTTACCATGAATCGAATGCACCCCGACCGGCAACTTGATCGTCGCGAGCTGTTCCAGTGGGCCAAGTGCGGCATTGGTGGTGCCGCGCTGGCTTCTCTCTTGCTACAGGAAGATCGTGCGTCGGCGGCCGCCGTGCAAAGCGATGCCGATGATCCGCCGCCGCATCTGCCGGTGAAGGCCAAAAGGGTAATTCAGATTACTGCCTGTGGCGGCGTTAGTCAGGTCGATTCATTCGATTACAAACCGGCCCTCGAAAAGTATCACGGCAAGCCGCTGGGCGGCGACGAGCGGCCCGACGTCTTCTTTGGCAAAGTCGGTTTGCTCCGCAAGAACGATTGGGAGTTCAAGCAACGCGGGGGAAGCGGTCTGTGGGTTTCCGAGCTGTTTCCGCATCTCGCCGAAAGGGCGGACGAGCTGACGGTCATCCGCTCGATGTTCGCCGAGACGTCGAACCACACGCCCGCTACGTTCCAAGAGAGCACGGGCTTTCGCCTGAACGGGTTTCCTGTTCTTGGTGCCTGGCTGTCGTACGGGCTGGGCAGCGAGACGGAAGACTTGCCGGCGTATGTGGTGATCCCGGACACGCGTGGCTTCCCGGCTGGCGGCACGATCAACTGGACGAATGGCTTTCTATCGGCGCGGCACCAGGGAGTGATCATCCGCAGCAAGGGGCCAGCGATCAACGATCTGTTTCCCGATCGCGAGATTGCTCGTGAGACGGAAGTAGCCAGCCGCGAGTTGCTGGCGAAGCTGAACGAAGAGCATCGGCGAGAGCGCGGCGACGATGTGCTGCTCGCTCGCATCCGCAGCTACGAACTGGCTGCCCGTATGCAGCTGGCGGTGCCCGAGGTGACGAACCTCGATGGAGAGACGGCAGCGACGCGCCAGCAGTATGGACTCGATGAGGCGGAGACCGACGAGTTCGGTCGCGGGTGCCTGCTTGCCCGGCGTTTACTTGAGCGAGGCGTGCGGTTCGTGCAGCTATTCTCCGGCGGAGCGTTCGGCTCGCCGCGCATTAACTGGGACGGTCATGAGAACATGATCGAGAATCACGGGCGCGAAGCCAAGCGAATCGACAAGCCGCTGGCCGGGCTGATCGGCGATCTGCGGCAACGAGGCATGCTCGACGATACGCTCGTCCTGTTTACCAGCGAGTTCGGCCGCACGCCGTTCACACAATCCGCTGGCGACGTCATTGGCGAAGGACGCGATCACAACCAATATGGCTTCTCGGCGTGGTTGGCCGGCGCTGGTTTGAAACACGGCTTCGCCTACGGAGCGACTGACGAGTTCGGGATGAAAGCGGTGGAAGATCGCGTCCACTGGAACGATTTTCATGCGACGGTTCTGCGGCTGTTGGGCATCGATCACGAGCGGCTGACGTTCTACCACAATGGGATTCGTCGTCGGCTGACGAACGTCGCGGGCGAGGTCATTGACGGGATACTTGCGTAAATCAAGGGCAGGCGTCATCTTGGTTAGCGAGCGTCACTTTCGTTGGCGATACAAGCACGCAGCGCAAGCGAGTGAGTAACTCGCGGTCGGACCCACTCGCTTGCGCTGCGTGCTTGTAGTTTTGCCGATTGACGCCAAAGTGGCACTGTCCAATCAAAATCGCCAGACAGCAGGAAGAGTCAAGGAGTGCGAAGGATGAGCGGCGGGAACCAACAGAAACAGGTTGATAAATACAATCGGCTCAGCGCGGAAGCAAAGCATCTTCTGCAGCTGTGCGCCGTCAATTATGACGGCATCAATCGCACCGATATGGTCACGTTGTCGCAGCAGGTCGGGTGGCGCGACCACGATGGCAAGAGGCTCGATTACAAGGAAGTGCGCGGCCAGATCGAGTCGATGGTCAACGACGGACTGCTCGTGCGAGGCGGTGGTGCCAGCCTTTCGATTCAGCGGCAGCTGCTGGACTACGTCGTGCAAGAGGCGATTCGCTCGGGCACGTTCGAGTTGTTTGCCACCAAGATCCAGGAAACGAAACCTCGCGGCGATTACTATCGCTACTTCTATGGTCGCGACCAGTATCGCTTTCAACGCGACTTGCGCATCGCGTTCTATCGCAGTGACTTGGACGGGCTAAAGTCGATCGCCAAAAACATGACCCTCACGTTTGTCGGCGACGAGGACTCCTTGGGCGTGTTGACTCCGTTCGATGTCGAGATCTTCACGCAGCTCGATCCCATCCTGCAACAGCAGTACCTGATCGAGGCTCTTCAAGTCGCGTTGCTGACCGGCGACTGCTCGCCGGCGATCCAGCTAGGACTCGATCAGTTTCGCGCCAGCCAAGCAAAGCTCGAACCTGAACTGTTGTCGCGCGTCATCGACGTGACCACCGCCAGCGGTGATCTGGCGGGCTTGAAAGCATTAGCAACACAAACCAGTGGCGAGTATCCCGAGATCGAGGGCTGCGCCGCGTTCCTGCGCGGCAAGTGGGACGAAGCCGAGTCGAAGTTTGACGAAGCGGTGAAACAAGTCCGACGCAAGACTCGGAAACGAAACGTGGCGATCAAGTATCTGCCCGCGATCTTCCATCTCTTTTTGCTGCTGCGAAAGAACTCGCCCGACGCCCGCCAGCAGGCCGAAGCGATGCTCCGCCGCATCGAAAGCGACTGGCCGCCGAGCTATCGCGGTCTTGGCGGGACGATCACCCACGCCCTGAAATTCCAGGCGAATCCAGCCGCTGGGCATGAGCTGTTTTACCGCGGCTGGTTCGAGCAGACGCCGCCGCTGTGCAATCTCGTGGCCGGTTACTGTTGGCGTTGGCTTCAGCCGGAGGCCGATTGGCCGCTGACGCCGACGGCGATAGAGAACGCGCTGAGCAATTACGAATCACTTGGCTACCATTGGTTCGCCGCCGAATTAACCGGGTTACTGGATTACGCGCTTGATAAGAATGCCGGGGCGGCCGCGGAGAAGTCCGCCCAAATGCACGGCGAGTTGAAGACGGTCTCCGCGTTCGGCTTGATCGCGCCGGAATCCGCGTGGGAGCGTTCGCTGACGGCACTCAAACAAATTGCCGATCCCGGCGGCGATGCATCGGCGGGGGTAACAAGCGAGTCGAGCGAACGGTTGATTTGGGAGTTGACATACCGCAACAACTCCGACTACTTCCTGCTCCGCCCGCTCGTTCAGAAGCAAAAGAAGCGCAGTGGCTGGACGGACGGACGCGCGGTCTCGGTCCAGCGTCTTCACGCGTCGCACAACGATGCCGAGACGTTCGGTTATCTGACGGATCAGGATCGAGCCATCTGCCGCTGTATCGAAGAGAACATTTCGTACGCTTACTACGGTCGATATCGCGAGACCGATCATTCCTTCAATCTGGGCCGGGCTGCGCAAGCACTCGTCGGGCATCCGTGCGTGTTTCGTGCCGGCAACCGCACCGAGCCGCTCGAGATCACGCGCCAAGACCCGCAGCTGATTGTCACCAAGGAAGGCAAAAACGCTTTCAAGATCAAACTCGAACCGCGGCCCGGCGAGGAGGACCTGATCGTTTGTGAAGATGGCCCGAGACGTGTGAATTTCGTGTGCTTCTCGCCGAAGCATCGGGATGTCTACAAGATTCTTGGTGACAAGGGTTTGACGATCCCGGCCAGCGGCAGGGAACAAGTTCTGGCGACGCTGCAAAGCGTCGCGTCGCTGGTGACCGTTCATTCGGAGATCGGCGGCGGCGCGGTCGAATCGGGCAAGTCGGTCGAGTCCGATCCGCGTCCACACGTGCATCTCGTTCCGTTTCAGACGGGGTTGCGAGCCGAAATCTATGTCCGTTCGTTCGGCAGCGACGGTCCGTTCTATCGACCTGGGCAAGGGGGCGAGAACGTCTTCGCGGAAGTCGCCGGCGAGAAAATGTCGACGCGACGCGATCTCGTCAAAGAGAAGTCGCTGGCGTCTCATGTGATCGACACGTGCCTGGCGCTACGCGAGCAGCGAGAGAGCGACGAGCCGGCTGCCGAGTTCATTTTTCCCACACCAATGGAGGCACTTGAACTTGCCTTGCAGCTGCGCCCCTTCGTCGAATCGGAGCAGATCGTCCTGCATTGGCCGAAGGGAAAGAAATTCAACGTTATCCAAGAGACCGATGGATCTCGGTTTCAAATGAGTATCCGTCGCGACAAGGATTGGTTCGCCGCGTCCGGCAAGCTGATCGTCGATGACGAGCTGACAATCGACATGATGAAGCTGCTGGAGCTTTGCGAGATCAGTACGTCACGGTTCATCGAGCTGAGTGACGGCCAGTACCTGGCGCTGACCGACGAGTTTCGTCGTCGCATTTCCGAGCTGAATGCGTTCGCCGAGAAGCGGAAGAACGGCCTGCGATTCCCGCGAGTTCGAGCCGCCGCGATCGAAGATGTCATCGACGGCTTCCATTCGAAGACGGACAAGGAATGGAAGACGTACGTCCAGCGATTGCATGAGTCGAACTCGTTGGTCGCCGAAGTTCCGTCCACGTTCCAAGGCGAGCTTCGCGACTATCAAAGTGAAGGGTATCAGTGGCTGTGCCGCTTGGCGCATTGGGGCGTCGGCGGGTGTCTGGCCGACGATATGGGCTTGGGCAAGACGATTCAAGCGATCGCGCTCTTGCTGCATCGCGCGGCCGATGGCCCGGCGCTGATCGTCGCGCCGACTTCCGTGGCCTTCAACTGGCTGAACGAGATCCAGCGGTTCGCCCCAACGCTGAATGCCCGTATCTTCGGCGGCGGCGATCGGACCGCCTTCTTCGAAGCACTCGGGCCGCGTGACGTTGTCATTGCGAGCTACGGCTTGCTGCACAGCGAGGCGGAACGATTCCAAGCCCAACCGTGGCACACCGCGATTCTCGACGAGGCGCAAGCGATCAAAAACTTAGCGACCAAACGCTCGCAAGCCGCGATGGGACTGGAGGCCGACTTCCGCGTGATCCTGACCGGCACGCCGCTGGAGAACCATCTCGGCGAGCTGTGGAATCTGTATCAGTTCATTAATCCTGGGTTGCTCGGTTCGCACGAAGCGTTCCAAGCCCGGTTCGCCATTCCGATCGAACGCGATCACGATCGCGCCGCCCGCTGGCACCTGAAGAAGCTGATTCAACCGTTCATTCTGCGGCGCAAGAAGACGGAGGTTCTGGAAGAGCTGCCTTCCCGCACGGAAATCACGCTGCAAGTCGAGTTGAGCAAGGAAGAAGCCGCCTTCTACGAAGCGCTGCGCAAGCTGGCGGTCGAGAAGCTGACCAAGTCAGATCCCAATGAAGACAACAGCAAGTCGCACCTGAAGATCCTGGCCGAGATCATGCGGCTGCGCCGAGCTTGTTGCCATCCCAAGCTCGCCGCGGAAGGAAGCGTGATCGCGAGTTCCAAGTTGGCGCTGTTCTGCGAGACGCTCGACGAACTGCTCGACAACCGCCACAAGGTACTCGTCTTCAGCCAGTTCGTGGACCATCTGACGATCCTCCGCGAGGCGTTGGATCGCAAAGGCGTTTCGTATCAGTATCTCGACGGCAGCACACCCGCCCAGCAACGCAAGCAGCGAGTCGAAGCGTTCCAAGCCGGCGAAGGAGACGTCTTCCTGATCAGTCTGAAAGCCGGCGGATTGGGTTTGAATCTCACGGCGGCCGACTACGTGATGCACATGGACCCGTGGTGGAACCCGGCGGTGGAAGACCAGGCTTCCGATCGCGCTCATCGGCTCGGCCAGACTCGCCCGGTGACAATCTATCGCTTCGTCACCAAGGGCACGATCGAAGAGCAGATCGTCGACTTGCACCGCACCAAGCGCGACCTCGCCGACAGCCTGCTCGAAGGTGCCGACATGAGCGGCAAACTTTCGGCGGATGAGTTGCTGAAGTTGATTCGCGAGTGATCTGCCTCTGGTTCGTTTGGGCCTGATACTGCTAAAATGATGAATTGCAAGAACTGAATGTGGGCGACCGCAATAGCTGGCCCAGACGGTGTAGTGATTGATGCTAGACGATCAACAAATTAGCGACCTGCTGTTAGACTTAGAGTCAGACCGTGTCGAACGGAAAGAGTCGATCAATGATCCGGCACGAATCCGCCAAGCGATTTGTGCATTTGCGAATGACATGCCAGGTCTTGGTCAGCCTGGGGTACTCTTCGTCGGAACGCGTGATGACGGGAGTTGCGCGAACTTGCCAGTCACTGATCGGCTCTTACTGACGCTTTCGGAAATGCGTTCCGATGGAAAGATCCTGCCGCTTCCGGTGATGACCGTCCAAAAACGCACCATCGACGGGTGCGAAATGGCTGTCATTATCGTAGAGCCGTCCTGGCTGCCTCCAGTTCGGCTGGATGGGCGCATTTGGATTCGTGTTGGCCCACGCAGGGCGATTGCTTCCGAGGATGAAGAACGAAGATTGGTCGAACGACGCAGGGCCGCCAACTTGCCGTGGGATGCGCAGCCAATCGCTCCGGCGACACTAAACGATCTGGATTTGGATTTGTTTAACCGAACTTATCTTCCCAATGCCATCGCGTTCGATGTCCTTGAGCAGAATCATCGAACCGTGGAGCAGCAGCTTTCATCACTTCGCTTTCTCACGATCGCCAACGAGCCGGCACCGACCGTCACAGGCTTGCTTACAATCGGTAACTCACCGGCCGACTTCCTGCCTGGTGCCTACGTACAGTTTTTGTGCATCGGTGGAGCCGAACTCTCCGATCCGATTCTGGACCAAAAGGACTGTCACGGTCCTTTGCCGCAGTTACTTCGTGACGTCGAGGGCATCCTACAGGCCCATATCCGAATCGCGACTGACGTTACCTCCGGTCCAACGGAGATTCAGCAACCGGATTATCCGATAGCTGCTCTACAGCAGGTTGTGCGCAACGCCATTATGCATCGCGACTACGAGACGTCCAACGCACCGACTCGCGTGACGTGGTATGACGACCGAATTGAGATTCAAAACCCTGGCGGACCGTTCGGCCAAGTATCTGTCGAGAATTTTGGTCAGGCAGGGATAACCGACTACCGTAACCCGACCGTTGCGGAGGCTCTGAAGACACTTGGTTTTGTTCAGCGGTTTGGTGTCGGTATCGCTCTCGCACGAAAGGCACTTGCAGAAAACGGCAACTCGGAACTGGAATTCACAGTCACACCGAATCATGTACTCGTAATTGTCAGGAGGCGGTCTTGATGGTGCCGGTGATTGCTTTCTTTAACAACAAGGGAGGCGTTGGGAAAACGTCGCTTGTTTATCACACCGCGTGGATGTTGGCCGATCTGGGGCACCGCGTTGTCGCAGCAGATTTGGATCCGCAAGGAAACTTGTCTGCCATGTGTCTTGATGAGCAACGGCTGGAGCAACTCTGGCCCGATGATCAGCGAGTCGCGACAATCTATGGCTCCCTCGAGCCGCTGAAGCGGGGCGTCGGCGACATTATCGACCCGCTCCTCGAACCCGTTGGCGACAACTTGGTTCTGATTCCAGGTGACATGGCGCTATCCAACTTCGAAGACGATCTGTCACAGGTCTGGCCAAAGTGTTTGGACGGCGACGAACGATCCTTTCGAGTCATCTCGGCATTCTGGAGAGTGCTTCAGCGCGGCGCAGCAAATCACAGAGCAGATGTTGTGTTGATGGACCTTGGCCCAAACCTGGGCGCGATCAACCGCGCGGCACTCATCGCGGCGGACTTGATAGTCATCCCGTTGGGACCCGATCTGTTCTCGATTCAAGGGTTACGAAACCTCGGGCCAAGACTTAGGAGTTGGCGTGCAGAATGGGAAGCGCGCAAACTCAAGAACCCAGCAGAAGATTTAGTGTTGCCGCCGGGAAGAATGGAACCCGCTGGCTACGTTGTGATGCAACATTCGGAACGTCGGAATCGCCCCGTCAAATCTTATCAGAAGTGGATTGCACGTATTCCAACAACGTACCGCCAATGCGTCATCGATGAACCGTACGACACCGTCCCGGATGTGGCGAACGATAAGCACTGTCTCGCGGTGCTGAAACACTATCGTAGCCTAATGCCGATGGCACAAGAGTGCCGAAAGCCGGTATTCCATCTCCGACCCGCGGACGGCGCGCTCGGCGCACATGGGAATGCTGTTCGCGATGCGTATCGTGATTTCAATTCACTTGCGTCGCAAATCAGCATGCACTTCGTCCTCGCAAGCCTCTAGTCCGATACATTGCGCGAAGATTTATCGTCCCTGAATCTAGCGGTACGAAAAGGACAATACCCTGCACTCTCAAGTCAGAAGTTTTCTTGATGCACTTGCCGCACAAAATCGTCCCGGTTGGGAGACGATGCCGCCCGCGGAAGGACGCGAATTGTTCGCGAGCCTCAAAGCGGTATTCGGCGATGGGCCGGAGTTGCCTCGCGTCGAAGATCGCATGATCGCGGGACACGTGCCGGTGCGAGTCTATTGGCCGAGTGAAGAAGATTACTTGCCCGTCGTGATCTACTTTCACGGCGGCGGCTGGGTGCTCGGCAATCTTGATACCCACGACCCGCTCTGCCGCCGGTTGGCCCGTGAAGCACGCTGCGTGGTGGTGGCGGTTGATTATCGGCTCGCCCCCGATGCAAGATTTCCGGCTGCCTTCGACGACTGCTTCGCGGCGACCGCTTACGTTGCGGAACATGCCAACGAATTTAACATCGATCCGTCGCGATTGGCCGTGGCGGGAGATAGTGCCGGGGGAAACCTGGCGGCCACCGTCGCGATCCGTGCGGCGGAACTTGGCTCACCGACCATGTGCTCGCAAGTGCTGATCTATCCGGTCGTCGCACCGGAGTTTGAGACCGAATCGTACCTCGCTCACGCCGAAGGATTTGGCTTGTCGCGCAAGACGATGATGTGGTTCTGGGAACAGTACTTGGCCAACGAATCCGATGCGGCGAGTCACTATGCGGTCCCCAGCCGCGCGGCGAGTTTGCACCAGCTTCCTCCCGCTCACTTCGTCACGGCCGAGTACGATGTGCTGCGGAGCGAGGGCGAATCGTATGCGGCCCGTTTGCAAGCGGCTGGTGTCCCGACGACAATACGCCGGTACGACGGCATGATTCACGGCTTCATGCATTGTGGCGGCGTCTTCGACGTCGCGCATGAGGCTGCCTCCGAATTGGCGGACCATCTGCGCCAGGTATTTGCACAATGAACCGACGTGAAGCATTACGATTGATCGCCGCCGGTACGTCTGTCTCGCTGCTGCCCTCCGCATTCGCTACCGCAGGTGACAATCCCGTAGCGAGCGGACTTGGGCTCGTGATCTATTGCTGCCAGTTTCGGAGCAAAATGTTGTCATCGGCGACACCACCGGTCGATTTGTTCGAGCCTTCGACGTTCTTGGAGCATTGCAAATCGCTCGGCGCGGGCGGAATGCAGAACCGGCTCGGCGTGATGGGTTCCAGCGAAGCACTCAAGCTGCGTAAGCAGGCAGAAGCCAACGTCCAGTACATCGAAGCGATCGTCTCGGTTCCAAACGACATGTCGGACGTCGAGCGGTTTGAGGCGGAGATTAAAACGGCGGCCGCGGCCGGAGCGAAAGCGGTCCGCACGACGATCATCCCGGGACGGCGTTACGAAACCTTCGACTCGCTCGCAATGTTCCGCGAGTTCGAGGCTCGTGGGCGCAAGTCGTTGGAACTCGCCGCGCCAATCGTCGAACGCCATCGCGTCCCGCTGGCCGTCGAGAACCACAAGGATCATCGCAACGAGGAGCGAGTCGAGTTGTTCAAGCAAATCAGCAGCGAGTTTGTCGGGGCCTGCGTCGATACGGGCAACAGCTTCGCCTTGCTCGAAGATCCGGTCGAGACCGTCAAGGCGCTCGCGCCGTGGGCTCACTCGGTCCACCTGAAGGATCAAGCCGTGCAGATGTACGACGACGGGTTCTTGCTGGCCGACATCCCACTCGGCCAAGGTTTTATCGACTTGAAGCAGATCGTCGAGATCCTGCAAACCGCGAAGCCTCATGTTCGTTTCAGCTTGGAGCTGATCACTCGCGACCCGCTCAAGGTGCCCGTGCTTAGTGACAAGTATTGGACAACATTTCCTGATCTGCCGGCCAGCGATCTCGCCAGCACGTTGAAAACAGTTCGCGACGGCACGACGGACAACTTGCAATACGTGAGCCGGCTTGCCCCCGAACAACAGCTCGCACAGGAAGACGCCAACATTCGCGAAAGCCTCGATTACGCTCGTGATGAACTGGGACTGTAAGCCCGGGCCGGATAGGCCACACTGGCCGGTCTGCGGACGACTCGCAGGGTCGCTGTCTTGTCCCGCGGCGCAATTGCATCTGCGGACATTGATGCGTAAAGATCGGCGGGTTAGACTGGCGGCGATTGCTTGGCCACGCCAATCCTCGCCTCTCGGAAGGTCTTACCGATGATGACGCGCCGTTTCTTTGTTCCGTTGTTCTGCTTGGCACTCACCGCCCTCGCCGACGAGACGCCAACCGGCCCGGCAGTTAGCTTCACCGAGCACCTGATCGCCGACAAGTACGGTTATGCCTATGGCGTTGCGGCGGCGGACCTGGACGGCGATGGCGATCTGGACTTGACGAGTTGCGACACGCGTGGCGACGCTTTGTACTGGTTCGAGAACGACGGTCGTGGAATGTTCCAACGGCACTTCATTCAAGCGGACGAGGCGGGCTGGTTCGAACGTCACGCGGTGGGAGACATCAACGGGGACAAGCTGCCGGACGTGGTCGTCGTCAAAAATCTTCACGGCCATCTTGTCTGGTTTGAAAACAGTGGCCGGCCGGCGGATGACAAGAGCTGGAAGCGGCACGTCGTGACGACCGATCTCAAGCGCGCCTACGATGCGGCGCTGGTCGACCTGAACGGCGACGGGCGGCTCGACGTTGCCGCCTCGGCGTGGAACGGCAACCATATCGCTTGGTTCGCGAATCCCGGTTCGAATCCCGACAATCGAGAATGGAAGAAGGAGATGATCGATCCCGAACTCGCCGAGGCCCGCACGATTCGGGTGGCCGACTTCAACGGTGACGGCAAACCCGACATTCTGAGCACGGGCCGCATCGCGAACCTGACCGCCTGGTACGAACAGACCGGCGTGCCGGACAAGCCGTGGAAGCGGCATGTGATCGACGACAAGTCACTACAGCCGGTCCACGGCCAGCCGATCGACATGGATGGCGACGGCGATGCCGATGTGGTGATGGGCTTGGGAATGCTCGCCGCGGAAGGGCAAGTGGAAACGAATCAAATTGCCTGGTACGAAAACGTCGGACAGCCGGGAACAGGAGAAACGTGGAAGAAACATGTCGTCGGCCCGCTGCCGTTCGCTTTCGAAGCGGTCGCGGCGGATCTGGATGGTGATCGGGATCTCGACATCGTGGCCACCGCTTGGGGTGGCGTCGGCCAGCTTGTGTGGTTCGAAAACGGCGGCGATCCCAAGGCTGCGTGGACGTTGCATCTGCTCAAAGACAAGTGGCCCCGCGCGAACCAGCCCATCGTCGCGGATCTGAACGGCGACCGGCGGCCCGACATCATCGCCACCGCCGAAAACGGCGCAAACGAATTGCGCTGGTGGCAAAACACAGGAGCAATCCCTGTGAAGGACGCAACGACGCGATGACAAGCTCGAAAGGACTGGCTCGCCGACACCGGTAGAAACTGCGTCCTTACTAATTCCCGATTTCCGTAGTGGTGGCTTCCAGCCGCCATTGTCTGGTGGCCGGTGAAAGTCACCACTACGGGAACTAATTAAGACACAGTTTCCTAGTGAAGTGCCGGGCGAGTTGCCCTCGGCCGTCCATCAGGTCGCGTCTTAATCTGGTCGAATATTCTTGAAATCAAATGCTTGACAGGGGGGGGGACCGCTACACTGCTCGACGTTGGTCGTAAAGTCTCATTCTTGTTATGGCAGAAGCCAAAGGAGCGGTCTGGTGATGTCGCGCAATTTATCATGGTTGTTGGTACGGAGAGTTGTGGTCCTACAGGCAATGGCAAGTTTGATTGCCCTAACGCCAACCGGGAAAGCCTGGGCGTCCGTTGGGCCCATAGATCTTCTCGATGTGTTCCCACGGGTCCTCGGTGACACGGGAGCAGGTTCAAATCCCAGGGTCATTCGTACAATAATAGCCCCTTACGCAATAACGAGATACACATATGAGCACGGTGAACAAAGTGCTGATGAACGTGACGGAAACGGTATTGGCAAGGTCTGGGATGACAACGAGACGGACGAACTAACCGAATTAATTCAGCATAACGGCATTCCGCAGTTTACGTTAACCGCCGTCGAGGGCGAGTGTTGGTATCACTACACTCAGGTCGACTATTCCGCCGATGGTTTCATTTCGCATTGGGAAAACGAGAGGACAGGAGAAGGCTACTTCATGGATATACAGGGCACACTAGATCCTTTCGTGAACGGAACGTGCAAGCTCTCGGGATACACGGAAGAATTTGTTTGCGACAGCGACCAGACGATGTGCCTCGACACGTACATAAAGGACTTGGTTTTCGAGACGGAGTTTCCCGGGCGGAAGGAGGGTTATGAACTTTGGCAGTTAGAGACAACCTGTGGCATCGAATGGACCCGAACGGAGTATTGGGTCGGTTTTGCTGAGGATCCACCTCACTTTTGGGGCCCGCAAAGTCGAACCACGTCTGGAATTACAGAGCTGACAGATGCAGCAGACGCAACAGAAGTAGAGGCCGTGCCCAATCTGCCGCCCTTCCCGTAAGGTCAGCCTGATCGCGGGTACGCAGGGCGCGACGAATTCGCGACGACGGCAAGTGCGCCCCGCGACTCTGCGATTGACTTCGAGACGATGGCGTGACTCAGTTAGCCGAACTTGCGAAAATTCGGATTGAAGCCCCTTGCGAGTCTGGCCGCTACGGGTGCGGTGGTCCTTAACATGAGACGCGGAGGTAGTTTTACCATGGGACATTCCAAAACCCTACATTGCACGGTCGTTCTTCTTTTCACTCCGTTGGCGACGATCGCGGCACTCGAATCGCCTTCGCAGGGCATCGATCGAATTCGCACTCCTGCAGATGGTCTGAGCGCGATTTCGATGGTCTTAGCACCCGCTAGGGTCGCATTACGCGACGAGTTGGAGATTTCGGATTTGCAGTTTCGCCGTCTGCAAGATCTGGAAAAAGCGTACATGAAGCGTTCCATGGAGATTTCGCGAAAGATGATCTTGCAGCAAGACAACTTTAAGAATCCGGCTGCAGGAGCAATGAACGAAATGCGAAGTGCTCTCGAGGAAGTCTACAAGAACTTAGAAAAGGTGTTGCGTCCCGAGCAGTTCCGCCGTCTTATGCAACTCCACTTACAATATGTAACACAACGTCTTTCGTTGGAACCGCTGGCTCGGAACTCGGTATTGACGGAACTCGATCTGCCTGCCGATGAACGAATTCGATTCGCAAGGGAAGTCAAGTCGCGTCGCGAAGTTCTCAAAAAAATGAACATCCAATTGACCGAAGGGATCTCGAAAACCCTCGACGGTCTAGTCCCGCCTGAACAGAGGCAGAAACTTGCGGACTTAAGTGGTGAACCAGTTCAGACGGTCGAATTCGCGACTTACACGGGCGGGAATGTTTCCAATTCGACAAGGGGAAAAGGAATCAGTCGCCTGCTGGTGAGGGTTTTGGAGCCGAGTATACGGAAGGAACTGGAAGTCTTGGACGACCAGGGCGACCAGCTTTCCGCCCTGTACGAAGACAATCGTCGAGCGGAACGCAACCTGTTGTCGAAGCGCGAACGCGAACGAGTCCAAGCGATTCCACGGGGACTACCGGAGATTGGTCCACCCGATAAGGAGCTCGCAGCGCTTCGCGAACAGTACGACATAAAGGTCGCCGGGATCTTGGTGCCGCCTCAAGTGACACGGCTTCGGCAACTTGAATTTCAATATCGTGTTCGCGGCGAATCGCACATCCCATTGCTGTCAAAAACCGCTGCAAACGCGATTGGGCTAACGGCCGAAAAGGTGGATGAATTGCAAGAGGCGTACTTGCGGGAGTCGGCGGTCGTCCGGCAAGAAATGGATCGCCTGTACTACCAAGCGTTGGGCGAACTGATCGGATCGCTGAGCATTGACCAACAGAAGCGATATCATTTATTGGTCGGGAAGCGATTCGATAAATGGTATGAATAGGTGCTCGGCGATACGATAACGGTTCCCGATGGCAAGCACCTGGCTATCTATCGGATGGTTGGCGAAGAGGTAAAATAGCCGCTCTCGCCCTGACCATCTTGCGTTTGCCATCGGAGGCGGCCGCCGGCCGCGATCTCATGACCTTGCCCACCCTTGGATGCACCAAGGCGGATCTCGATACGCCGTCGCCACCTGGCGGCTGAGCAACAAGTTTGTGTGGCTCGAAAACCCTGGCGATCCGGAACAGGCCGAGAGTTGGAAGCTCCATGTCATCGAAGAGAACATTGCCGAGCCACGTACGATTCGAGTTGGCGACTTCAATGGCGACGGTAAGCCCGACCTGCTGAGAACCGCGCGCGTTGCCAACCTGGTCGTCTGGTACGAGAATCCCGGCGACCCTCGAATCATGCTCTGGAAGCGGCATGTCATTGATGCCAAGTCAGCCGATCCTGGCCACGGCATGCCGGCCGACATCGATGGCGACAGCGACCTCGACGTGGTGATGGCGTTGGGCATGGATTCCCACGACCAACAAATCGGCACTCGTGAGATCGTCTGGTACGAAAACGATATCCCTAAGAGCAAGGCTGGCGATTGGAAGAAGCACGTGATCGGCGGCGACTTTGACGATGCAAGCGAAGCGATCGCAGTGGACCTCGATGACGATGGCCACCTCGACGTCGCGGCCACCAGTTACGCGTCGCCGCACGGCCGCGCCGTCTGGTTTCAGAACCCCGGCAACCGACAGGGAACGTGGATCATGCACGATTTGAAGACGAACTGGCCCCGCGCGAACCAAATCATTGCCGCCGACCTCGATGGCGACGGCCAGCCAGACCTCGTCGCCGGCACCACGGGCAGTGTGGCTGAAGTGCGTTGGTGGCGAAACAACCGTGTGCCCAACTCGAGAGGCTCGACAAAACCCCAATGAATCACCAAAGACTCAATCGCCGTGATTGGCTCGCGACGGCTAGCGCTTTGTCGCTCGCCGCTAGCGGAGACGCTCGTCGAGCCAGCGGCGCGGATGCGAAACGTCCGCGCGTCGCGGCCGTGATCACCGAGTTCACGCACCGCAGCCATGCTCATGTGATCCTGGAGAACTTTCTGGAGCCGTACTACTTCAACGGCAAGTTGACCGAGTCGGGAATCGACGTCGTCGGTCTCTACGTCGACCAGTTTCCCGCCGGGCGCGACATGGCACGCGAAGTCGCGAAGCAGTACAAGATTCCGATCTACCCGACGATTGCGGAGGTCTTGCGGCTTGGGGGCAAAGAACTGGCGGTCGACGGCGTGCTCTCGATCGGCGAGCACGGCAGCTATCCGGTGACCGATCACGGGGTGAAAATGTACCCGCGGAAACGCTTCTTCGACGAAATCGTCATGGTGTTTCGCCAGAGCGGCCGCGTCGTCCCGCTGTTTAGCGACAAACACCTGTCGTATCGCTGGGACTGGGCCGACGAGATGGTGCAAGTTGCGCGAGAACTCAAGATTCCGTTCATGGCGGGTAGCTCGGTGCCGTTGGCTCAGCGTCGTCCGCCGTTGGAATTGCCGGACAGGGCGGTGATTGAAGAGGCGGTCTCGATCCACAGCGGCCCGCCCGAGGTCTACGACTTCCACAGCCTGGAAGTGCTTCAATCCATGGTCGAGGCGCGACGCGGAGGCGAGACGGGGGTCAGCGAGATTCAATTGCTCGCAGGGGACGCCGTTTGGCAAGCAGCTGCCGACGGACGATGGAGCTACGCGCTGGCCAAAGCCGCGATGCAGGCACAGGCGGGCAAAGACGTCGGTCGACTCCAGGACTTTGTCGAGCCAGCGGACGGCAAGCAACATCCGGTGCATGCCATCCTGATCAAGTACCGCGATGGCCTGCGAGGAACCGTTCTGCGTATGGGCAAGGCTTCAACACGTTGGTGCTTCGCCTGCCGACTCGCAGGAAAAACAGAACCGCTGGCGACCAGCTTCTATGTGGGTCCGTGGGAGAACCGGAATCTGTTCAAAGCGCTGTCGCACGCGATTCAAACGCACATTCGCCGCTCGCAAGCTCCGTATCCCGTCGAACGCACGCTTCTTGTGACCGGAATGCTCGCCGCCGCGATGGACTCGCGTTTCGAGCAACACAAACTGCTCCCCACGCCGCACCTGAATGTCATGTACCAGCCCAGCGATTTTCACGCGATGCGCGAGATGGGAGCATCCTGGAAGATCATCACCGAAGATATGCCTCAACCCACCGGCATCAACCCCGGGGGCCCGCGGCCGGGGTGAGCCATCGACTCAGGTTGCCTGTCAGGAACGAGGAGCGTTAAGAGCTACTACGCCCGGTGGTGGACTTCGCTGATCCCATAGACGGGAGTGGGAAGTCCTGCCTGTCGCGCCTTGAGCTGCAGCGCTAAATACAGGGAGTAATGACGCGATTGATGCAAATTGCCGCCATGAAACCACAGCGCTGGATGCTGTGCTGGCTTCCACATGTTGCGCAATTCCCCTTCCCAGGGACCGGGGTCTTTCGTGGTGGCGGAGCCTAAGCCCCAGCACTTGCCCACTCGGTCGGCGACTTCCTGCGAGATGAGCCGGGCCGGCCAACCGTTCATCGAGCCGTAGCCCGTGGCATAGACGATTAAGTCGGCCGGCAAGACGGTGCCGTCCGTCAGCACCACGGACTCCGCCTGGATTCGCTCGATGTTGACGCCGCTGTGCAGTTTGATCCGGCCGTCGGCAATCAGATCGGAAGCTCGCACGTCGATGTAATAGCCGGATCCTCGCCGCAGGTATTTCATGAACAGCCCCGAGCCATCGTCCCCGAAATCCAGCAGGAACCCCGCCCGTTCGAGACGCTGATACAGGTCGGCGTCTCGCTTGGCGATCTCCTGGTAGATGGGTCGATGGAAGTCGGCCATGATCCGATCGGGAATGGAGGCAAACAGCAAGTCGGCGGTGTCGGTGGTGATGCCCGCTTGGACGGCTTACTCCGAATACAGGCTGCCTAATGCCAGTTCCATCAGCGAGTCGGACCTCGCGACATGCGTCGAGGAGCGTTGGATCATCGTGACGTCCGCATCCTGTTCCCACAAAGCGGCGCAGATGTCGTGAGCCGAATTGTTCGAGCCCAGGACGACGCACTTTTTGCCGCCGTAGTCGTCGGTGCCGCGGAATTGACTGGAATGCTGTTGCGTTCCGCGGAACGTCTCGGCCCCGGGGATCTGCGGGACATTCGGCATGCCCGACATGCCCGTCGCCAGGACCAGGTGTTTGGGCCGCAGTACGACCGTCTTCCCTTCACGATCGACGGTCACCGTCCAGTCTTTTGTGTCTGCGTGATATTGAGCGCTGCGACATTCGGTGGAATGCCAATAGTTCAACTCCATGACTTTGGCATACATCTCCAACCAATCGCCGATCTTGTCCTTCGGCGAGAACACCGGCCAATGGTCGGGAAACGGCAGGTAGGGCAGGTGGTCGTACCACACGGGGTCGTGCAGACAGAGCGACTTGTAGCGCTGCCGCCACGAATCGCCGGTGCGATGATTCTTTTCAATAATGATCGTCGGCACTTCCAAGCGTTTCAGTCTGGCCGCCAGTCCGATGCCGCCTTGTCCGCCGCCGATGATGACGCAGTAGGGTTGAGTGACATCACCCAATTCCGCTTCTTCCTAAGTCTTTCGCTCCAGCCAGGTTTTCCGATTCTTGAAGACGCCGTGCTGCGTTCCGAGACTGCGAGTCGCTCCTCGTTTCTCTTCGAAACTCTTGAGTTCCGTCATCGTGGTGAGCGTCCAACATTTGCCGGCTCTCAAACGCAGATATCCTTTTCCCCTCGCGACTGCGGTCTCAAAAGTAAACCAGCCGGATATCACGCCGTTCTCGTCGGTCGCCTCTCCCGCGATCTGCCAGCGACAGGGCTGCACGTCAGAAATCGTCGCGGCCAACATGGTCTGAATGTCGTCTTTGCCATTCAGAGTTTTGATGTTCCAGGTGAAGGCGATCAAATCGCGCCAGTAGCACTCGTCGCAAAACAGTTCCGCCACGGCGGACCAATCCCGCCGATCCAGCGCCGCACCAAATCGCGACAGCCATTCGGAGACCTGCTGCGTCGGGGAACTCGAACGATCAGTCGTGGTTCTTTCCCTGGAACCTAGGTGTGCAGCGATCAGCGAGCGTGTCGTCATTTCACGGCTTCAACGCTCCGGAGTCGAAATCGGCTGTCCGGGACGCAGAACTGTGGCATCGAACCGATGCCGGGAGATTTCAGTCTCAGTTGCAGCCTTTGACGCAGCGAAAACTGACGCCCGCGTCGGCGTCCTCGAACGGCGGGCGGCCGTGACGCTTCGTGCAGGTCAGGAGATCGGCTCGATTCCCTTTGCACCAGCCTTTGAACATCACGCGGAACTTGTACCACGAGTTCGGATCGAAACCCTGCTCCGGACCTTTCGGGTTGATCAGCACGCCGTCGGCAGGCGCTTTGGCATACGAAGCCGTGTCGAAGAAGTCGGCGCACCATTCGGCGGAGTTGCCCGCCAGTTGATACACGCCTTCGGGAGTCGCTCCCTTCGGAAACCAATCGACCGGAACCGTGTGCTTGTGTTGCACGGGAAAGTCGGCCCGCGTTTGGTCAGGTGGTTCATTGCCCCACGGATACGTGCGACCTTCGGAACCGCCGGCGGCGAACTCCCATTCGGCCTCGGTCGGCAACCGTTTGCCCGCCCACGCCGCGTAGCCTTTGGCTTGATACCAATTCACCAACACGACCGGGTTCTTCGCCAGCGACCGATCGGCCGCCACAAACTTGCCGACGTGAGAGCCCAGCACCGCGCGCGCGATCCGCAGATTCCAGGGCGTCGCGTAGCTCTCGTTGCCGTCGTTGAGAAACTTGCAATAGTCCTCGTTGGTGACCTTGAACTTGTCGATGTAAAACGCCACCACGCGCACGCGGTACTTGTCACCGCGCGACGGCCTTTCGTTGAGTCCGCCGCCGGTCGAATCCCAGAACTCGCCCGGCCGAGTGAACTCACCCGCCTTGATCCGCACCATGTTCTCGGTGCCAAGCTTTTTGCCTTCCTCGCCGCGTACGGGAGTCGCGTCCGGAAGAATACCGGTCTCACGGAGCGTCTTGTCCACATCGTCGGCCACGAGCCGCCGGGCTGCCGCCGCGTTGGAGACGCGATTGCGAATCCGCTGCAGCGACTCGGCATTGTCCACCCACAACCGCACGCCGGCGATGTCCACGAGCAGTTCTTGTTTGATGTCCGCTCGATCGACGATCTTGATCTCGATGGCCGCATCGCCGCTCCGACACGAGAGCAAGTACGTCTGCTTGTTCGGCTCGGTCTCTTGTTTTGGTGGTTCGGCACGGACCACGGAGCTGTTCGCCATCAGGACGCAGCCCAGCAGCAGGGCCGTCTTAACGAGGGCTCGATGTCGGGGCATTCTTGGTTCAGTCAACATGAGGTGTTCCTTATTTGCTTGCGTCGGTGTCTTTCGAGCCAGTCGGCTTGGGTTTCTCAACGCGGTTGTTGTCCACGATTCCAGTGCCACCGGTGATGGCGACTCCCACACGCTCGCGCTCGCTCTCAAACACGTTGCCGACGACTACGGGCGTGCCGATCGGTTGATCGATCTTGATCCCCACGGACCCGTAGTTGGCGATCCGGTTGTCGCAGGCCGTGACGGTCGCCTTCTCCGCCGAGAGCGCGTGCCGCCAGCCGTGGACCGTGTTGCTGCTGAAGACAACGTCGGAGCCGGGCAGACCCCAGACGGCGAATTGCGGCGGGCCGCCTCCCTCGCGGAGCGCGGGGCAATCAAACGTGTTGCTCGTCACGCGGATGATCCCTTCGACTCGGATACCTGCGACGCCGCTGCCTCGAATCGCGTTGCTGGCGAAGTCGGCTTCGGCCCCCTTGAAGACCATCACGATCGGAGGCAGCCCGTCTTTGCGAGACAACTCATTGCCGACCAGCCGCACCTTCCAGCCGGAATGAATGCCGACGGCGACTTTGTCGTTATCGATCACGCGGTTGTTGACGACTTCCGATCGGCCAGCGCGACACTCGTCAAAACCGAGTCCGGCCGCTTTGTTGTGATGCACATGATTGCCGATCAACGTGGTCTGTGCGTCACCGCGTTGGCCGATGCCTGCGGTTTCGTTTTCGTAGCATTCGTTGTCGGTGATCAGTGACCGAGCGCCACCTTCGCTGCCGATACCAGACTGCTTGTTGCGGAAGCACTTGTTACCGACGATCACCGGCCGAGCCTGATCGCGGCTGCCAATGCCGGCCAGAGTGTTGTCGTAGCACCGGTTATTGCGGATCAGCGGAGTGCTTTCTTCTTCGCTGCCGATGCCGGCCATGTCGTTCTCGTAACAATCGTTCTCTTCGATGATCGGACTGGTATCGTGTCCGGTCCGAGTGCCAATCCCCGCGCGGCGATTGCGGTAGCACTTGTTGCCGCGCACGACCGGTTTCGCTCCCTCGCTGATGCCGATCCCGGCGCGGATGTTTTCGTAGCAGGTGTTGCGAATCACGAGCGGACTGGCTCCCTCGTGGCCGATGCCCGCGTAGAAATTCTGAAAGCAAGTGTTTCCCTCAATGATCGCGGTCGAGCCGCGCATCGAACCAATGCCGCCACCCATGTTGCGATAACAGACGTTGTGCAGGACATGTGGAGCACAGTGTTTGCCATCGGCTCCCTGGATCGCGATGCCGGAATACCCGATGTGATGCACGATGTTGTTCTTGATCGTGCAGGTGACGCCGATCACGCCGATTCCGGCTGTACCCGGCTGCCCGATGTGCTCGTGCGGCTGATCGTTCCCCTGCGTCGCATGATGCTTGTTCCATTCGGCATCGTCATAGACGCCGACATTGGTGACGGTGAAACCATCGAAAGTTGCACCTTCAGCCATCGCAACCCCCGGCCCGTCGCCCTCCTTGCCGCCGCCTTCGATGATCGTTGACTCGGCCCGCTTCAGACCGAGCTTCCCCTTCGCATCGTCGCCGGCGCTCCGCAGCGTCACGCCGTCTTTCAGTCGCAGCCGCTCGCGATACGTTCCCACGGCAACCAGCACTGTGTCGCCAGACATAGCCGCGTCGATCGCCGCCTGAATTGCCGTGTGATCCTTTGGCACATGAACCGTACCAGCAAAGACACGCCCCGACGCACCAGCCAGCAAGATTGCGGCAGCGAGGCTCAGTCGAATGATCATGATCGGTCTCCTGTTCAGAATCTGGTAACGACGCTCGGCAGTCTCAAGTTCAGGGTTGCGTCTTTTCGGTCGCAGGGAGGTTGATGGCGACTCGGCAGCCAAAGTCGTTGATGTAGGCGGTCACGCCGTCGCCGTCGCTTTCGGGGTGGAAGAACTTGCGATACGAACTGCGGGCGTACTTGGCGTAGCGGAACCAAGAGCCGCCGCGCAGCACACGGAAGCGGCCCTGCGCCGGTCCGGTCGGATCGACCAGCGGCGAGTCGAAATAGTAGTCCGCGTCGTACCGATCCGCGCACCATTCCCACACGCCGCCGTGCATGTCGTACAGTCCGAAAGCGTTCGGCTTTTTCTGCGCCACGTCGTGGTAAAACGCCTTGCCGCGAAAGCCGGGCTGGCCGGGCCAGTTCATGTTGCCTTGGTAGAAGGCATACTCGCCCAGTTGCGACTCGTCTTTGCCAAAGTGAAATTCCGTCGTGCTGCCGGCGCGGCAGGCGTATTCCCATTGCGCTTCGGTTGGCAGCGCGAAGTAGCCATCACGCCCCGCGCGATGAGGCTTCGTCTTGCGGAGCGAGACGGCGACTTTCTCTTGCAACGCCGCGACAAACTTTTGGCAGTCGTTCCAGCTCAGCATATTCATCGCTTTTGTCGGGCCGGACATTTCGTGATCGCCCCCGGCCGTCAGTTCCGCCAGATACGGGTGCTTGCCCATCAGGGCTTCCCACTGACTCTGCGTCACCTCATGCCGGGCCATGTAAAACGGTTTTGAAATCACGACGCGGTGCCGCGGCCGCTCGTCACGATCGCCGTCCGCCGAACCCATCGCGAACGACCCAGCGGGGATGAGCACGAATTGCATTTTCGCGCCGTCGCTCAGTTCAATCGCGAGTTCCTTTGGCAGCTTCTCGCCGCCGGACGGAACTTGCTCGGTGCCGGCTTTCAGAGCGGCGACGACTTCTGGCGAGTCCGCGCCGGGATCTCGCGGCTTCTGGCGTCGCTCTTCATCGAGATCGACCGCCGCAGGGACGCCTTGGACATCCTTGATCCGCATCGCCACTCGGAAGCTCATGTGCGGGTGCTGATTCGACCGCTGCGTGATCCGCATCCGATACGCGGAATCGCCGCCCCAGCGGCCCCAGTCGAACGAGCTGCCGCGGATGATCCGCCGCTGGTCGTTCTTCTCGCTCTGCACGGCCGGGCCGGTCGGATCGTTCAACGGCGACTCCTTGTACGAATAGCGGTGCCACCAATCGGCGACGTACTCCCACATGTTGCCGTGCATGTCGTACAGGCCAAAGGCGTTCGGCTGCCGCTGGGCGACGCGCTGCGGCACGTCGAACTTCTGGACCGTATCGGACCAGACGGCGTGCTGCCGGCCGAGCCGCTCCGCGTCCTCATATCCGCCAAAGCTCCACGGCGTCGCCGTCCCCGCGCGGCAGGCGTATTCCCACTCGGCTTCCGTCGGCAGACCGTACTGGACGCCCTCTTTCTCGCTGAGCCATTCGCAAAACGCGACGCAATCGTTCCAGCACAGGTGGATGACTGGCTCGTCGTCGGCTTGCGTGTAATTCGTCCGCCAAGCCATCGGTTTGCGCCAGGTGGAGATCGGCCGCCCGCCCTTGTAAGGCACGCCCGCGTTCAGGCCCTGTTCCGCTTCGGTCTGGTAGCCGCTCGCTTCGGCGAACGCGCGGAACTGGGCGACGGTCACCTCGGTCGTGCCCATGTAAAACGGCTTGGTGAGCCGCACGCGATGCGCGGGCATCATCAGCATCGACCAGGTAATCTGCCCCCCGCGATTTTTCTTCATCTCCGGATCGGCATCGATCACTTTGAGCAATTCATCGAGCTGCTCCTCGGTGCGTCCCATCGTGAACTCACCCGGCGGCAGCAAGGCCAGTTTCATCCCAATGGAATTCGTGTAGACAAGCTCCTTGCCGATCTGCTTGGCCCACTGTTGTTGAGACTCTCGCGCCTGCTTCCTGTTGAACGGCGATTTGGCCAGCGAGGGAACGTCGGCGGCGATCGCCACCGCTGCGAACTCAACTGCCAGACACGCGAGGGCCAGAATCGTCAGGCGTGCTTTTTTCATGGGATGTTCTCCTCGGCCCGGTGAAATGCGTGATGTAGAACGGACCAATGTCGAGGACCGGCTCTTGAGCGGTCTTGGTCCACTTCAGGCCGTCCGGCGACGTGGCGTGTCCGATTCGCCACGCCGTCTTGCCCTTGTACTCGCCGCTGCCGAGAGACCACATATGAAAGCCGTCTTCGAGATTCAGCACGCATGGGCCGGCGTGCGACCGCGAGTCCCAACTGCCTTCCGGCCCGAGCGGCAGGACCGGCTCCGGTTCGTTCTGCCACGCGATTCCGTCTTTGGACGTGGCTAGGTAGTTCTTGAACTCCCAGACTGGCTTTTCGTCGATCGTCTTTCGCCCACCGTCGCAGTAATACAAGTGGAATTTGTTTTCGGCGACGCGGATCACACACGGGTCCAGGTGGCCTTCCAAGACTTTCCTTGGTTCGCCCCAGTGGAATCCGTCGGGCGAGGTTCTCATCTGCAATCCGCCCGCGTGCGGGTAATACAAGCGAAACGTGCGGCCGACCTTGATCGCGTGCGACATGCTGCCGGGGAACAGCGGGTTCTTCTCGTATTTCTTCCAGGTCATGCCGTCTTTCGAGGTGGCCATTCCGAGGTTCTTGGGTTTGCCGTGCTGAGTCCCATCGGAGTAGAAGTAAAATTGGTCGCCGTCATCGAGCACGGCGAAACAACCCAGTGTCTGGTCGTCCCACATCCCTTTTTCCCCAACCTTGATCACGGGATTGTGGGGATAACGCACCAGGCTGCGCGCCAATTTCGTGTAATCGACCGCGGCGACGCCCTTCTCATCGGCTTTCTCTGCCGCTTCGCGGGTCGATCCCGTTCCGATCCCTCGCGCGGTCGCGTTGACGGCCAAGAGCACGGCACACACGACGAAGGAAATCCATCCGACGAAGCAAATTCGGCAGCCGGTTCTCATTCGTGATCTCCCTCCTGTTCGGGGCAGCATTCGATCAAACACAGTCCACGTTCGAGCAACACGGACACGCACGGATCAATGACGCGGTGGTAAATGTTGGTGCCATTGCGCCGGGAGCCGAGGATACGTCGGTCCACCAGCCGCTGGAGTTGGTTCGACACCGCCTGCGGCTTCATTCCGACTGCTTCGGCCAGGTCGCCGACCCGCATCTCGCCTTCGCGCACCAGCGCGTGCAGCAGCCGCAGTCGCGTGTCGTTCGCGAAAATTTTGAACAACCGCATCAGCTCGGTGGCTTGTTCCGGCGTGAGCAACGGACGCTCATCGACTGGCGGCTGTGGCGGAAAGACGGGCAGTTGGAATGGTGTGGCTGATGTGCTCATGAATTACACGATATCGTGTAATAGTAGATTTACAAGGGGCCACTCAGTAGTTCGCTTTGGTCTGAACGCGGCCACATCGTTGGGACTGGCACCCCGCAGTGAAATGTCTGCTCGCCAATGGTCACGGAGACGTCCGTCCCGCGCATGCGGGCTTTCTTCGAGCGGCGGCGATCATAGTTGAAGAAATCCACCTTTGCGGAATTCGTATCAACGGTCACAGCAACTCGCGGATGACTTCGCCTTTTGCCAGGAGTGGAACGGTTCGGTCGGAGGGAGTCAGCGGAGTTTGGTGGGGGTCGATGCCCAAGTGGTCGTAGATGGTCGCGACGACGTCGTACGGCCACAGCGGGCGGTCTTTGGGGACTTCGGCCCTGGCATTCGACGAGCCGATGACCTGGCCGTGGCGATAATTTTCGCCCGCCAGCAGCACGCTCTGCACGTTGCCCCAATGGTCTCGGCCGGCGTTGGCGTTGATCTTGGGAGTGCGACCGAATTCGCCCCACACGACCACGAGCACATTGCGGTTCAGTCCGCGTTCGTGCAAGTCTTCGATCAGCGACATTCTCACGGAAGCTGAGTTCTCGCCAACTCGCCGGGGAACGATTATGCTCAAACCTTGAACGAGCCAGAAAAACACAAACGGTTCCGAACCCAATTGAAGATCGCGGGAATGCCCCGTGATTCCATCAAGGAGTGTGGCACATGATCCGCATGAGTATCCATCATCGCAGTGCTCTCTGGTTCGTGCTCACGTTGTTGTTGGGGGCGTCGGTGACGTCGTTGGCTGAGGGAGCCGATCAGCCGCAACGAACGCGGCGCGTGCTCTACAACTTCGATGGCGATTCGTGTTTGTCGACGAAGGCGGGCGGCAAGGGGCCCGTGGCGGTGAATGTCGACGACGTGAAGCGGTTGATCCAAGAGGTCGCCTACGACGGCAGCCGCGTCGATACGGTGTTGGTCTGCATCAATGCCCAGGTCATGTACTACCCGACCAAGGTCGGCACAATGCGCGGAACGTTGTCGACTCCCGACGAGCGGGCGATGTGGCCGGCGTCGGAGAAGCAGCGGTTCGAGAACCTGAAAGCGTTCTTTGACGCGGGTGTCGATCCGTATGCGATCATGCTGGCCGAAACGAAACGGCGCGGCCGTGAAGCGCTGCTCACGTTTCGCATGAACGACGATCACGGCAACGACTTTCTGCGGACCCAGTTTCTGGCGGACCATCCCGACTGGCGGCTGGGGACCGAGCAGTATCGTGGCAAGGGAGCGCTGGACTTTGGACGCGACGAGGTCCGCGACTACACGTTTCGGCTGATCGAGGAAGCCGTCCGGCGCTATGACAGCGACGGCATCGAACTCGACTTCAACCGCTTCCCGACGTTCTTCAAAGACGGCTCGACCGACGAGCGCGTCGCCAAGATGAACTCGTTGGTTGAGCGAGTTCGCAAAATGCTCGACGACGCGGGGCGCGAACGCGGTCGGCGACTAGTGCTCTCGGTGCGCCCGCCGTCAAACTATGGCCGCACTCCCCCGACGCCCGAGACCGCGCGGCAACTCGGTTGCGACGTGCCCGCTTGGGTGAAGCACGGCTGGGTCGATTTCGTGGCGATCTCTGAGTTCCTGCACGAGCGCGGCGATCTCCCCATCGCCTTGTGGAAGCAGGCCATCACGACGGTCCCGGTCTACGGCGGCATCGAATGCACGAAGGGGGGCGGAATGAAGAATCTCACCGCCGACCAGTATCGCGACGCGGCGGCGCAGCTTATCAAGACTGGAGCCGACGGCGTCTACTTGTTCAACTTCTTCACGTCACGCGAAGGCGGCGAACAGGCTTACGAACCGCCGTTCGAAGTCCTCCGTGACTTGACAGGCTGATATCAACGCGCCGCGCGAAAGATTGGGACGTGACATTGACATCAACGGGAGGGCGAGGCTCCCGCCGAGCCGTGACTTTTGCACGGCGCGGCTCGGTGGGAGCCTCGCCCTCCCAATCCAACGGACTCACGTTTGAAGTACCTGGAATACTTATTGAAAGAGTTGATCACATGCTTCACTTGGCAACAATAAGAATCTCGCGATTCATCGCCGCACTGGTGTTGGTTTCCGTGGTCCTCGCGGCGACGCGACGCAGCGCGCTGGCTGACCCGCCGAAGGTCGGTATCGAGAAGCGGGTGGCGTGGACGACGTCGCGGATCACCGGCTCGCCCGAACTGCCGCTGCCGTACGTCACCGAGCGAGTCTTTCCCGCGCTCAAGTTCAACCAGTGCCTCGACATCACAACGGCACCGGGCAGCGATCGGCTGTTCGTCGTCGAGCAGTCGGGCAAGATCTTCTCGTTTCCGAACGAGCCGGACGTGGCGGCCGCTGACTCGGTGGTTGACCTTGCCAAAGACATCGCGGGAGTGCAGGCCGTTTATGCGCTCGCGTTTCATCCTGACTTCCAGACGAATCGATACTGCTACGTGTGCTACATCAAGGCGGCAAATCTCGAAGATGGAACGCACATCGCGCGGTTTCGCGTGACGGACACCGACCCGCCGACCATCGACCCGGCCAGCGAGACGACGATTATCACCTGGCTCTCCGGCGGTCATAACGGCTGCTGTTTGAAGTTTGGACTCGACGGCTGTTTGTATATTTCCACGGGCGACGGTTCCGGGCCAAACCCACCGGACTCGCTTCGCGGAGGGCAGGACATCAGCAACTTGTTGTCGTGCATCCTGCGGATCGACGTCGATCACGCGGACGACGGAAAGCACTACCGCATTCCGGCGGACAATCCGTTCGTTGGTTTGGATGGGGCGCGAGGCGAGATTTGGGCGTACGGCTTTCGCAATCCGTGGCGGATGAGCATTGATCGTAAGACGGGCGACCTGTGGGTTGGCGATGTGGGCTGGGAGTTGTGGGAAATGCTCGATCGCGTCGAGCGCGGCGGCAACTACGGCTGGAGCGTGATGGAAGGCCGGCAGTCAACCAATCCGGAATGGGCTCGCGGACCGACTCCCATCCTGCCGCCGACGATCGATGTTCCCCACTCGGAGTCCTCGTCCATCACCGATGGGCTGACGTATTACGGGTCGCGGCTGAAGGAACTCCACGGGACGCACATCTACAGCGACTACGACACGGGAAAATTCTGGGGCTTCCGCTACGAGAATGGAGAAGTTGTCGACCATCGAGAACTGGCCGACACGACGCACCGAGTGGTGGGATTCGGCGAGGACCACGATGGCGAGTTTTACGTGCTGGATCACGCGGCCGGAACGATTCACCGCCTCGTGCCGAACTCGCAACCCGACCTGAGCGCGACGTTTCCGCGAAAGCTGAGCGAGACCGGCTTGTTCGCATCGGTCGCCGATCAAGCACCGGCACCGGGAGTCGTTCCCTACTCGATCAACGCGGAACCGTGGTCCGACCATGCCGTGGCCGAGCGACTGATCGCCGTGCCGAACGAACTATCGATCAAGTCCGCCGGCGCGAAGTGGGAGTTTCCGAAAGACTCGGTGTTCGCGAAGACTCTGTCGCTCGACATCCAGCACGGCAACCCAACCATCCGACGCAAGATCGAGACGCAGATCCTGCACTTCGACGGCATCGACTGGCAGCCCTACACCTATCAATGGAACGACGAGCAATCGGACGCAGTGCTACTCGATGCCGCCGGCGCGGAACGGACCTTCGACATCGTGGACGCGAACGCTCCCGATGGAAGACGTCGGCAGACGTGGCGATTCTCCGGCCGCGCCGAGTGTCAGCGATGTCACAACCCGTGGTCCGGGTTTGCATTGGGGTTTATCACGCCGCAGTTGAACAAGGAACATGACTACGCGGGCGGATCGGCCTCGCAGATCGACACGTTGGCGCACATCAAGATCTTCGAGACGCCAATTCCGAACGAGGAGCGGCCGCGCCTTGCCAATCCGCGAGATCCGTCCGCCGATCAGGACGGTCGGGCTCGCGCCTATTTGCAGACGAACTGCGCTCACTGTCACCGCATGCACGCCGGCGGTTCGGTCCTCTCGCACATGCACTACGACTTGCCGTTGGACAAAACGAATATGGTCGGAGCGCGCCCCTCGCAAGGCACGTTCGGCATCCACGCCGCTCAAGTCATCGCTCCCGGCGATCCGTTTCGATCGGTGCTGCTGTACCGCATGGCGAAGCTCGGCGGCGGGCGGATGCCACACATCGGGTCGTCGGAAGTGGACCGTGACGGCGTCGAGTTGATCTACGAATGGATTCGACAGATGCCGCATGACGCCGGAGATGAAGTCGTCGGCAACGAAGCCGCGGCGAAACTACGAGGCGAGGAGGCAGCCGATTTGGAGCGATTGCAGGCGAGTGAAAGTGCGACGGACCAAGCGGAGATCGTGGACCGCCTGCTGTTGTCGACCAGCGGTGCTTTGCTGCTGCTGCGATCCGTCGATCACCACGAACTGCCCGTGCCCGCAGTGTCAGTGGTCGTCCAACGGGCAGCCCGGCACAACGTCGTGAGCATCCGCGACTTGTTCGAGCGTTTCCTTCCGGCTGACGAGCGCATCAAGCGGCTGGGAAGCGTCGTGCAACCGGAACAGATTCTCTCGCTGCCGAACGATCCGGTGCGCGGCAAGCAGGTGTTCTTTGAGACCGCCGGTGTCTCGTGCAAGAACTGCCACCGTATCCACAAGGAAGGCAAAGAGGTTGGACCGGAACTGACCGCAATCGGCAAGAAACTCACCCCCGCTCAGCTGCTGGAAAGCATCCTCGAACCATCGAAGCTGATCGATCCCAAGTACGTCACGTATCTCGCCGAGATCGACGACGGCCGCTTACTGACGGGACTCTTGGTGCATCGTGACGACAACGAGGTTGTGCTCAAGGACGCGGAGGACAAATTGATTCGCATTTCCACTTCGAAGATTGAACAACTCGTCCCACAGCGGCAGTCCCTGATGCCGGAGTTGCTGCTCCGCGACATGACGGCTCAGCAAGTTGCCGACCTGCTATCGTATCTCAGTTCGCTCAAGTAACAACAAGTGTCGGAATTGCGGTTTGGGGAGGGCGAGGCTCCCGCCG
>JAQBZB010000227.1 GCA_027622275.1 Planctomycetota bacterium | reverse complement strand
CACGAGCTACAACAACCTCGGTGCAGTCTGCCAAAAAAAAGGCGAGTACGACAAGGCTCTTGGCTACCACGAGAAATCCTTGGAGATAAGAATCAAGGCATTTGGGGCGGAACATCCATCAGTCGGTATGACCTACAACAACATCGGAGTAGCCTACTCCAACAAGGGCGAATACGACAAGGCTCTTGGCTACCACGAGAAATCCTTGGCGATACGACTCAAGACGCTTGGGGCGGAGCATCCCGACGTCGGCGACACCTACTTCAACATCGGAGCAATTTACGCAAACTTGAAGAGAGGCTTTTTTGGCTCACGGAAGAAAGCCGACAAGAAAATGGCAATGGATTATCTGCTCAAGGCGAAGGCGATCTATCTCAAGAAGCTAGGGACACAGCACCCGAACACGAAGGCTGTGCAAGGGTGGATAGACGGTCTGAAGTAGCGGCAAGCTTCTGGGGTTGCCCCACTTACCCGAAATGCAGACAGACTTTCAAGATAGACTGAGGCGATGATGGGGTTGACCGATGCGGGCGGAGGCGTAGGGTTGGATAGATGAACACTCCCCGATCAGTTCTTTTCGCCTTACTGTCTCTTGGCTTTCTTGCGGTATCGGCGAACGCGCAGAATGCCGAAGACATTGATCGCCTTGCCCAAGAAGCGGCAGACTTTTACGTCAAAGGCAAATACCGCGAGGCGAGAGCAAGCATGACCCGCGCTTACGCCGCCTTTGAACGACTGGAGGTCAAGGACAAGACCAAGCGCGTGGAGTACTTGCGAGTCCTCGCCAATATATCCAACGCGCTTCAAGAGAACGACAAGACCATAGAATACGCCACCGAAGTCGCTATTCACGCGCTAACGGATAACGATAGAGGTTTTGCATACAATACGCTCGGTCTAGCCTACGGCAACAAGGGCGAATACGACAAGGCGATCGGGTACTACGAGAAGGACTTGGCGATACAACTCAAGAAGCTTGGGGTGGAGCATCCCCGCGTCGGCACGAGCTACAACAACATCGGTTTAGCCTACCGCAGCAAGGGCGAATACGACAAGGCACTTAAGTACTACGAGAAAGCCTTGGCGATACGACTCAAGAAGCTTGGGGCGGAGCATCCCGCTGTCGCGCAAACCGACCCACGAACAACTGGCCAGGATGCGATCGTTTATCAAGGGACAAAGCGCCGACTATCAATCGGAACACAGCAAGGATGAATCGCGATCACTGGCGCTGGATGACTTTTGCCAATCGCTGATGTGCATGAACGAATTCTTTTATATTGAGTGATGCAGCCATGAATCTATTCTCTGAAACAGGACAGGCTGGATTTCCATCGCGCCGGGAAATGTTGCGTTACGGCGGCATGGGATTCGGTTCACTTGCACTCGCTGGATTGTTGGAACAGCAGGGACTGGCTCAGTCGCAAGCTGTGAGCAGCGAAACGAAATCGATTCGCCCGCTCGCACCGCGTCAACCTCACTTCGAACCGAAAGCGAAATCGGTGATTTGGTTGTTAATGAACGGCGGGCCCAGCCATATCGACACGTGGGACTATAAACCGGAATTGCAGAAGCGCGATGGTCAGAAGCTCGACGGTGCGGATCGCAAGACGGGTTTCTTTGCGACTACCGGTACGTTGCTGAAGTCGCCATTCAAATTTGCGAAACATGGTCAGTCGTGCGCGTGGGTTTCGGAAATTTTTCCGAACCTCGCCAATCACGTCGATAAAATGGCGTTCATCCATTCGTGCTATACCGAATCGAACAATCACTCGCCGGCCCTGTTCCAACTGAACACCGGATTGAATCGGATGGGGTTTCCGTGCGTTGGTTCGTGGATCACTTACGGGCTTGGAAGTGTAAACGAAAATATGCCGGGTTTCGTGGTGATGACCGATGCGTTGGGTCGTGGCCTGCCAAAGGGGAAGGCACTCAACTGGGGCGCTGGGTTTCTGCCGGGCGTTTATCAGGGCACACCGTTGAATAATGCGAACCCCGCGATCGACAATCTGTTTCGTCGTTCCAGTCAATCGGCGACGCAGCAGCGCCGACTTTTGGATCTCGTGAAGGCATCGAACGGCGAACACCAGAAGAAGTACGCCGATGAAGCCGACCTGTCAGCTCGGATCGAATCGTTCGAGTTGGCTTTTCGCATGCAGATGTCCGCGCCGGAAGTGCTGAATGTCACAAAGGAAACGGAAGCGACGCGCAAGTCGTATGGGCTGGACAACAAAAAGTGCGCCCACTTTGGTCGGCAATGTCTGATGGCTCGCCGGATGGTCGAACGAGGCGTGCGCTTCATTCAGATTTACAGCGGCGGCACCGGCGACGCGGAAAGCTGGGACGGTCATAAAGACATTCACAAGAATCATTCGAAACTTGGGGGCGAAGTCGATCAACCCATCGCGGCTCTGCTGGCGGATCTGAAGCAGAGCGGGTTGCTCGATTCTACGCTTGTTGTTTGCGGCGGCGAGTTCGGGCGCACGTCGGACTCGCAGGGATCACGCGGCCGCGATCACAATCCAAACGCCTTCACCACATGGTTGGCCGGTGGCGGAATCAAAGGTGGAGTTCACTACGGCAAGACCGACGAATTCGGATACAAGATAATTGAAAAACGCACTAGCGTTCACGACATCCATGCGACACTATTGCATCTCATGGGCATGGACCACGAACGACTCACGTATCGCTTTAACGGCCGCGATTACCGACTCACCGATGTTTATGGCGATGTCATCAAGGAGCTGTTGGTGTAGTTGATACCGATTCGACGGCATGCATGGGCGAATGAACTCAAATTACAAATTGCTCAAGATGCTGGTTTCGCTGTTCTTTGTCGGTGCTACAGCATTGCGACTGTCGGCCCGGGAATCGAGTGCCAACGCCGTCGAGTTTTTGCGTGAAATTCAGCCGATCCTTACGGCACACTGTTAGAAATGTCACGGAAGTGATAAGTCCAAAGGTGGTTTGCGACTGACCGATTTGGCGGCTGCAACCAAAACATTGAAATCAGGTGATCGCGCGATCGTACAGGGGAATCCGCACGAAAGCGAATTGTTGCGGCGCGTCACCTCGGCAGATATCGACGAGCGGATGCCGCCGAAAGGTGCGCCGTTGACTGATCGTCAAATTGCGCATTTGAAGAAATGGATTGCCGACGGTGCAAAGTGGCCAACGCACTGGGCGTATACGCCATTAGTTCGACTTCGCCCACCCTCCATTCCTGCCGAATGGCAACAGCATGTGAGAACACCGATTGACGCGTTCGTTTTGGACAAACTGTTGCGCCGAAAATTGACGCCGGCGCCACCCGCCGACAAGAGGACGCTTTTGCGGCGCGTTTTTTTTGATTTGATCGGTTTGCCGCCATCGGCTGAACAGATGAAACAATTTCTTGCTGATGCTTCGCCGAATGCGTACGAGAAAGCAGTCGATCACCTGCTCGCCAGCCTGCGCTATGGCGAACATTGGGCACGTCATTGGTTAGACGTCGCTCACTACGCCGACACACATGGCAACGATCACGATTTCTATCGACCCAACGCCTGGCCTTATCGCGATTACGTCATCCGTTCGTTCAACGATGACAAACCTTACGCTCGATTCGTTGCGGAACAGGTCGCGGGTGACGCCTTGTTTCCCGAGGATCCACAAGCCACCGCGGCACTGGGTTTTCTTGCGGCCGGGCCGTGGGATCACACCCTCATGTCCACGATCCGCGAGGACACAGTTGATCATCGCATGGGTCAAAACCTTGATCGCGACAACATGGTCAGCACGGTGATGAGTACGTTCACAAGCCTGACGGTTCACTGCGCCCGTTGTCACGATCACCGGTTCGATCCGGTCCGTCAGCGCGAGTATTACGGATTGCAGGCGGTCTTCGCCGGTGTGGATAGAGCTGATCGACCGTTTGATACTGATCCCGAAATTCAGTCGCAACGAACAAAACTGTTGGCGCAAAAGAAAGCAGTTTCCGCGAAGGATATCAGCAAGTTGCCTGCGCTCGATTCGCCGGAGATCGCCAGCGGGATCGCTGCGTTGGCGAGGGAAGTCGCCGATCGGACCGAACAGTGGCAGGCTCTCGAAGTCGCAAGTACCAGCGGCGCGGCCGGTACGGTGTTCGCCAAACAAGATGACGGATCGTGGTTTGTCAGCGGCGCACGGCCGGAGAAAGACACGTTTGTCGTCACGACAAAGACAACGCTCAAGGGCATTCGTGCGCTTCGACTTGAAGTGTTGCCCGACAAACGTCTGCCCCACGGCGGGCCGGGTCGTTACGACAACGGTAACTTTCATCTGTCGCAGTTCCGAGCCACCGCGCAGTCCGCGCGCGGCGAAGCCAAAGACCCGGTGGCGTTGAAATTCACACGTGTCCAGGCTGACCATTCCGACCGTGGCGATATCGTGGCGAACACGATCGATGGCAAGCCGAACAGCTACTGGAGCATTCATCCTCAATACAACAAGTCACACGACGCCGTATTCGAAATAGAAGCACCCGTTGGTTTCGATGGTGGAACAACGCTGACGATCCAACTGGAGTTTTATGGCAAGACCGGACATCAAATTGGTAGGTTTCGACTTTGGGCCACGGCAGATGCAGCGCCGAAGATTCCGAAGGGCCAACAAGTGATACCGCCAGCAATCGCTTCGATCCTGAACGTACCAGCAAAAAAGCAAACACCGCAGCAACGGCGCGAGTTAGTGCTCTATGTTGTCAGCAAGAAAGTTGATGAGGCGTTGGCGTCATTGCCCGCTCAACAATTCGTGTACGCCGCCACGAGCGACTTTGCTGCGTCGGGCAGTTTCAAACCATCGCCGAAACCGCGCCCCATCCACCTGCTGGTGCGCGGCGACATTAACAAACCGGGTGAACTGATCAGCCCCGGAGCGACGGCGTGTATGACGGGACTCGCCGGGTCGCTGGAGATCGCCGACGTCGATGATGAATCACTCCGTCGCGCGGCACTTGCACGTTGGTTGACGGATACTCGCAACGTCCTCACTTGGCGCAGCATTGTGAACAGGGTGTGGCACTATCACTTTGGCCACGGTCTTTGCAATACGCCCAACGACTTCGGCAAAATGGGCGGTACGCCAAGCCATCCGGAATTGCTCGACTGGCTCGCGGTCTGGTTTCGTGATGATGCGAAGGGCTCGCTCAAAGCGCTGCACCGTTTGATTGTCACTAGCGCGACATACCGGCAAAGTTCGCAGGGCCAGGGCCGGGGGCAGCAAATTGATTCAGGGAATCGCCTATTGTGGCGCATGAATCGCACACGACTGACCGGTGAAATGTTGCGCGATGCGGCGTTGGCAATGAGTGATCGACTCGACCTGAAAATGGGTGGTCCCTCGGTGGTTCAGTTCAAACACAAGGGTGTCGCATCCACGTTCATGCCCGCCGACGGTTCGCCAGCGTTCCTCGACTACGAGCACTTTGATCCTGACTCGCCGGAAAATAATCGCCGCGCGATTTACCGCTTCGTGTTTCGCACTGCACCTGATCCATTGATGGAGGCGCTCGACTGCCCCGATGGCGGGGCGATGACGCCAGTCCGCACAACGTCAAGCACAGCGCTACAGGCGCTCGCGCTGCTCAACAACGCTTTCCTCATTCGCCAAAGCGAGCACATCGCAGCTCGAGTCGCGAAGGCAACCAATGAACCGTCCGATCAAGTCGGCACTGCTTTTCGCATCATGTTGCAGCGATCATCGAATACACGAGAGGGCGCTGTCTTTGCTGAATACATCAAGCGGCACGGTCTGGCCAACATGTGTCACGTTTTATTAAACAGCAATGAATTCATTTACATCGACTAACACAATGAACAGATCATCCAGTAATCGTCGCGACTTCCTCGGGCACATGGCGACAGGCCTGGGTGGCGTTGCCGTGGCGTCGATGTTGCCGAGTTCACTTCACGCGGATCCGATTGCGCCGCAGTTTCCTCCCAAGGCGAAACGTGTCATCCAACTGTTTATGAACGGCGGCGCGAGCCAGTGTGATCTGTTCGATTACAAACCAGAGTTGATCGCCCGCCACGGAAAACCGTTTGATCCCGGAACGGGTGAACGTGTCGAGGCGAGCATCAGTACGCCCGGTTCGGTGTTGAAGAGTCCGTACGCCTGGGCTCAACATGGACAGTGCGGCCGTTACGTCAGTAGCGCCTTGCCACATCTGGCCAAATGCGTTGACGACATGGCGTTTTTGATGGCGATGAAGTCGCCGTCCAACGTTCACGGACCGGCGACGTATTTGCAGAACACCGGTTTCCTTTTGCCGGGATTTCCAACGATGGGCGCGTGGATTTCCTACGGTCTCGGTTCCATCACCGAAAACGTGCCCTCGTTTGTCGTGCTGCCTGATTCGCGTGGGTTTCCATATAATGGACGCAGCGCGTTTTCCAGCGGATTTTTGCCAGCGAATCACCAGGGGACTGTTGTCAAAGCCAGCGTTCCGCAACCGATCACGCACCTATCCGTGCCAGCGACAGCGAAGCATGTCACGCCAAAGAGCCGTGCGGATGGTCTGGCGTTGCTTCGCGATTTGAATGTAGCGCACGCCGCCGAGCGCCCTGATGATTCTCGCTTGGAGGCACGCATCAAGAGTTACGAGTTGGCCGCGCGCTTGCAACTCGCCGCGCCGGATTTGCTCGATCTGTCGGGCGAAACCAAAGCGACAAAGGAAGGTTACGGCCTGCACCAAAAGGAGACCGCTGACTTCGCGCGAAACTGTTTGCTCGCACGCCGGATGATCGAGCGCGGAGTACGGTTCGTCCAGGTCTGGAGCGGTCACGGAGGCGGTTCGAGCAACTGGGACAACCACACAAGCATCCCCAAAGAACTCAGCTTCATCGCGCGGTCGATGGACCAACCCGCCGCCGCGCTGTTGCGCGATCTGAAACAGCGCGGACTGCTCGAAGACACGCTTTTGATCTGGACCACGGAATTCGGCCGGATGCCATTCGCCCAAGGCGGCGATGGTCGCGATCACAATGGTGGCACTTTCGTTTCATGGTTCGCCGGCGCAGGCATCAAGCCCGGCGTCGCGCATGGCGAAAGTGATCAATGGTCATGGAAAGTCGCCCAAGGCGCGACAACGTGTTACGATTTCCACGCAACCATTCTGCGCCTGCTCGGTATCGATCACACTCGATTGACGTTCCGTCACAACGGCATCGACCGTCGCCTGACAGATGTTCACGGTCATGTTATTCATGAAATTCTCGCATAGACATGAATCATCGTAGAAGGCATTCTTCAATGCCACGAGGTTGTTTTGCAGAATGCAACGGGCAATTTGATGTTTGTGTAATGCCGATCAATACAGTTCGGCGCGACTGAAACCATCGTTTGATCGTGAATTCAAAAATCCGTTTGCACTGAATGTGTTACTGACCGAATCGCCATGGGTATAATGTGGTTCATCGAATATGGAGCGTGCGGCTCCTGGGAACTTGATGATCAAGCAAAGACCAATTCGACTTTGCTAATCGCCGTACATTTCTGACGGCGGGTGCCTTTTCCGCTTTTGGCCTGAATCTACCGGGTTTGCTGCATGCCCGGTCGAGCCCCGCGGGTTTGGGTCAGAGCGGTGGTGCGAAGGGTTGCATCCTTTTGTTCGCCGCGGGCGGATCCGTGCACCACGAAATGTTTGACCCTAAGCCGGACGCGAGCAAGTGGTATCGTGGGAGGGTTCGGCTCGATTCGGTCCAGCGTGCCAGGGACGCACATTTGTGAGCATCTGCAAATGATGGCGCACAACGCGGATTGGTGATCACAATTTGCAGTGGGGCGGTCAGCACGCTGGCTATCTGGGACTGCACCACCCAGTGCTCGGGATTCTGTTTGTAATTAAAACTGCGTCGCGCGATCGATCGCACCTTTTTCCGATCCGCAGGCGTTTTACTTCATTCTGATTACTGCCCTCTCGCTTTTTTTTGTCATAAGGAGGTCGGTGTTGTCCGAGCAAATAAGGGCGGGTGCGATTGAGGGAGGAATGGGGCTGGGGGATTAGGGGTGCCACCTCCGAGCGGTCCCCGTTTAGTTTGCTCCCTATTCCTTTGTGCGTCGTACGGTCTTGCCGAGACTCCAGTCGTATCCGCCGTCTGCTTCATCTTCGGACTGAACGGCTTGAGCGAGAGTCATTGGTAGTACTGTATCGTAGTTATCCTTGAAGATTGAAACCTCGCCGTAGATGCCGAGCTTTTTTGCTTTAGCAGTAACCTCGGCAATTTGCCGGTTTTGCTCGTCTTGGGGAGTTGGCTTACTCATCATTTCATCCTTCCAGTTTGGCTGGGTAGTAGTGGTCTGATTCCGGTTCTAGTGCGAAAAAACATCAAGTGGAAGCTCTTCCTTCGTCATAGGGGCGGAACATCTCATCCACCACATTCACCTGTGAGTGTCGCGGCATGTGACACACTGGGGGAACACGATGCGGCCAAAAAGTAACTACGCCAAAATACTTTTCACCACTTCGCCCGACACATCCGTGAGGCGAAAGTCGCGGCCGTCGTGGAAGTGGGTGAGGCGCTCGTGGTCGAGGCCGAGCAGGTGCAGAATAGTGGCGTGGAAATCGTGAGTGTGCACGGGGTCGACCACGGACTTGAGACCGATCTCGTCGGTCGCACCGTGGGTGACGCCGCCTTTCACGCCGCCGCCGGCAAGGAAGGTGGTGAAGGCCCAGCTGTGGTGTTCGCGCCCGGCGGCGTCGGCCTTGTTGTTGAAGGGCGTGCGACCAAATTCGGTGGTCCAGACGACAAGAGTGTCGTTTAGCAGTCCGCGCAATTTGAGGTCGGTGAGCAGTCCGTAGATGGGACGATCGACCTGTTTGGCGAGGCGTTCGTGATCCATCATGTTGCCGTGCGAATCCCAGTTGCCGCTGGAGCCGGTGTGGATCAGCTCGATAAACCGCACTCCGCGCTCAGCCAGTCGGCGGGCGGCGAGACATTGCCAGCCGAAGCCATCGGTCTGGCTACGTTTTAGGCCGTACAACGCGTGGGTGGCATCGGTTTCCTTTTTGAAATCAAATGCCTCGGGCACAGCCATCTGCATCCCAAAGGCAGTTTCAAAAGCGCGCATGCGGGCGGTCAGCTCGGGATTGGCCGAGCTGGTTTTCAAGTGGTGCTGGTTGCGCCGGCGTAGGGCGTTCAGCTCCAGTTCTTGCAGGGAGCGCGGGACGCGGGGCCGAATGTTCGGCACGGGACTTGCCCCAGGTATCACGCGCGAGCCCTGGTGCGCTCCAGGCAGGAAATCCGAGCCCCACACCTGGCCGCCGGCGTATGGCGACTGCGGGGCCAGCACCATGAAGGACGGCAGGTTTTGGTTTTCCGTGCCCAACCCGTAGCTCACCCAAGCGCCAATGCTCGGCCGGCTGACCGTGAACGAACCGGTGTGCATGCCGAGAGTGGCGTTGTAATGATTCGAGTGGCTGGTGTGCATGCTGTTAATGAACGCGATGTCATCCACGCACCGGGCCACCTCCGGAAAGAGAGAGCTCACCTTCTTGCCGCATTGGCCGTGCGGGCGGAAATCCCACTGGGGTCGCTTCAGGAAAATGCGCTCGTAGCCCGGTCGGTTCTGGATCTCCGGATGGTCGCCCTTGGTAATCTCCTTGCCGTGGCCCTTGTACAGCTCGGGTTTGTGATCAAACGTGTCGATGTGCGACACGCCTCCGCTCAGGTTTATGAAAATAACGCGCTTCGCCTTGGGCGTATGATGCGGCTGGTGCGACGCCAGCGGATTGACGGTCTCCGCCCCGAGTAATTCGGAAACCAGCGCCGGCATGATCACTGAGCCTGCCACCATGGACTGTAGGAAATGTCGTCGTTGTGAGTTGTAGCGGAAGGGTTCCATTTTACTCCACGAACATAAACTCATTGCTACTCAGCAGAATGCGACACCAAGCGTTCCATGCCTTGGTTTCATTGGCGACCGCGGTGTAGGCGATAATGAACTCACATGCCTCGGTGATCTCCGAAGGGGAGGCGGTTCGGCTGAAGGCCAGAGCATGCGCGCGGCGGATGCGCGTCTCGTCATCAGACGCCGAGGCAACCAGTTGCTTGGCGAAACCGGCGGCGTTCGTGTGTAGGAATTCGTTGTTCAAAAAATAGAGTGCTTGGGTTGGCACGTTGCTGAGGCGGCGCTGTCCGGTGCTGGCGTTGGGATCGGCTCCGTCGAAGATGGCCATCAGTGGCCGGCGCTGGATGCGCTGCACCATAAGGTAGACGCTGCGGTGATTGTGCTCGTAGTTCGCGCGAAAGGGATTGTGCTGGCTGAGGCCATCGCGCTTGGCTGGGAAAGGATGACCTTTGGGCATGGCAGGATCGAGCGTGCGGCTGAGGGTGAGCAGCGTATCGCGCAGTTCCTCGGCGCTGAGGCGTCGCGGGGTGAAGGCTCCGTGGAATTTCTGCTCGGGGCCCTCAGCGGCGGCGGTTTGATAAGTGGCCGAAAGCATGATGGCGCGATGCAGGGCCTTGAGGGACCACTGGTTGTTGATTAGCTCGGCGGCGAGCCAGTCGAGCAATGCGGGGTGCGTGGGCGGCTGGCCCTGCGTACCGAAGTCGTTGGGCGTTGATACGAGGCCGCGACCGAAGTGGTTTAGCCACACGCGGTTGGCGATGACGCGTGCGGTGAGAGGGTTGTCCGAGCCGGAGATCCAGTCGGCCAACTGCAGCCGACCGCTACCCTCGCGTACGGGCTGGCCGCCGAGCAGGTCGAGGTTTTTACGGAGTACCACGGCGCCGGGTTGCTTGGGGTCGCCGCGCTTGTGGAGGGCTATGTTCTTGATGTTGGCGGGCGTTTGCTCAGTGACCGCGTAGGCGTGCGGGTTTTTTATTTCCGAGGTCGCGTACTCCTTCAACGCGGCCTCGGCGGCAGCTACTTTTTTCGTGAACTCACCCGGGCGCGTGATGGCTTGGCGGAAATCGCCCTTGAGATGCTCAAGCTTCCAGTCCACGCCATCGCCATTTGCGTGACCGTCTTTCACCTTGCCCTTGAGGGAAATTTTGTCGGTGACGGGGCTGGTCCACGCCACCGCCACCGGGCCGTCCTTTGCGGGGTGCACATAAAAAGTGCTCGGCGGCAGCGAGGTCCACGCTTGAACGGGTTTGGAACTGGAATTTACCATCGCGTGTGGCAGGCTGCCCGCGTTCCAGGCCTGGAGACCCTTGTGGTTGTCCACCGCGGTTATGGGATTGGACAGCAGCACGCCTGGCTTGCGGGCATCGAGGAAGCTCCAGGCAAAGGTGTTTCCGTGCCGGTCGGGATGCGGGTTGGAGCTGAGGAAGTTTTCCAGATTGTCGGCGGTGATGTCCCAATTGAGTTTTCCATTGGCCGTCTTGATTTGCCACTCGACGATGGCGGTGTCCGCGCCGTGGTTTGCGCGCGGGCCGATGGTGAGCTGCAACATCTCGCCCGTCCGTACGTCCAAGGTGGCGGCAAAAGTCTGTTCATTGCGGATCTCCACAATGCCCTTGCCTAGCTCCGTGCGCGGTTGCGAGGCGAGCTTGGCGAACGCCGACGAGTGAGTGGCCACCTCTTTTTTAATCGCCGACACCTCGCGTTCCAGGTCCGTTTTTCGCTGTTTCCATTTCGCAATGTGCACGGCCAACTCGCCGGAGGGATTCAGCGGCACAAGATCAGTGATCGGCCGGTTGCCTTCCGATCCGGGGTAGGCATAGCGCGTACTGGCGAAGATACCGTACAGCCCGTAGTAATCCTTTGCCGAGATCGGATCGTACTTATGATCGTGACAGCGCGCACAGGCGATGGTGAGGCCGAGGAACGATTTGCCCAGCGTATCGATGGTGTCCTCGATGGTGAGATAATGATCCTTCTTTGCGTCATGTCCGTGCCGGCGCGAGATGGCGAGGTACCCTGTGGCGGTGATCAGTTCACTGTACCGCTCCGGTGCAATCTTCGGGTTCGCCTTGGCGAGAATGTCGCCGGCCAGTTGCTCGCGGATGAACTGGTCAAAGGGCATGTCTTGGTTGAAGGAGTGGATGACGTAATTCCGATAACGCCACGCATCATCCACCGGCATGTCGGAATTCTCTCCCGCCGTGTCCGCATACCGAACCACATCCAGCCAATGCCGCCCCCACCGCTCACCATACCGCGGCGAAGCGAGCATTCGGTCCACCACATTTTTAAATGCGGCCTGTGGATCGCGGGCTGAAGATTGAACAAACGCCTCCACCTCCTCCGGCGTCGGTGGCAGTCCCGTGAGGTCAAAAGTCGCCCGCCGAAGCAAAACCACCGCCTCGGCCCGCTTGGCTGGCTGCAACTTCGCGGCTTCCAGTTGCTGGAGGATGAAAAAATCAACCGGCGATATCGTCCAAGCTTTGTTTTTCACCGCAGGCAACACTGGCCGTGTTAACGGCTGAAACGACCAATGCTTCTCCGCCGCCAAAACCGGCGACGACAAAAATAGCACTAACCAAACTGATCGTTTTCCAAACACGACTAAATTTTAAAAACCCAAAGAAAAAAATGACAAGCATGTAGTCAAACCGATTTCACATTCTGCTGAATCACTCTCTATACATTGCTCTAGTCCTCTAGAGCTGCGTCCTCGTTCTTTTGCGGGACAGCGGGATTCGCCTAAACAGCGAACGCCTCTGGCATCCCATCTTCGTTCCCACTCAGACCGCAATACAGACCAATGAGGGGCAGCTACGAACAGAGTAGCAAATCCCGCAATCAGGTAGCAGTCTTTTTAGGGACTTTCGTGCTGGCATCCCAGCATGCCTCTTCCCGCCCGCCCGCCTGGGCGAACCCAGGCACGCCGTCTACAGTCGTCCAGTCGCTTCCATCACGGCAGGCGTGGTCGGTGGTGGCACAGTTGCCGCCTCGACGAATTGGCAAAGCGGTTTCAAGGAGAACGGGGCGTACTGTTTACCACCCTTGCTGACGAAGACCTGCATCGCGTACAGGCTAGGTCGCGAGGGTTTGGCGTCAAGCGTCTCCGGCTAGCCGGATACCGCCTAGCCCGAAGATGATATCAGATTGACGATTGATCGAGTCTTGCCTTGCCTGCCGGAATAAACTGGATTGAGTCTTTTGTAATTCAATCAACTCGCATCCCCAGATGAAAACATGAGCGCACGCAAAACCCCTAATCCTAATAAGAAGTCCAAATCTTTTACCGCATACGTCTCGCCGGAAACTTGGAAGAAGATCGAGGAGTACAAGAAATACGGCAACTGGAACACCAACCAAATGATGAATCAGGCTCTCAAGTCCTTCTTCGAGATAATCGAGTCCGAGGACAAGAAGCCGGAAGTGCCGCTGATTTGCCAGACCCTGCGGGACATGGCCAAGCGCACTCGGGCGAGGTTCAAGTAGCGGTTGGCCGGATAACTCCGAACCATGAACAAGGAATGGATCATTCTGGACGTCGAGACGACGGGACTCGTTGCCCCCATCTATGCAGTCGAAGTGGCCGCCCAGCTCATGGATGGCAACTCTCCGAAAGGGGAGCCATTTTCGCTTCTTATCGATCACGGCATCGAAATCCCCGACGCTTCCACCCGCATACACGGCTACACTCGCGACATCTTGATGCGAGACGGCCATCCCCCGGCGGAAGCCTATGCCTTGCTTCGTGAATACGTCGAGGAACGCCCCGTAGTCTCCTACAACCTCCCTTACGATTGGGACGACGTCCTCGTACCCGAATGGAAGCGCCTCGGCCTCTCTCAAGTCGGCGTTCGCGGCTTCTGCGCCCTTCGGCTCACTCGTCGCCTTCTCGACCCCGTGGCCGCCGGCAACTGCAAACTGCAGACTATTCGCCGCTACTACGATCTGCCCGAGCGGGCCGCTCATTCCGCAAAGGGCGACGTCCTGACGCTCGTGGACCTCTTCCTCAATATACTCTTCCCCCTGGCCGAGCAGCGAAGTCTCGACGACTGGGACGCTCTCTTCGCCTACGCCGAGGAAGACTGGTATCCATCACGCATCGCCTTCGGCAAGCACAAGGGGAGGGATTTTCGCGAAGCCCGCGAAGACGAAGACTTTCGCTCCTACATCGAATGGCTCTCCGGTTCGGACAACCCGAGGTCATCCACCCTCGGAGCATGGTACTTGGCCAACCTCGACGCCGAACCCCAGCCCGCCGCGTTCGTTGATTTCGCAGAACCCGCCTCCGCTCCAACGGACGGCCTCTCCACGCCCCCCGGCGAGGCCGGCATGACAATCTGGTCCGATCCCGAGGCCGATCGCCTCAAGCCCCTCATCGCCGGCGCCCGCGCCCGCCTCGCGGAAGCCCAGACCGAGTTAGGCATTCTCAAGGCGAAAGTGGACGGCGCCCGGGCCCGCATCTTCGAGGCTCTCCGACCGCTCTACGAGAAGCGCGAGTCGCTCAACTTGCGAATCAAATTCCGCCGAATATTCATCGATACTCTTCTCAGCGGAGGGGAGGAAGAGGCCGAAGCCGTCGACGAGCAATTTCGACAAGCCGAGGAAGAAAATCGGCAAGAGTACGAACGTACCGCCGGCGAACTTTCGGGCAAAAAGAAACTCTCCGGAAAAGACCAGAAGCGCCTCTCCAAGATATGGAAGAAACTGGTTCGCGTCTTCCATCCGGACCGCCACCAGAAAGATGCCGAAAAAAGAAAACGCTACGAGCAACTTCCCGCTCTCAGAAACAGAGCGAAGGAAGACGGCGATCTCGACGCTCTCGAGGAAATCGCGGCAGACCCGGAAGCCTTTGCCCGGCGCCAAGGACTCGGCGAACTCGACCTCTCGGACCGCGAGGAGTCGGAGTCGCTCCGTCGCCTCTGGCAAGCTCTCCAGGCTGAGATCATATCCACCATCGAGGCAATCGAGGCAATCAAGCAAAGCCCGGATCACGAGCTTGCCGTCCTCGCGGAAAAGGACGAGTCCTTCCTCCCCGGAGTCATCTCCGGACAAGAGGCCGAACTGGAGCGGGAAATCGAAGAACTTTCGGACCAATCCCGCAAGCTAGGCGAAGAGGTTGAGGAGCTGACCGGCGAACCACCTCC
>JAQBZB010000226.1 GCA_027622275.1 Planctomycetota bacterium | reverse complement strand
CCAATGACATAAGGATTCGTTCCGGCCGACCACGCAGCACTTAGGCCACCGGAAGTGAAGGCCGAGTTACCTCCGTCGAAATTAGGGTTCAACTCAGGCAACGGGCGAAAAATCATCGCCTGCTTCATCGCGACAACATTGTTCTTGACCGTCGCATCTGCGATATGGTCGTCGCTTACGTTGGTAATCGGATGCGGATCGAGAGTGTTGTCGGGACCATACGGCTGCAGGAAAACTCTAAGGTGAAGATTCGCGTTGACACTCTGGGCGGTCAGGTACGCAGTGATCTGGTTCTTGAAAATGTAGTTAATCAGTGCCGGGCGGTGAAACGAAGGCAAGATGTTAGGAATATTCAGATTGGACGTTGTCGGAATGACCGCGGCGAGAGGAATGTTCTGATAGTCAGCCGCGTCATACGGTTCGTCCGTATCGCCGGTCACATACGTCGTATCGAACGTGTGTCCCGTCAGGTTGGGCAGCAGCGCGACGGGAACAGACATTCCGCCGACTGTTACCGTCGTGTCGAGCAACGCAGCGCCCGCGGTCGTCTCGTTCGACGAGTTGTAGCCGACACCTGTTCCGTTGAACGCGCGACCGTTCACAACAACGCGATCCCCCTTCACGACAGTGGCCTTCGTCGCGCCATCGACGTAAGGGGCAACGACACGAAACGTCTTGCTCGGCCCATCGTACGCGACGATTCGCGCACTCACCCCGCCCGCGTCACCACTGACGAACGTGATCACGCAGCCGTTATAGTAGCCAGAGTCACTGCTAAGCGAGGTGGAGCTGCCAGTCAGATTCTGCACCGAATTGAGCGTGAGATCGATCAATTGGTTCCCAGCTTGGAAGGTTGCAGCGTTCACGTTCCCCGTAACACCCTCGATGCCGTACATGTCGCGGAGCAGTTCGTGGCCTCGAAAAGGACTGTTCTCGTCGACCGTCCCGCGCAAGAGAGCATACGCCGCCGCATCGAGCAATTTGCGCGGATCGTCTCCCACTCGCCCGTGTCGCGCAGCTGAGACCGCCGCATCGCGATAGCTGGCGGCCACAAGCACGAACGTCACCGCCATTATCGTGAACAACACGAGCAAGCTGAGAACAATCAGAAGGACGACGCCACGATTTCGTTTGGATGAACTGCGCATTCTTAGACTCCCCGATCTCGATTTTCTGTTACTTTTCGTTCCGTTGCGCGAGCGCCTGGTGAGGCTGATCGGGAAGAAGTGGTGCGAACACACCAGGGACACGATGTATCCCGCTCGCTCGTTAAATCGCACTTAATTTGCGGACTAAAACTCCCAAAGGTTTCCTGTTTCCAGCCGCACGGTCTTCTCATAGACGGCGACAACATTGTCGATCACCGCCACACGAGTTGGCACAGTGCCCGCCGGTGGCGGCGATGAACTCCAGTAGAGGTTCGTGTTCGCCACCAGACTCGTCGGCCAATCCGCGCCGTGCAGCGTCACATCACGTTGCCAGTTAGTTCCGGACAGCTGGGCCGACTCTTCCGTGGCCACGACACGATACCAGCGGAAGTAGGGCACGCCACTTAGAAAGTCCATGAGCATGACCCAATTCCCAGCTTGGAGATCCAAATCATCGGGTGAACTGCCCTGCAACGTCACATCTCCGCCGGCCAGACCGCTGGCGATAAAGTTTCGCACGTCAACGACGTGCTCGGCGCTCGTATCGGTGACTGAACGGTTATGAAACACGACGATCGACAGCGTGTACAAATCGCGATCCGCCGAACTGAGAACCGGAGCGACGGTCGCCATCCAAGAGATACTGCCTTCGTACTGACGTCTCGCCGCTGCTTGGCCAAACACCTGAGTTGGAGGCTGCGCACGATCCGCTGGTAAATCGAAAACCAACTCGTCTTGGCTGACGAAGACATCCTCGGCCTGGACGGCGGTCATCATGCTCGCCGTGCCACCGGGGAAAGCGCGGAACGTGATTCGATCCATGCGAGGCACGGAGGCTGTGTTTCCGTAGGGAAACTCATCCGCGTTGACGTCGGAGTTATTCTTGGCGATGAACCAAGGGTCGATGGCAAATGCCGTTGCCCAACCGTTGCGAGTTGTTGCGTTCGGGGTTGCGAACCATAGATCAGGACCGAGAGGCACTGCGGGTGGTGTCGCACGATAGCGCCAAAGTGAAGGCCTCCCCATTCCGCGCAGATCAAATTCCTCGACGGCATTGAGTCCAACGCGCGATGCGTTGTCGAGGACCGCACCTCTCCCAATGTGATGCAGCGCGACTGGCAAAATTGCGATCACGCCTGCAAGTCCGATGGCGATGACTCCCATCGCGAACATAACTTCCAGCAGACTTACACCACGACGTACCACGCCTAGATACCTCCCATTGACTGACCCGACCGTGCGAGTTCGCGAGCTTCCGCGACGCTGGATGCTGTGAGATTCGCGGCTGACGTTACAGTCCCGGTCCGATCTCCGATCGAGATCCAAACATTCTTGGGGTCTTGCAGATTCGTCACTTCCGCCAACGCGCCTGTCTGCTCGAACCTCCCCACCAGTAGATGCACCGTTCCGGTCGGAGCCACGCCATTTCCTGGAATTGCATAGGTAGCCGGGGACGTCGATACCAAGATAGCGCTTCCATAGATCCTCGACAAAGCTCCGCTCCCATTAAACATGATCAGGATCGGCTGGTTGTTTAAGATCGGGGGCGAAGCGGTTGTGTTGTTCGTCAGTGCAGCATTGAATTGTTGTCCCGAGGCACCGATCCCGGAGTACTCAAGGTCGATAACAACACCGCCACTGAATTGCAGCGGCGCGCCACTAGACTTTCTCGGGTGCCGCGCGATCTTATAGGGAACCGTTGCTGTCGCGCTGGGCCAAGCGTTAGAACTGGCGGATTTTGGCTGGAACCTAACTAGCATGACGGGAGTCTCCGCTACAGCCGTGATTTCATACCAAGGACCCTGATAGTTGAACTGAACCAAGTCGCCTACTTGCACTAGTTTTGCGAGGGTAGCGCTATTCCCATCCAAAAACTCAGCGGTTTCGAAGTTCCCGTCCGGCGTCGAGTTTCCCGCGGTATCTTTGTAGTCCTTTAACGTTGCGACGGCTCCGATAATGTCGCCAGCGTAGGGAGGTGGCGTCTCGGCGATAAACAATTCAAACGCCGCGTTTGACCCTGGCTGCGAGCGCTGGATCATGACACCGGCGCCGCGGCCATGATGGATGCCGCGGGACTTCGCCACCGCAAAAACGGCGTTTATCTGACGAGCTGCTTCGCGAAGTTGCCCATCCTTCATGGCCGGTTTCATAAGAGGCACGGCGGTTGCCACGAGCATCACAGCAATCGTCACAACAACGAGCAATTCAACGAGCGTGACACCGCCACGATCAGCTTTCGACTTCTTGTTGACAGCCATGGTTGTCATGTGACGTGACTTCTTTATTCAGTTCCAAGACCGTGATTCGACAAATTGTCCGTTGCCGTGGGTGCGGACCTTCCAAACATCAGTTGACTACCGCCTGCCGTACCAATGTGATACGGGTCATTTTCCAGAGCAGGCACCGGGGGCGAACCTGTGGCCGGCGGGCTTGCGTAGTGGAACAGCTGCTCACCCGCTGCAGTAGGTTTTGCGTCATACGACGAATTAATTCCGTAGACGTGATCTGGTCCGGCCGAATAAATCAGCGGATAGAGAGCATACGGATCGTTCGTCGCGTCCGCATCTGACCACCGGCTATCGAGTCGCAAGAGATCAAACGGGTCCGGCGACGTCGATACATCACGCGATTGAATCTCCGACACGTCATCGGAACCGATCGCTCCGGCTTCTTCTTGGTTGTCTATCTGCCCATCACCATTGTCGTCGGTTCCGGCGACGCCCCATGCTCCGTCTGGCCCTGGCAACGTGGCAAAACCGGGCGCCCAACGAAGGAATTCAATGGGATTTCCCCATCCGTCGAGAATCTCGGGCATTCCGTCGCTATCAACATCACCGATCTCACTCTCCTTGAAGAAGTCCAGCGCGCTCGTGTCACCCTCCCGAAGATTCGCGACAATCAAATACAGACACTCGGCACCCTGATGCTCGAGGGACCAATACGGTCCTGCGGCCGAAGGCGGTTGAGTATCCTTAAACCACGATGGCCACGATGCGCCGACGCTCGCAGCCACCCGCCGCTGATACGCGCGCTGGAGCGATGGTTCCGCAATCCCCGTTATCGGCAAATCGTACACATCGGTAATCCGATCCGGAAGTTCGCATCGCATCAGTTCACGCAGGGCATACAATCGCAAAGTCGCCTTTGCCCTCGCGGTCCCCGATGTTCCCGAAGGCAGCCTGACAGCACGTGTCTGGTACGATTCCCATCGCGTCATGACCAGAATATGCAGCTTGGTGATTTGGCTTTTCGTGCGGGCCGCTTTGGCATCTTCCATTACACCGAACAATGCAAACATGACAGCGGACGCCATGATTGTCATGATCGAAATGACAATCAGCAGTTCAACGAGTGTGAACGACCAACGTCGTGGCCGACGCCGGCGCGAAATGCCGTCCAAATATCGGATCATGGCACACTCTCTTCCGCCGTGCTGCCGTCACTAAAGTTGGCCAAATTGTCCGCTGATTCCGTCCCCGCAACCGCATAGTTCGGATCGGGAAAACTCTTGAAGCTCGCTGCTGAAGATGTCCCGAAGTGATTGTCGAGTCCAGCGCAAACAATCTGAAACTTATCGGCACCGAGCCATTGCCCGGCATCGGTCTGTGCCGGCCAAACGGTCGCATCAGCTGCGACATTACTTGCGCGATACGGGCGAATATCTCCATAGGTGGATGTCCCTGCAACGGGAATTCGCGTAGCCACGCGTGTCGGTGTGGTCGCGGCGATATAAGCAGTGGTGCCCGGTGTTGGGTAGGGGTAGACCGCCCAACAGTATGCCGACGTTGGTTTGGTCTTGCTATCGGAGGGATCAAAGATGTTTTGCAGCCGGCCGTCAAAGTAGACGTACGGTGCATCGAACGCCTGTTTCGGGTAATACTCGAACCACCCATCGGAATCTCGATCGTCCAGTCGGCTCTCATCAAATTCGAAGTACGGCTTCGGCTCCAAAGTGCTGGTCTTCGGATTTGGCAGGCCCAGCGGATTTCGTGGGTCATTCCGCGTCATTGCCAACCAAAACACCAAAGCCTCGGCCGGATCGACGTAACGCCCGCTTCCTGAGGCCGAAAGCCAAGTCGTAAGTGCCTGGGCGTTTCGCGGATAGGCCTTTCGAACATGAGCGAGAACCGCATCGTGGTTCGTAAAATCCGGCGGGTAATCGCCTGTCTTCTGCTTGTAGGCCTCGATCGCACTTGCGAGCTGATTGATCTCGAGCCCCATCGCAGTGTTTTTCGCCCTCCGGATCGCAGAGGCCAGGGCGGGTACCAGGATCGCCGCCAAGATACCGATGATCGCGATCACGACGAGCATCTCGACGAGCGTGAAACCGTTTCGTTTTGCGGGATGCGCGGTTCGCATCGGATCTCTCCTCAAGTCAGAAGTCAGAAATCAGCCGCTACGCGATAGCGTGCGGTTCTCGCGGGAAAACCGCAGGCTATCGCCAAGCGGCTAATCCCAAAATCTAGTTTTGACCAAGCACTAGCCCGACAAGCCGGTGATCAAGCTGACCAACGGCATGAACAATGAAATAACAATGAAACCAACGGCTCCACCCAGGAAGACGATCATCAACGGCTCCAACAGAGCCATCAAACCATCTGTCAGCGTCTTGACCTCTTCGTCGTATTGATCCGCGACTTTGTAGAGCATCGTGTCGAGTTCGCCGGTTTCTTCGCCGACGTCCACCATGTTCACCACAAGGTCGTCAACCACGCGGCCTTTGATCTTGGTCAAGTACCACAGCAACGCTAACGTGCCGACACCACCTGCGACTCCGGCTCCGAGTTGAAGCATGCCGCCCATGTCTTTCATCGGCGTCAGGCACATGATCATCATGCCGGGGACGGCACCAAACACGAACCAAAAGAATCCGGCCATCGGATGGAAACCGAGTTGTGAGTAATCCTTCAGCGGTCGCGAAACGGTATTGCCTTCGCGAATCGAGTCCGTGACTTTCCCGTAAATCTTCTCGAACAAAGCGTTGCCCGAGGTTTCGCGAGTGATCGTCAAACCTTCCAGAATCGGCACACCACTCGATATCAAAGTGCCGAGCGTTCGCGTTGTCCGGGCGAGCGTGTTCTTCTCGATCAGCATCCCCATGATCGGCAGCCTGAGTATGAAGATGTCCCAGCCCATGCGACCGTGCTTGAACTTCCGCATCAGTTTGACGAACAAGATCAGCCCGATAGGGACCGCGGGCAACAGGAACCAATAGTCGACGACAAAATCCGAAATTGCCACGAGCAACTTCGTCATCACTGGCAATTCCAGGCCGAATTCCTCGAACATCGTGGCAAACACCGGCACGATCTGGAGCATGATGAATGTCAAGATGCCAACCGCGACCAGGATCACAATGATCGGATAGATCATCGCGCCCTTGACCTTCTTCTTCAGCGACTCGGATCGCTCCATGAACTCGGCCAGACGTTGCAAGATCACTTCCAACGCACCGCCAGCCTCACCGGCCTTGATCATATTCACGTACAAACGCGTGAACACCTTCGGCGACTTGCTCATCGCTTCGGAAAGCGTGGCACCGGTTTCGATCTCCTCGCAAACATCTTGTAAGGCGAATTTCAACTTGCCGGGTTGGGCGTTCTGTTCGAGGATCTTCAAGCTGCGAAGAATCGGCAGGCCGGCGTCTTGCAGGATCGAAAGCTGACGCGTGAAGGCACAGACATGTTTCGTTCCACCACCGCCGATCGCAAAGCCACGCTTCTTTTTGGCTTTCCCGGCAGTGGCAGCCGCGGCAGATTTTTTGACGGCAATCTTCGTCACGAAGTAGCCCATCTGCCGGATCGTCGTCTGCGCCTCTTCTTCGGTTGCCGCATCGATGACATCACGGATTTCCTGGCCCGTGGCATCCATTGCTTCAAATTGAAAAGTCGGCATCGCATCATTCCTGAGTGAGGTTGGGAAGTTTTAAGTGTTTCGGTGGGCAGAGCCCGCGCTACGGTTCATTAAGCGTCTACGATCGTTTCTCGAATTATCTCGTCGGGTGTCGTCACACCTTGGAACATAAAGGCGGTTCCCGCGTCCCGCAACGACACCATGCCATAGTTGCGTGCGGCCTCGCGCAACTCGTCGATCGAGACATTCCCCAGAATCATGTCGCGCAAGTTGTCGTTCATAATCATCAGCTCGAACAAGCCGACGCGGCCTTTGTAGCCCGTGTTATTGCAGATGTCACAACCACGTCCACGATAGAACTTCTGGTCCGCTGTCAACTCTTCGCGTTTCAGCTCCAACTCGAGCAGCATGTTCTCGGTCGGCACGATCTCGTCGCGGCACTGGCTGCAAATACGACGGACCAGGCGCTGAGCCAGAATGGCTTCGACGGTGGCAGCGATCATGAACGTCGGCACACCCATGTCCTTCAAGCGGCTGATCGTGCTGGGGGCGTCGTTGGTGTGCAGTGTGCTGAAGACCATGTGGCCCGTCAGCGAGGCTTGAATCGCAATCTCCGCCGTTTCGATGTCACGAATCTCGCCCACCAAAATGCGGTCGGGGTCTTGCCGCAAAATGGCACGCAAGGCAGCGGCAAAGGTGACGCCAATGTCCGCGTCGATCGGGACTTGGATAATGCCGTCCATATCGTATTCAACCGGGTCTTCCGTGGTGATCAGTTTGTCTTCGATCGTGTTTAATTCGTTAAGCGCGGAGTACAGCGTGGTGGTCTTTCCCGAGCCGGTCGGTCCGGTCACCAGAACGATGCCGTTCGGCTTGTGAATCACCGTCCTGAATTCCTTCATCGTCGCAGCGTCCATGCCGACCTTCTTCAAGTCGAGCGAAACGACCGAGCGATCGAGGACCCGCATCACCACGCTTTCGCCAAACATTGTCGGCAAGACGCTGATACGAAGATCGATCGGGTGCCCGCCAACCGACAACTCGATGCGACCATCTTGCGGCATGCGGCGTTCCGCGATATCGAGTTCCGCCATGACTTTAATGCGTGTCGTGATGGCAAACGCCAAATGACGCGGCGGCGGCACCATCTCGTAGAGCACGCCGTCAGCTTTGATGCGAATACGGAACTCGTCTTCAAACGGCTCAAAGTGAATGTCGCTGGCGTGGTCCTTGATCGCCAGGAGCATGATCATGTTCAGCAGCTTGCGAACCGGTGCGCTATCCGCGAGCGCTTCGGTATCCGTGAGGTTGAATGTTTCCTTGTGGGCCATGCTCTGCTGAGTCATCCTGATCAGGTCTTCGTCGTCCTCCATGTCAACGATCAGCCGCTCGACACTATCACCCCCGGCGTCATAAAACTTCTCCAGACACCTGATCAACTCACGCTCGGTGGCGACAACGATCTTCACGTCGAGCCCTAAGAACGTCCGCAACTCGTCCTGAATCGAGAGATTCTGGGGATCGCACGTCGCGACCGTCAGTTGGTCACCTTCACGCTTGACCGGGATGATGCGATACATCTGAGCCATCGTCTCGGAGATCTGGTCCTTCAACTCCGCCGATAAATCGAATTCGGCCAAGCTGATGACCTGCATGTTCATCTGCTCGGCAAGTGCCTGGGCGATTTGCTCGTCCGTGATCAGACCCATCTCTTCGGCGATCTTGCCAAGCTTTTCGCCAGGCTGCCGATCCTGCTCTTCGAGCAGCATCTCGAGCTGGTCATCGCTGATGAACCCGAGATCAACCAGAATTTGTCCGATTCGACGTATCGCCATTCTCTTGCCTATTTCTCTTCGTCCGACAGCCCTCCGAGGGCGTCGATCAAATTGCTGCGATTTCAGTGTTCGACCGCCGCGGAGGGCCGTCGTACTTGAGGTCTCCTGACAGGCACTCAGCCTAGGCGGCAGAATCTCCCGCACCTTCTTCGTTTTCGTCGAGAATTCCGCGACGAGCGTTCACAATCCGTTTCGCGAGGTCATCCGGGTTTTGAGCCTTGCTCAGAATCTCCTCGAGTGTGCATTTCTCTTCCTTCCACAGGGTAAACAGGGCGTCATCCATCAGCTGCATGCCGAATTTCGCTCCTGTTTGAATCGCCGAATTGATACGGAACGTTTTGTTCTCCCGAATCAGGTTGGCGATACCTGGTGTGACGATCATCACTTCGTAGGCCGCACACCGGCCGCCGCCGATGCGTGGTATCAGCGTCTGCGCCACGACACCAATCAACGCGGTCGACAGCTGCGTTCGAATCTGATCCTGCAAGTTCCCGGGGAACGCATCGATGATGCGGTTGACCGTGCCTTGGGCGCTGTTCGTATGCAGCGTACCAAACACAACGTGACCGGTTTCCGCCGCTGAGATCGCGGCTTCGATCGTTTCCAAGTCCCGCAACTCGCCGACGAGAATCACGTCTGGGTCTTGTCGCAACGCACGGCGAAGCGCCTCCGAGAAACTCGCGACATCGACATGAACCTCACGCTGATTGATCGTCGACTTCTTGTGTTCATGATAGAACTCGATCGGATCTTCGATGGTGATGATATGGTGATCAACATTCTCGTTGATGTAGTTCACCAGGCTCGCCAGCGTGGTACTCTTGCCGGAACCGGTTGGTCCCGTCACCAGAAACAGTCCACGAGGACGCATGACCATCTTGACCACACATTCGGGCAAACCAAGCTGTTCCGGAGTGAGCTTGTCCGTTGGGATCTGCCGCAGCACCATCGAGATGACGCCCCGTTGCTTGAAGATCGAGACGCGAAACCTCGCTTTATCCCCAAATGCGAAGCCAAAGTCCGAGCCGCCTACTTCTTGCAATTCACGCTGGCAACGGTCGGGGGCGATACTCTTCATCAACGCCACCGCGTCTTCGGCTTCTAAGACTTTTGTTTCCAACTTGCGCATCCGCCCGTGAAGGCGGAACACCGGGGGTTGCCCGACCACAATATGAATATCGCTGGCACCCTGCTTCACTGCCGCTTCCAGTAGCTTGTCGATTAAGACTGTTTTCATCACGCCAACCTTGCTTCAAAACTAATGATGGGAAGATCACCGAGTTGCAAGCCATTGCTCCTCGATGCCGAATGGCTGAAAGCCAAAAGCCTGAGAAGTGAACCACAGCTGCGAGACTTGGCCGGGAAGACAGCCTTAAACTTAGCATTGCCATCGTCTCCGCCCGCCTCGTATCGCTCCCCTGGTCTAACATTCCAGTGCGACATCTGGCGTGCAACGGATTATTCACGACGAGCAATTCGGACGGCAAACCACGAACCGAATTTCACGAACTTCGTTCAAAGTCCTGACCTCAAGATCGAGGCACTCAAGCTCCTCAGAGACTCAGAAGTGACGGTCAAATCTGTGCCTGTTTATCTGCTCAGCCGGTCAACACATTCGCCGACTGGTTGTTGTCACACGGGGATCACATCCTGCTCACTTCGCTTCGCGACGCGATATACCTCTTCGAGCGTGGTAAGCCCCTTCATTGCCTTCTGTACGCCGTCCACATAAAGCGTTCTCATACCGTCATTTATCGCCTGTTTGCGGATTTCCTGCGTCGAAGCAGCCGTGAAGATCAGGTCACGGATCTTCGAGTTCACGATCAGCAGCTCATGAATGCCGTTCCTACCACGGAACCCTTTCTTCTGGCAGTAGTTACAGCCTTTCCCGTGGGCAAACTCGGCGTTCTTTGCCGCCTCGAGGGGAATACCAGCTTCCAAGAGCGCCGCTTCGCTGGGCATGTACTTCGTCTTGCAGCGACTACAGATCAACCGAACGAGCCGCTGGGCGAGGATGCCAATGACGCTGCTTGCGACCAGATAGCCTGGCACACCCATGTCGGTCATTCTGGTGACAGCGCTCGGCGCATCGTTCGTGTGTAACGTGCTAAACACCAAGTGTCCAGTTAAAGATGCCTGAATTCCCATTTGCGCAGTCTCAGTATCGCGCATCTCACCAACTAGGATGATATTAGGCGCCTGTCGCAACATCGCGCGAATAATGAGCGCGAAATCGAGTCCGATATTGTGTCGAACCTCGCACTGATTGATCCCCGGAAGGTAGTACTCGACGGGATCCTCGGCCGTAATGATCTTCGTGTCTGGGCGGTTTAGGAAGTTCAGGCCGGCGTACAGTGTCGTCGTCTTTCCGGACCCCGTCGGACCAGTGACGAGCAAGATCCCATTGGGCCGCTTGATTAGCTGCGTGAACTTATCGAACGTGTGTTCAGAGAACCCCAGTTGTTTCACACCGACCTTGATGTTGTCCTTGTCCAGCAGACGCATGACGACCGACTGGCCATGATTGGTGGGGAGAATGCTGATTCGCAAATCCAGTTCCTTTTCGCCGACGGTAACTTTAATTCGACCGTCTTGCGGCCGCCGCCGCTCGGCAATATCAAGCTTGGAGAGAATCTTGATGCGCGAGAGGATTGCCGAAAGTAACCGCCTAGGGGGGCTGTCCCGTTCAACGAGAACCCCGTCAATTCGATAGCGAATGCGGATTCGATTCTCGAATGGTTCGACGTGAATGTCGGATGCACGGAGCTGCACGGCTTCGCTAATCATAAGATGGACGAGTCGGACGATTGGAGCACTGTTCTCGTCAACGATTTCGCCCCCTTCCCCGATTTCGCCTTCCGTCTCAGTAAAGTCGATCGCTGTATCGGTGAACTCCTGGAGCATCGAGTCGGCACTTTCGCCTTCGACTTGCTCGTAATAGTGATTGATTGCCTCCTGAATCGCCTCGTCGGGTGCCAATGCGACCTCGACACGGCGATTTAGAATAAAGCGGAGCTTTTCGATCGTTTCGATATCGAGAGGGTCGCTCATGAGGACGACCAAGGCGTCTTCGTTATCGGCCATGGGCAATATGCCGTTTTCGCGGGCGACCGATTCTGGAACTAACTCGATGATATTCTCGGGGATGGTGACTTCGGAGAGGTCCACGTAATCGAGCTTGTGATGCTCGGCCATCGCCCGCATGACTTCTTCGCCAGTCGCATAATGCAGCTGGACCAAGCAATCCGCGACCTTCTTGTTGTTGTCGCGGGCCATCCGCTCAGCTTCGCTAAGCTGATCCAGACTGATGACGCCTCGTCGAAGTAGTAAATCTGTGTAGTCACCGATCTTCTTTGCCATATTCTTCCTGAGTCCTTCAATACAGACAGCGAAGCGGTACGACGACACGGGCGAACGCCGATCGCAGATGTGTACCGCTCCTTACATCTTGCCCTATCCCGACTTCCTTTGTCAATAAACTAAACTCCCGCAGAATAAGGATCTGCGTCGATTTTCGGCGAGGCAATGGGGGCGGGGCCATACGCTCGGCGGTGGTGTCTCGGCCTCGCCGATCCCGCTGACCGGAGGTCTCCCGAATGGTCGACGCGTGCGTTGTTACCCGAGGCCTTCGGAAGGCTCGTCCAAACGAACAGGGGAGTTTTTTCGGCCTTGTCTCTAAATCCGTCCCGGTGGGCGAACTCCGCTACCTTGCTGCTTGGTCCGCGAGTCGCCTAAGTCGGCTCGCATCTCGGCCGCGAGCTGCTTGATCCGCTCGACGATTTCGGGATGTTGCTCGGCGACGTCAGTGGTCTCACCCAGGTCGCTCTCCAAATCAAACAAGGCGAGTTCAATCCTCGCTTGACTGTAGTTCACCGGTATTCCACCGGTGCCCCCCTTGCGGCCAGCCAGCGTTCGGTAGCCATGTGGAAAATGAAGCTTCCACTTTCCCATGCGGACCGCTTGCAGTTCCTTGCCGTAGTACATGAAATACGCTTCGTGAGGACTCTTTGCGTCGGGCTCGCCTTTGACGAGCGGTAAGATGCTTTTGCCATCGATTTTGTGTTCAGGAAGTTTGCCCCCGCAAAGTTCCGCAACGGTAGGCAGAATATCGATGGTCATCGCAGGCTCGGCACAGGTTGTGCCCGCGGGGACCGTGCCGGGCCACCACATGATCGTCGATTCGCGACAGCCTCCGTCGAACATCGTCCCCTTGCCTTCGCGAAGTGGCCCGGCGGTGCCAGCATGATCGCCATAGCTCAGCCACGGCCCATTGTCGGCCGTGAAGATAACGAGCGTTTCGTCGTCGATCTTGTTCGTGCGCAAAGCTTCGAGAATCTGGCCGACCGACCAATCCACTTCCATCATGACATCACCGAACAAGCCTCGCTCGCTCTTCCCCTTGAATTTGTCGGACACGTACAGCGGCACATGCACCATGCTGTGCGGCACGTACAGGAAGAACGGACGATCGCTATTCTTGTTGATAAAACTGACAGCCCGTTCGGTGTATTGCGTGGTGAGTTGCTGTTGATCCTCGCCAGTGACTTGTCCGTTGATCACCTCGTTTTTGTCAATCAGCGGCAGATGGGGCCAACGCTTCAGCCGCTCTTCCATCGGCAGATGGGCGACGCCGGGGTGGTAGGGCCACATGTCATTCGAGTAGGGCAGGCCAAAGTAATCATCGAAGCCGTTCTGCATTGGCAGGAACTGGCGGTGGTGCCCGAGATGCCACTTGCCGTAGCAGGCGGTGGCATAGCCTTGCTGCTTGCAGATCTCGGCGATGGTCACCTCGTCCGCGTTGATCCCGATCTCGGCCTGTGGCCCGAGGGCTCCCAAGATGCTCACTCGTACGTTGTAGCAACCGGTCAACAACCCAGCACGCGACGCCGAGCAAACGGCTTGGGTCACGTAAAAGTCCGTAAACTTGCGACCTTCCTTAGCCATCCGATCAAGGTTCGGGGTCGTATATCCCTCCGCGCCGAACGGGCCGATGTCGCCGTAGCCCATATCGTCGATGAAGATGACCACGACGTTCGGCGGGCGATCGGCGGCCTGGGCGGGCTGGGAGATCGCGGCGCGAGATGCCATGATGAGAGTGAAGCAAGTAAGAGCGAGTCGAGTGGTTCTTCGGCAGCGAGGCATTGTCGGCTCCTTGGAGATTGGCAAGAGATCGCGTCACCAGTATCTTCGCTGTCGACGAGTGCGTCAAACACGGCTGGTACGCGGCTTTTTTTTTGGCTCTGCGACCAATTCCTCGTTCGCGGAGCGCGATGCCACACAAATGCCAAGTCGAGGAGAAATCGATTGTCCGAAAACTATCACGTGCGGCTGTGCAAAGAGAGCATGGTCTTCAGTGCTGCACATTTCATTACGTTCAACGGTGATGTCTGCGAGCGGTTGCACGGCCATAACTATCATGTCGAAGTCCACGTGTTCGGTGATCTCGATGAAAACCACTACGTCGTCGACTTCATTGCGTTGCGGGACTCGCTTCAGCAAATCGTTACCGAGCTGGATCACCACATGCTGTTGCCGACGGACCATCCTTCGATCCGCGTGGTGACGACCGGGAGCGAAATCGAAGTCACCTTTGAAGACCGGCGCTGGGTGTTTCCACGCGGCGATTGTGTTCTACTGCCGGTATCGAACACGACAGCTGAGTTGCTCGCGCGCTACATCGGGCACCGATTGCTCGATGATCTTGAACACAGGACCGGTACACGGATCAGGCGATTGCGAATTGCGGTTGATGAGAACGGTGGCCAGTGGGGCGTGTGCGAGTTGGAGAACGAATAGTCTCCATTGCGCTTCCGTCGACCAACCTTGCATCGAACGTGCCACTGCGATCTGCGAGAACAGCGACCTTCGCGGTTGCTCCGACGCGATGACATCCAGATCCCAACTGTTGTACTCGGCGTCTTGCCGATAGCTGGGGCTCGAGATCAATTCGTTCTGCAAATGGTACGATGTGATCTAGCGACTGCCGTGGTTCAGGCAGTCCCCATTGGGCGTCATCGATAGCCCCGGGATAGTGAACGCGCGTCAGCACCTTGGCGTTCTTGACGGAGCGGGAACCGGAAATCTGTATCTTAATCTGATTTCTGCGCGTATTACTTAGCGCGACAGGCGGCAACGAGTTGTGAAAGTAGGCCGGGCAGGACTCGAAAGAGTGGCGACTTCGCAGGGAAAACGGCAGATACGTGCTAAGGGTGGCACAGGGGGTGGAGACATCGCCGGCGATTCGACCGAGTTGC
>JAQBZB010000225.1 GCA_027622275.1 Planctomycetota bacterium | reverse complement strand
AACGCCGGATGAGACAGTGTGGAGCCTTCGAGCTTCGGATATCTACCAGGGTGGCGAGACCGAACCATTTCCATCTGACGGAGCCGTGCCCACAGCCTTCCAGTCACTAGACAGCGAGTTCCTAAAAAACTACCTTCACGTAGTAGCGCTCAACGTACGCGCTCATCTCATTTCGCAAATTTCCCCATGACAGTGCTTAGATCCGTCTTTATCATGTGTTGAACCGTTCGAATGCCAAGACGCCGATCTTCGAAAAGGATGGCGACTATGAGGCTTTCGAGCGAGTTCTGGAAGAGGCGGTGGCACGGACTGAACGCATCAAAGGGGTCAACGCATCAAAGGGGTCAGGCGTCTTTATCCGTCTCGCCCATCAAAGACGCCTGACCCCTTAGATCCGTCCCGCCCATCAAAGACGCCTGACCCCTTAGATCCGTCGACCCCTTAGATCCGTCCCGCCCATCAAAGACGTCTGACCCCTTAGATCCGTACGACCCCTTAGATCCGTCCCACACATGACAAGACATCAGGGGACTTAGGCAACTCCCGGAAATTGGCGTACCGGAGAACCGCACGCTAGTGCCAAAAACCGCAATTCCGTTCCCGTTTACGCTGCAAGCACTTTTTGGAATTCATTCCAGCGATCTTTCCAGCTTTTTGGTTTTAGGCGTTGGCGCCAAGTTAACGGTTGGTCCATGTTCTCCTTTTCCGTTGGCCTGCCTGTATAAGTCCAATTCATGGGTCTGGCGAATGTCGTATTGAAGTAGTGGATGAAACTGTTGAGCCGCTCGATCAACTCCTGTTGAGATTTGAAGCTGGCGCCGGCGAGGCCCCGCCGCTGGACGATTCCGAAGATGACTTCGATTTGGTTCAGCCAGGAGCTGTGCTGGGGGGTAAACACAAAGCGAATTCGATGGGTCCGATCGCTGAGAAACTCCTTGCGTGATTTCATCGACCCCAGGATGCCTTTTCGTTTTTTCTTATTCCCCAGAGTTGCCTCGTCAAGGCCCTCCAGCCTGGCGATCAGACGCACCAGCGCCTCGCTGGAGTGAGTGTTGAGATTGTCCACAACAATCACCCATTTGCCGTCGGGATCGCCGCGGAGCAGTTGCTCAACGAAGTTCGCGAAATCGTCGTTGTTTCGAGTCTGTTGAATGGTGTGGTAGATAACCTGTCCTAAAACGACATGCCATGCGGCGGTCAGGCAAACGGCCCCATGGCGCGTGTATTGCGTTTCTTCTTTACCGGCTTGATCCGGCTTGGGGGGCAACGTTTCCGCTCGTTTTTCGTTGGCTTGCAGACCGGTCGCTTCATCAATGGAAACCGTGTGAACGCCGGCTTGTTCGTAATTTTGTGGTGCCTGCAGGTAGACTTCGCAGACTTCCTGCACTTGCTTGGCGAACGCTTCTTGATCTTTCTCGGTGGTAAAACACCAACCCTTGGTTTTGTGCGGCTTCAGGTTCACGCTTCGCAGGATTCGAGCCACGTGAGACGCCGAAATCTTGATCACGATTTGGCGTTTCACCGCTTCCTCGGCGATTTCCCGGCGGGTCCATTTGCTGATGGGGCGACCAGAAGCCTCCGGTTTCTCGCAGGCAATGGAGATGATCGAAACGATTTGCAAGGGAGAGAAGCCTGGCGGGCGGCCCGAGCGCGGCGCGTCCTGGAGGCAGTCTTCAATCGTTCGCTCGAGTTTTGACCAGTTCCCTTCGGCAACGCTGGCCTCCAAGGCATCCAGGGATTGTTCAAAACGCTCCACATGCTTGCGAACCGTTTTGGCTGACACCCCCGTCACTTCGCCCAGTGTCCGAGGGCAAAACAGTTCGGGAAACTCAAACGCATACAGCCAGATTTCGCCACGTCGTTTCATATCACGAGACGTCTTGGGAGAACGAATCAATTGAACCAGCAGCGAACCGATTGCAGGGTTCAGCGGACGTGTTATAAACACGGAGACCTCTTTCTTGTTGTGATCTGTATCGTAGGACAATCATGATCAAAACAACGAAAGAGGTTTTTTGAAATACCCCCACGGTTCCATCCCATGCTGGCAAAGATGAGGGAACGGAATTGCGGTTTTTGGCACTAGCGCCGTGCCGCTCACAGGAACGCCGCACCGCCCTCATCTTCACCGCTGTCACCGGCGAGATCGATGTGCGAGAATCTGCTTATCAGGAGACGGCACCAAGTTTCACATTTAGGGAAATCAAATGATTTGGACGCTGCGTATAAAACTAATGCGATACGAAGACGAATGGGCCGCCGATATCGAAATCGATCCGACGTCCACTCTTGAGCAGTTGCATTTTGCCATTCAAAAGGCCGCTAATTTCGATAATGACCATTTGTCTGCGTTTTACATTGCCCGAAATGACAGGAGTCGTGATCGCGAGTTTTTTGATGACGACGATGGTCGAGTATTCACGACGACGCTGAATGACTTGTTTCCACTGCCGCCCAAGAAGTCACTTTTTTACCTGTTTGACTTCGGCGATGAGTGGGTATTCAAAGTTACCAAAACCCAAAAACGCCCGCACGATCCGCAACAACGTGTTGTCTACCCCAGAGTGGTAAAAGAGGTTGGCAAGAAACCTGTGCAGTATCCAGGACATGATGAATGAGCCTGCACAAAGAAATCAAGTGTGAAGATGAAATTTGCGAGCATCTTGCGACTCACGGCCAACTGTCTGCGAGTTGTCCGGCAAGTTCATTACTCATTGCACAACGAGAACAGCATCGACTTGGTGCTGCTGCTGAACGGCATCCCCGTCGCCACCGCCGAACTAAAAACCGACTTTACGCAAAGCATCGACGACGCCGTTGACCAATACCGCTTCGACCGCGATCCGTCACCCAAGGGCCAGAATCCCGAGCCACTACTTTCTTTTCCCAGCGGAGCGTTGGTTCATTTCGCCGTGAGCAGCAGCGAAGTGAAGACGACAACTCGGCTGGCGGAATCGAAGACGAACTTCCTGCCGTTCAATCAAGGCAGCAATGGTCCCGGCAAGACTGGCTCCGCCGGAAACCCGGTAAAACTCCAACGGACACAAGACTGCCTACCTCTGGGAACAAGTCTGGCAGCGAGATGGTTGGCTCGACATTCTTGGCCGCTACCTGATTGCCGAGCGTGACGACAAGAAGAACATCAAGACAATCATCTTCCCGCGCTTCCATCAGCTGGATGTGACTCGTGAGTTGCTGCCGACGGTCCTCGACGAAGGACCGGGCCGCAAGTATCTGATCCAACATTCCGCCGGTTCCGACAAGACGAACTCCATCGCCTGGGCGGCACACTTCCTGAGCGACCTGCAAGATGCCGCCGACAAGAAGGTCGTGGTCTGCACGATTCAGACGTTCCCCTTCGCGTTGGAAACCGTCCGCGAGTTGTCCGCGACAGAAGGCAAACGAGTCGCCGTCATCGCCGACGAAGCCCACAGCTCACAGACGGGCCAAGCAGCGTCCAAACTGAAGCAAGTGTTATCTGCCGAGGAGCAGAAAGAACTCGCCGACGGTGGGGAGATCAGCACCGAAATTATTCTGGCGGCTCAGATGGCAGCCAAGGCCAACGATGCCGGGATCACTTACGTGGCATTTACCGCGACGCCCAAGGCCAAGACCCTGGAAAACTTCGGGCGTGTTGCTGATCCAACCAAGCCGAAGGGCGAAGACAATCTGCCCCAGCCATTTCACGTTTACTCGATGCAGCAGGCGATTGAAGAAGAGTTCATTTTGGATGTGCTGCGAAACTACATCTCGTACAAACTGGCTTTCAAGCTGGCGAATGAGCGGAATGGCGCTAGCCACCGATACGGGCATGGGACACCGGCGGCTAGCGCCGTGCCGCTCACGGAGTGGGACGAGAAGGAGGTTGAGCACAGCGAGGCGATGAAGGGCCTGACGCGTTGGGTTCGGCTGCACCCTTACAACATTTCTCAGAAGGTTCAAATCGTTGTCGAGCACTTCCGGGAAACGGTTGCTCCACTGCTCGACGGCAAGGCCAAAGCGATGGTCGTCACCAGCAGTCGCGTGGAAGCCGTTCGTTGGCAGATTGCTATCAACAAGTACATCAAAGACAAAGACAAAGGCTATCCGATCAAGACGCTGGTCGCCTTCTCCGGCGAAGTCAACGACAAAGAATCAGGCCCTGACGCGTTCAAAGAAACCAGCACTGAGGTGAACCCGAACCTCAAGGGCCGCGACATCCGCGAGGCTTTTAAGGGTGACGAGTATCAAATTCTCTTGGTCGCTAACAAGTTTCAGGCCGGTTTTGATCAGCCGTTGCTGTGCGGCATGTACGTCGACAAGAAGCTGGCCGGTATCCAAGCCGTGCAAACACTATCTCGGATAAACCGCTGCCATCCGGAAAAGGACAAGACTTACGTCCTGGACTTCGTGAATGATTCAAAAGACGTGTTGGAGGCGTTCAAGACGTATTCCACGACGGCCACACTGGAAGATGTGACCGACCCGAACATCGTGCTGAACCTGCGGACCAAGCTGGATGCTTACGGCTTCTACGACGAGCCAGAAATCGATCGCGTTGTGGCCGTTGAACTCGATCCCAACGCCCAACAAAAGCAACTTGAAGCCGCCATCGCTCCGGTGGCCGACCGATTGCTGAAGCAGTTTGCGGCGGCCAAGAAAGCGTTCAAAGAAGCCGCAGCGGGGACGAACGAATCGGCGGCCAAGACAGCCAAAGACAAGATGAACGCTCTATTGCTATTCCGAGCCGACATGGCGACGTACCAGCGTGTCTATACGTTCCTGTCGCAGATCTTCGATTACGGCAACACGGAATTCGAGAAGCGGTCGATCTTCTTCAAGTATTTGTTGCGACTGTTGAAGTTCGGCAGAGAACGCGAAGGCGTCGATCTGTCGCAAGTCGTGTTGACGCACCACACGCTGCGGAACAAAGGCCAGCAGAAGATGAACCTTGCCGACAAGAAGTATCCAGAGTTGCAGCCGTTGACCGAGGCAGGCAGCGGCGAAGTTCGCGACCCGAAGAAAGCCTATCTGAACGAGATCATTGCGAAGGTCAACGAACTGTTTAAGGGCGAGCTGACGGACAACGACAAATTGGTCTACGTGAACAACGTGATCATGGGCAAGCTGCTGGAGTCCGAGACACTGGCCAAGCAGGCGGCCAACAACACGAAGGAGCACTTCGCCAACTCGCCGGATCTGAAGACCGAACTTGTCAACGCGATCATCGACGCCTTGGACGCCCACACCGTCATGAGCAGCCAGGCGTTGGACTCGGAAGATATTCAAGCGGGATTGCGGGGGATCCTGTTGGGACCGGCGGAGTTGTACGAGAAGCTGCGGACTCCGGCTTGATCGATCAATCGGACCACGACCATGGCGACCAGTAAGTACGGAAGGATGCCCCAGTTCGTTTGTTTCTCCGGCAAGTTCATCTGACTTCGATGCTCGCAAATCAATCCCCAGAACCGAGGTTTATTACGCCACTATCCACCAACCTTCGCGAATACTCGCCGCCTGCTCAACGGACTGCGCGATAACTGATGTAGGTGAACATCTTTCGTAGTCCCGCAGGGACGATGGCGATGGAGACCTAAATTCGCCGTGGTCCCTGCGGGACTCAATGTCGATAGAGCCCATCAGCCCCCAGGTTGAAACCCTTGTCCTGACCCACATTTTCTTAGTCGCGAAGCGACGGTGGGTAACAGCCTGGGACGCAAGTCCCAGGACCACAGAGCAAAAGAACCTCTGGAGCCGCGAAGCGGCGGCACGTGTGGCCATTCGCATGCGGGTGCCCCCCACCTGCCGTCGCTTCGCGACTCGATGCTGAACTGCTTTAATGTCCTGGGACTTGCGTCCCAGGCTATCGCATTTCGCTGCTTCGCAGCTACGACAGATGTGGGTCAGGACAAGGGTTGAAACCTGGGGCTATTTGACTGAGTCCCTGCGGGACAAAACTCGGAACTCATCGCGGGGCGTTTTCTAATCAAGATGCCGGTGTAATGGTTACTTCGTTCCTACGTCGGCGTTCGCCAAAGCACTTGGCAATGAAACGAATCGACCGACGCTGACGCTGGATATCGGTTCGTTGATGGGTTCGTTAGTGGGCCAGACCGAGAGCAACATCCGACAAGCGTTGCAGATCACCGATGCGATGGCTCCGTGTGTGCTGTTTCTTGACGAATGTGAGAAAGCACTCGCCGGTGTCGCTAGTCCTGGCCAGACGGACAGCGGAGTTTCGGCTCGGTTGTTTGGATCATTCTTAAGCTGGTTAAACGATCACACGAGTGATGTATTCGTCGTCGCGACGTGTAACGACATCACAAAGCTGCCGCCGGAATTCAGTCGAGCGGAACGCTTTGACGGAGTTTTCTTCTTGGATTTGCCCGGAGCAAGTCAGCAGGGCAAGATCTGGGATATCTGCTTGAACCACTTCGAGCTTGATCCGAACCAGCCCAAGCCGAAAACAACCGATTGGACCGGTGCCGAGATTCGTGGCTGTTGTCGATTAGCAGCGTTGCTTGATATTCCGCTCGTTGAGGCCGCACAGAACGTCGTGCCGGTTTCGGTGACCGCTGCTGAATCTGTTCAATGTTTACGCGACTGGGCCAGTGGTCGTTGTCTGGATGCAGACGTACCGGGGATTTACAACCGGAACGGTGGCGGGGCAAGGAAGTCTCGGCGAAGTATTCCGCGTGATCCGTCGCTGAACTCCCAACCTTGCAATTCGCCCAACATTTTTCGTCAGCCGCCTTCGGCGGCAAAGAGGTAAAGGAGTAAAGGGGATCAGGAGTAAGTCCTCGATACGCGAAAACCGATAACGAAGTTGCGGCCGCCGGGTCGCCAGCCGCTACGATCGGCGGACCGACAGACGTCGGCAGCATAGTCGAACGAGCCGCCACGCAAAACACGGCTGCCCTTCCAGCCCTCGTGCTCTTCCTGGCACCACTCCCAGCGGATCGCCGATCCAGCCCAGTGCCAGTCCGAGCAAGTTTCGCTCCCTCTGCCTCGTCTTCTCGCAGGATACCGAACCAGCGTCGAACAAGTAGATCCTGCAGCGGACGGGCGAAGTTCTGAAGCGGGGCGTGAGGCAACTGCAAACATTGGCGATCCGTCCCGCGAACTCCGTAAGGTCTGCTGGTAAGCAACACACGGTTGCCGAGCTTCTCCCGCGTCGCAATGGCGTCGGTCAGCCCCGAGATCAACAGCGAACGGGGATTCCAGGCTGTGGTCTCATTGGTAGCGGAGACCGGGACCTCATCGACGCCGTCGAAAATCAGCAAAGTAGTTCCCTGCTGCAAATGGCCGAGCAGATTCGGCCAGCTCAACCCGGCGGGATTCGTTTTGTTTAACCAGGCGGATAGGGCTTCCTCGAAGCGGCCTAAAGCGAGGGAGGGTTAACTGCGCTCGGCGTGCCGCATCTGTTTTTCGTCTCGCACACGCCTGTGCGCGCGCAGCAAATACCGTGCAGCAATGGAAGACCGACGGCGCGGCGACGGCGGTTGAAAGAACGGGGATAGTCTATCCCCATACGGTGCGATTCGATGCGATTCATGCGAATACAGTACGCGTTTCACCCAAGAACAACAAGGATTACGCAAAGACGGGAACTTTCAGGAAACCGTTGCTCGATCCCCTGAGCTACAGGCGCTTCGCTGGCAACATATGTGGTTCCATTGTTTTTCGCGGGTGACCGACACCGGCGAGGAAAACAGGCAAAATGACTTGCGACACCGGTTGACGCCTTGGAGCTGTTCGTGGCAGCCAATGTTAGCCGAAAGAAAGGCAGTCGACCAGCGAAGCCGAGCAAGCCATATCCCGACTATCCGATGATGCCTAACCCACTCGGCCAATGGTCAAACAAGATCAAAGGCAGAGTGTCTCACTTCGGTGTCAGCCAATCCAGACGGGGTACTTTCGCGACACCTCGCCCAGAAGGACGCGATTCTACTCACAGGACTGAAGCCACAAGACAGTCATGGGCTGACCGTGGGAGACCCGACTAATTACCAGCATCGCCCGCTGCGCCAGCCATGCCGCCCCCTTGGCGGCACACTTAAAAAGTCGCTAGAAACTTGATGCGGTACGGGGAAACTCGCGATAGAATACGACAACACAAATCGGGAGGTGCGACATGGAACTCATCATTCATCAGCGCGACGATATTTCTCTGGTGGCCCTTGTCGGTCGTCTTGACGCGGGCGGCGTGGAGGAAATGGAGCAGCCCTTTGGGGAAGCCACGACCGCGCGGGGACTGCCGACCGTTGTCGATATGTCGGGCATCACGTTTATGTCGTCGCTCGGCATCGGCTTCTTGTTTACCAACACCAAGAAGCTCAAGAAGGCCGGCTGCAAGCTTGTCCTACTCAAGCCTCAAGGCATGGTCGAGGCCGTTTTGAGGACGTCCAAGATGGACAAGGTCATGCCGATATTTCATGAGCTGGATGAGGCGATTCGGGCCGTCGGCGGCGACCCGACCATCGGTGCCGCAGCGTCTTCGGCAGAGGCCGACTCGGCAGTCGCGGAGCCCGCGACCGCTGCGGCGCCGTCAGACGCGCCGGATAACATACTGAAGCTTACGATCAAGAACGAAATGTCGGAACTCGAGGGCTTGTACTCGACCATGAATCAATTCCTCGCCAGACACCAGGTGCCGTATCGATCGGGATACGCGGTGAATCTGGCTGTCGAGGAACTGGTCGTGAACGTCATTCGCTACGCCTATGTGGATGACGACGAACATCCCATCGACATCGGATTTGGCGTCATCGAAGAACAGATCATCCTCGAAATCCGAGATTCCGGCCGACCATTCGATCCGCGCGAGGCCCCATCTCCCGACCACGATGCGGACGATCCCGATGTCGGTGGATTGGGGCTGGCACTCGTGCTCGACATGGTGGACGCGCTCACTTACCGGCGCGAGAACGAGAAGAACCACCTCCAAGTTTGCATCGGCATCCGGGCCGACGAAAGCGGCGAGCTGTGGGGCGCGGTGAATGACGGAGCCACCGCCGGCGGCGAACAATAACCGCCTCGAAACCCGATCCGGGCTTCGTTATTCGCGATGCTCCAGCAACACGACCGACGTGTCGTCCTGCCGGCCGTCGCCCCGCGTGTGATCGGCCGACGCATCGAACAATCGCTCGAGTGTTTCTTCGAGAGGCAGTCGGGCGGACTCGGACAGCGTTCTCACGATCCCCTCCATGCCGAAATGATTCTCGTCGTTACCTTCGGGAAACGCTTCGTCCAGACCGTCCGTATAGAGCAGCAGCCGACAATTGTCGGGCAGCTCGGTCGTATACGACTCATATTCCGCGTCTTCGTCCACGGCCAGGGGCAAGCCTCCGGCGTCCTGACCGGCGAGCGGTTCGATCGTGCCGGTTGACAGATTCTGCAGCAGCGGCGGCTGATGTCCCGCGGCGGACCACTGCAACGTCCGCGTCTCGGGATTCAGGATGCCGTACAGCAGCGTGATAAAGCCGCCCTTTCTGGTGACGATCGACTGTTCGCACAGCCCGCGGTTGATTTCCTCGACAAAGTGTGCCGTATCCGTGTACTCCTGCCTGCGCATCATCCGGACCAGCGTGTGCATCGTCATGATCGACAGGCAGGATCTCATGCCGTGCCCCGTGGCATCGCCGACCAACAGTACGACGCGGTCATCCGCGAGCGTAAACACGTCGTAATAGTCGCCGCCGGCCATCGTCACCGGCTGACCTCCCACGACGCGGATTTGCGCGGGCTCGTACCGGGCACAGATGCGGTAACCGCTCGGCGCCATCAAATTCTGCGGGAGCACGGACTGTTGGAGTTTGCGAACCGATTCGACTTCCTCGCGTAGCTTTTGGGACAGCTCCTTTTCGCGCGCCGAGCGGACTGCGACCAGTGTGCTTTCCATGATGGCCCGCAGCATGAACATATAGTCGCCACCGGGATCGCGGGTGACGTAGGCGCTCATGCCGTTGGCCATGAATCGCACGACGCGGAAGACGTCCGACGGCGGGCAGGCACCGACGACCGGCGCACCGGGATAGCGTTCGCGCAGGAGTTCAAACAGCTCGAAACCGGCTTCCGGATCCGGCAGCTCAATGGTCATCAGCACGATATCGACCGGCCGGCCTGACTCGATCGCCGCGCGGAATTCCGCGGGTGTCGTCGTCATGGTCACTTCGTTCTCGTCAACGCCGAGGTACATTGAAATCAATTCGGCTTCAGCCTCGTCATCCCAGACCGCCAGAATCCTCATCAGTCGCCTCTCAACTCTGTCCGTAGCCGTTTCCGTTCCTGGACGCACGACTGGAACGGCTCAATCCGTCGATGCTCTGCAACATTAACGGAGCGCTCACAAGATTGCAACGCACGATCGACCTGTCCCCTGCTAGAAGAAATGCCTAGGAGCAGCGAGCAGTCTCCCTTCGCGGATTGTCTTGATCGACGCGTGAATGAAGCCGATCAGCCTGTGCAAGCCCGAAACGGATGCGACTTGTCTCGCTGAGCGTTCGCCCGACAAAGATCTCGGACATCACGATCGAATCGTACTTCATTTACCACCAGATCGATGCTGGGAAGAACTTCGCAACTAGATCCCGGTAGCCAGGTAACAGCTGCTTCAGGTCCGGTGGATCGTCATTCTTGCTATAGAGATCGTACCGATTGAATTCCCGCACCCACGGGAACATGACTCGATCTTGATCGTTCAACAAATGTTGGTACTCGTGTTCTTGATGCGCGGCATAGAAGGAGTGGTAGCGGATCATGTACTGGGCTTCGAGGGGCAAGTAGTCGCGGACGACATGGTACAAGTATTCATCGTGGCCCCACGACATCAGCACCTGGTCCAGACCACAGCCCGCCTCGTAAATGCCGCACTCGGTCTGATACGTCGGACTTTTCCAGTCGGGGTTCTGTTCGAAGAACTCATGGTAAACGACCTTCGGCGAGTACCGGCAGCCGACGGGAAACGTATCGCCGGTCACGGCCCATTGCGGCTCGCTGAACAGGCACAGCACTTTGCCCATGTCGTGGATCAGTCCCGTGAGAATGAACCAGTCGGGATGTCCGTCGGCGCGGATGACTTCGGCCGTCTGCACGGCGTGTGCGATTTGCGGCAGCTCGATATCGGGATCGCTGTCGTCCACCAACTCGTTCAAGTGCTGCATCGCCGTCCAGATTCCCATCTCGCGGGTGCGTGGAGGCAGGTATTTCTCGCGCGCCGCACGGACGAACTCGACGGTTTGCCGCGTGTGATTCAGCTGGTAAAACTCCCGCACGCAATCGCGGGCGTTGCTTTCGTAGTCGCGGTATTCCATGCTTGTCATTGCCTGAGTTAGCGCTTCTTGCGTTTGCGTCTTAATTGTAGTGGTGGCTTCCAGCCGCCAGAATCCGCGATCGGCGGCTGGAAGCCACCGCTACAGTCATTCGACCCACGGGAGGAAGTCAACGTGCGAGTCACGGATATTGAGTCCATCATTCTACAGCATGACATGGACGAAGAACTTGGCTTCGCGCAAGGCTACTACAATAAACGGACGGCTCATCTGCTAAAAGTACACACGGACGAAGGCCTCGTCGGCATCGGCGAGGTGTTCGGGGCCGGCAGTTTCGCCTTTGCCAATCAAGCGATCTTGCAGCACGTCATCAAACCGTTGGTGATCGGCCGGAATCCGTTGGACATCGGCGTGATCTGGCACGACGTCTACAACGCGGTCAGAGATCACGGCCAGAAAGGTTTGCCAATCTGCTGTCTGTCCGGGCTCGACATCGCCTTGTGGGACCTACTCGGTAAGGCCACGTCGCTGCCGCTGTACCAGTTGTTGGGCGGCATGGCACGCGAGCGGTTTGTCGCCTACGGGTACGGCATGATGTTCCGCAAGCGAGACGACCTGCCCGCCGTCTATGAAGCAGAAGTCGCCGCCATCGTCGAGATGGGATTCACGGCGGCCAAGATGAAAATCGGCCTGGGTGTTCGGAAAGATCAAGAACTAGCCGCGGCGGTTCGCCGGGGCGCGGGCGACGGGTTTAAGCTGATGGCGGATGCGAATCATGCTTACGCCGTCGGCGAGGCAATTCAATTAGGACAGATGCTGCGAGATCTCGACTACTACTGGTTCGAGGAACCGGTCATGCCGGAAGATTACGAGGGTTATCGCTTGGTTCGCGAGGCGCTGCCAGGAATCAACATCGCTGGCGGCGAGGCTGAATGGACCCGGTTTGGTCACCGCGAATTACTGACCCGGCGATGCGTCGATATTCTTCAACCCGAAGTCGCCTCGACCGGCGGCATCAGCGAGTTCATGCGGATTCTCTCGATGGCGCACGCCTTCGGCACGCCGGTGATGCCGCACGTGTGGGGATCGGATGTGTTGGTCGCGGTCGACATGCATCTCGTCTCGGTCATCCCGGACATCCCCGGCGGGCTCCACCAATTCGAACCGATGTTGGAATACGACACGACCGCGAATCTGTTCCACGAACATCTGTTGACGCAGCCGCTCGACATCCGTTCCCAGGTCAAAGAACATGGAGGTCGCGTCGCTCCGCCTCAAGGTCCCGGCATCGGCGTCGAACTAAATGAAGATTTCGTGCGGAAGTATCGAGTCGCGTGAGAATAAGCGGGTCAGGGAGTGGATCTCCATCCACTCCCTTGCCCGAGACCTCGCCGCACCAGCAAACACCGACATGTTGGGTAGGTCACTTCCGGCGGAAGTGACCTACTGGGGCTTTTGAAACGAAGCCGAGTCCCAGCACCGGTTCGTGTAAAACCGACGAGGTTGGGGTATGCTTGAGGCCGCTGCCGGTTCACGACACCAGCGACTGGGAGACTCGGAATGGTTCCGCGACTTGATCGCCTAGCGGATATCGCCTCACGGATGGATAATGTGTTGGACCTGTAACCCTTTCGACCAAGGAGAACCTCACCGATGACCGATATCACACGGCGTACGTTCAACGGCAGCGCGCTGGGCTTCAGTACATTGGGCTCGCTGCTCACGCTCTCACTGCTCGAAACGCTGTTCGACACCGATGCGTTCGCCGCGGAAGTGAAGCCGATCACCGCGAAGTGGCTCAACGATCTGAATCAAATCGGCTTGGACGTAAAGGGCCAAAAGCTGACGCAACTCGCCTGGCAAGAGCAGGTCGAGGAATTGTACAAGCAAGTCGATCTGCCTGACCTCTTGAAGTTCATCGACTTCGAGAAACTGACCGCGAATCTCCAATTCCGTGACCAAGGCGAAAGAAGCCTGCACCCGAAGTTCCCGGAAGTCGAAGGGCTGCCGACCGACTTGGTGTTCGGGCATCAAGTCTTCGCCTTGCAGAAGGGGCGATCCGTCGTGCCGCACGGCCACGATAACATGGCGACCGCCTTCTTGGTCTTGCAAGGCGACTTTCACGGGCGGCACTTCGACCGCTTGGAAGACGAGAAGGAGCACATGATCGTCAAGCCGACTATTGACCGGGCGTTTACGGTCGGCGAATGCTCGTCGATCTCGGACCACAAAGATAATGTGCATTGGTTCAAGGCGACGCGCGATATGAGTTTCATCTTCAACATTCACGTGACGAACGTCGTCGCCGGGAAACCGAGCGGTCGTGTCTACATGGACCCGAACGGAGAAGCGATCTCCGGCGGCAGAATCCGCGCCCGGAAGATCAAGTCGGCCGAGGCGTATAAGTTGTACGGATAAGTAGCCATCACGCTCCGCCGTGATGAGCCTGTTCATGAACGATGATGTGGTGAAAACGCTTTGCCTTAATTCCAGCCCAACTCGAAAGGCTCATCACGGTGGAGCGTGATGGCTACGTTTAGCGACTCATGAAAACAACGCAACTCAACCATGTGGCCTTGCAGGTTGCTGATGTCGTAAGGAGCTGCGAGTTCTATGGCGGCGTCCTCCAGCTGCAACCGATGCCGCGCCCGGCGTTCTCGTTTCCCGGCGCCTGGTTCCGTTTAGGGGACGACCAGGAATTGCATCTGATTGGTGAGCGTAAAGATCCCGTGGCGGGCGCCGCGTCGCGCGGCGATCACTGGGCGCTGATGATCGACGATATGGACGAGTGGGAGGCGTACTTTCAACGCGCGGCGGTCGAATACACACCGCGCCGCACGCGTCCCGACGGTGCGTTCCAAATCTATGTCTTCGATCCCGACGGCCATTGTTTAGAGCTTTGTACCCCACCGCCCGACACCGCATCCTAACCGTAATCATCTTGGGGAGTTTCTCGTGGATCTTGCTTTGGCATATCAGACCGTCGTTGTCATTGGCGGAGCGAAAGGGATTGGACGAGCCATTGGCGAAGGGTTTGCCGAAGAGCGGGCCAACGTCGTGCTCGCCGACGTCGATCCCGCAGTCCATCAGAGCGCTGCGGAACTTGCCGCGAAGTACGATGCCAACGTCTCGGCACACGAAGTGGATGTGACGGACTACGTGGCGATTCAAAAGCTGGCCGCGAAAGTCGTCATCGCACACGGCGGTTGCAACCATCTGGTCTACGCCGCGGGTGTCGGCTCGGGCAAATTCGGTTTTCCGTTTTGGAATCTAGAGCCGGACGACTGGGACTTCGTCTTGCGCGTCAATCTCGTCGGAGCCGTCAACGCGACTCATGCGTTTAAGACTCAGATGATCGCTCAACACGACGGCACGATGCTGTTCATCTCATCGATCGCAGGCCAAATCGGATCGCAGACGGATCCACCGTACAGCGCGGCCAAGGCAGCACTGATCAACTTCGTTCAGTGCGCCGCCAAGGACTTGGCTGAATATGATGTCCGCGTGAATGCGATTTGCCCGGGAATGATCAAGACGTCCGTCAATCGCTCGGTCTGGCAAGCCTGGTTCAGTCAGCAGCCCGAGGACGCCAGACAGTCGTATGACGAGTGGGCTGACGAGAAAGTTAAGCGCGTCGTGCCGTTGGGCCGCTGGCAGGAATGCGAGGACGTCGCCAACCTCGCGGTTTTTCTGGCCTCTTTTCGTGCCAACAACATCACCGGCCAAACCATGAACGTCGACGGCGGGCAAGTGATGCACTAATTTAAACGGCACACTCCGTGTGCCGAGACGGAGCGGGGTGTGCCGAGACGGAGCGGGGTGTGCCGAGACGGAGCGGGGTGTGCCGA
>JAQBZB010000224.1 GCA_027622275.1 Planctomycetota bacterium | reverse complement strand
GTTCAGCGCGGACGGGCTGCGGCTCGCCTCGGCGAGTTGGGACGGGACGGTCAAGGTGTGGGACGCGGCGACGGGCCAGGAGTTGCTCACGCTGAAAGGACACACCGAGCGGGTCACGAGCGTGGCGTTTAGCCCGGACGGGCAGCGGCTGGCCTCGGCGAGTGGCGAAGGAGATCCATACAATTCTTTTAATGCTGGCGAGGTCAAGGTGTGGGACGCGGCCACCGGGCAGGAGTCGCTCACGCTGAAAGGACACACCGCCTTGGTCACGAGCGTGGCGTTCAGCCCGGACGGGCTGCGGCTGGCCTCGGCGAGTGATGACGTCAAGGTGTGGGACGCGGCCACGGGCCAGGAGTTGCTCACGCTGAAAGGACACACCGAAGGAGTCACGAGCGTGGCGTTCAGCCCGGACGGGCAGCGGCTGGCCACGGCGAGTTGGGACAACACGGTCAAGGTGTGGGACGCGGGCACGGGGCAGGAGTCGCTCACGCTGATAGGACACACCAACTCGGTCACGAGCGTGGCGTTCAGCCCGGACGGTCAGCGGCTGGCCTCGGCCAGTTGGGACCAGACGGTCAAGGTGTGGGACGCGGCCACGGGACAGGAGTCGCTCACGCTGGAAGGACACACCCGCGAGGTCTGGAGCGTGGCGTTCAGCCCGGACGGGCAGCGGCTGGCCTCGGCGAGTCATGACGGAACGGTGAAGGTGTGGGACGCGGCCACGGGGCAGGAGTCGCTCACACTGAAAGGACACACCGACCGTGTCATGAGCGTGGCGTTCAGCCCGGACGGGCTGCGGCTGGCCTCGGCGAGTGGGGACGGGACGGTCAAGGTGTGGGACGCGACGCCCCGGAGATGAAGTTGGCACGCATTCGGCCCGGACGTGCTGCGATTGAACTTGCGTGCCGAACCGAAAACATGCGGTTCTTCGGCCAGAATTCGACTTTCCCTCCTTGGTGCCAGCGGCATGGGCGACGAACTCGCATCAGGACTTATTCATCGCCCCGATCTTCTTGAGAATCGAAGGTGCGATGTTCACTGGAAGCTCTCGTGCCGAAAACTGAAGCCGCGGACTGGAAAGACGATCATGCTCTGAATTCTCCGCTTCGGCAATCGCTGTCGGTGTTAATCTCTCCTCGAACGAGCCAACTCCGTGTAGCTGACGACCGGTTCCCACAATGTTTAGTTCGAGTTTTGCAGTTTTTGGAGTGCGGCGATCAATCGCCGCTTTGGTATTTTCGTTGTTGGCAACGCCAATTCGCGACCCTGCTCACGGTGCAGTCAGCCAGAAAAAGTGCTTCGCACGGAAAACCAAAGCTGTGACAAGTCACCGCAGTCCATAGAAAGTGAAAAGTCGAATTTAGCCTTCGATCGCCACTCGACTACCAGCGTGCTTACGGAGCAAATCGGTATGCTGCGTACAAAACAACAATTGGGCGAATGACTCCCAAGTCGCGTTGTCGCTGCACTGGACAGGCTGGTCGGATTGCCACGACAATGACGGGCAGTCACCGGACATGCAACAAATGGCACATGAAGACTTTGACATCGACAGCTTAGCCGCCTACCTGCACCTGACGCCACCTCAAGTCGCGAAGATGGCGGATCGAGGAAATCTGCCCGGCCGCAAGGTGGGCAAGCAGTGGCGCTTCGCTCAAGCCGAGATTCATCACTGGCTGGAAGAGCGGATCGGGGCGTCGGGCGAGAGCGAGTTGATTCAAGTCGAAGGAGTGCTGGATCGCGAGGGAAAGAAGGCGGGCCACGATGCGGTCGCGATTGCGTCCTTGTTGCCGGTGGAGGCCATCGAAGTACCGCTGCCGGCGCGGACGCGTAACTCCGTCGTCAACTCGATGGTTCAGCTAGCGTCACGGGCGGGTTTGCTATGGGATCCGGAGAAGATGGCCGAAGCCGTTCGCGCGCGCGAGACACTGCATCCGACGGCGCTGGACAACGGTGTCGCCCTGCTGCACCCGCGGCGTCCGATGCCCACCGTGTTGGCTGAACCCTTGATCGCGCTGGGCCGAACTCACAATGGGATTCCGTTCGGCGGGCCACGCGGCATGATGACCGACATCTTTTTTCTGATTTGCTCTATCGACGATCGCGGACATCTGCGAACACTGGCCCGATTGAGCCGGCTGGTCGGAGACGCTGAGTTCCTTTCAGCACTGCGCGAAGCCGAAGATCCCAGCGCCACGCACGATTGTATCGTGGACTTTGAAAGTCGAATTCCCTAATGACAGCACAACGAGTCCACTTCGTCGGCGATCCATCGCACCACGAGTTTCGCGAGCCCGCCGCGTGGTTGCGTGAGTACTGTGATCTCACCGTCTCGAGCGATATCGAAACGGCAAAGACACAACTTACGGGCGCGCACGATTCGCCTGATGTGATCGTTGTTGCGGCTGCCAGGCCGGGGCTTTTCTCGCAACACGATGTCGCGGCGCTGTTGCGGCGTGCCCCGCTGGCGCGGTTCATCGGCTTGCTGGGCGGGTGGTGCGAGGGCGAGATGCGAACCGGCCGCCCTTGGCGCGGCGTGACACGAGTTTACTGGCACGAGTTTGTGCCGCGCATCGCGGAAGAACTAACGGGTGCCAACGCGCGCGGGCGGTTAGTGATGCCACGGACCTTTACCGAATCGGAACTCAGCGGCATCACGGCCTCGTTGCCCGAGTGCAGGCCGCGAGGGTTGGTCGTGATCCGAGCGGGTTCGCTCGCGTCTTACGAACCGATTGCCGAAGCCTGTTACGCCATCGGCCATTCGACTGTTTGGGCGAGTCCACGGCAGCCCGCTTTCGTGAAAGGTGCTGCCGCGGCAATCTGGGATGTGGCGGCGTCGATCGAGACGGATGGAGCTGAGCTGGGCCGCTTCGCGAAGCAAAAACATCGAGCCCCGGTCATCGCGATCATCGGCTTTCCTCGCGCGTCCGATCGGCAACTTGCCTTCGATTGCGGCGCGAGCTGCGTTGTCTCCAAGCCGTACTTGCTGCAAGAGCTGTGGACCGAGTTGACGCGTCTGACTTCGCAATGTTCGCCAGCTGCCGAGCGAATTGCGGCGGCTTAGCGGAACCTACTGGTCGGCGTAGACCTTCGTACTCTCTTGCTTGGTGACTGGCGTCGGGGATTCGTCGCTGGCAAGTTGCACGGCGATGACATGATCGCCTGCCCCGACACCTTTTGCCGCGATGCGATAGACGACTTCGTCGCGGGGCGCGATCCGCGCCAGCGGTTCCATGAAGACTTGCTGACCTTCGACGATCACTTTCGTGGGGCCTTCGCCCTTGATTGGCGTCAGTTGTTCGGGCAGCGCAGCCGCGATTTGGACATTGGTCGCGACGGTGTTGCCGTTATTGACAATCCGGATCTCGTACATCGTTTCGCTGCCGACTTCGATTGGATCGTGAACGTCTTGGACGGTGAAAGCCAATTCGGTCAACGCCTGGACGTTCGTCGTGTGTTCAAATTTGGCCGACAGATCCAAATTCGCGGTCCCTTCGACGCGCAGCTTCTGCTCGCCGGTCTCGATCGGCAAGGCCGTCAATTGAACGCCGCCGCTCTCTTCCGCCGCCAATTCGGCCAGGCTCCAGTAAACCGCGTGTCGGCCCGCATCGTAGCTCCCCTTGTTGTCGGCCGAGACATATTTCAATCCCTTGGGCAGAAATGTCACGAGCTGGATATCGTACGCCGTGGACGTACCCGGATTTGCCACCGCGACTTCATAGGTCACTTGCCGCTCGAGATACCGGGTTCGCGGACCACTGATCGCGACCTGCAACTGGGGAGCAATCACTTCAAGAGTGATTTGATCGGTCGCTTCCAATCCGGCATCCGCCGTCACGCGCAACACGTTCTTGACGATTCCCGCTTTATCGGCCCGCAGAATCAGCTGCAAGCGTTTCTCTTCCTTGGGACGCAGCGTTCCCACCTCGTACTCCAACTTCTCGCCCGCGACATGAGCCAGCCCCAGCGGGACATCTTCTTCGAGCACGATTCCCGTGGTCGCTCCGCTGCCAGGATTCGACAGCGTGATCTCGAAGACAACGTCCTCGCCGATCAGTACCTTCTCGGGCCCCGTATGCTTCACAACGAGTTCCGGTTTCGTGCTGACCGTGCGGACCGACGCTTGAGCGCGGAACGTCACCTGCGCGACGCTGCCGATCTCGCCCTCGACCAACGGCATCAATTCGATCGACACCTGTGCTTCATCACCTGGTTCCAGATCCCCCAGCTGCCATGCGAGAGCGCCGTCCGTGGTCTCCGTAAACTCGGGCGAAGCATCGACCAGCTTCGTCCCCTGCGGCACGCGATCGGTCACGACGACTCCGTGAGCCGTGACGTTGCCGACGTTTCGAACGATGATCTTCCACGGCGATGCTTGCCCGACACTGACTTCGCTCGGGGCTCGCTTCTCCAAGGTCAGCGTCGGTGTTTGCGTACCTTCAAGACCACGATCGCCCGGCGTATCGGAAGCGAGCGGCGAGGGCACAACCGCCGCAATGGAAGCCGACGAGCCAACCGCGGCGTACGAGGGGGCATAGCTCGACGGAGCAGGCACTGCTTCGCGGCGCAGCGGAGGCGGCTCGATCGTCGCGTCCTTGCTCGCAACTGGTACAGCGTCTTGATAGGTCTGTGGATCGTCGGGCACGGCTTCTTTTAATTGTGGCGCCGCATCTTTCATCGGAGCCGGTCGCGCGGGTGTTTCATACTCGGCTGCCGGGGCCGCGTAGCCGCCGTATTGGCTGGCCGGCTCGGCCAACGCCTGCGGCGTACGCAACGAAGTTCCGGCGCTCTCTTCGTCGCCGACGGGGTCTCCGTATCGACCGGCGTAGCTGCTGGACGGCGCGTCGGAGCTTTCTGGCGCTGCTTCGGAATACGGGTTCGGAATTGGAGCAAGATCGGTTTCTGTATCGTTGACCGAATAGACCGCCGGCGAACTTGCGTACTGGGGCGGTGCATACTTGGACGACGCGGGTGGGTCGACGAACCGCGCGGAACTCGAAGCCTCTTCGGGTCCCAACTCGTTCGAATAGACTGCCACCTTGGTGGTGGCAGCGGGGCTGGCGGGGAACGTGTCTCCCGTTGAGAACGAAGGATCGCCGAGCGGGATCGGCCGAGGTTGACCGTTCTCTACTGTTGGTGCTTCGGTTGCGCTGGCGACCTCCGTCTCGGCAGTTGACAAACCGCCCTTTTGCGCGACGAGGACGCCCGCGCCGCCAACTCCCAGAATTCCAGCGACGACACCAAGGCGCATCCACAACCGCTTCATGGCTTTGCTTCCAATTGAAGTGAACCGAACGGGGCGATCAGACAGAGTGATCTGCGTTCGCCCGCTGAGCCGCAGTCTCGAACAAGACGATTGCAGCGGCGGGTAAGTACCAAAATCGAGTCAGCGTGGGAAGATCACTTCCGCGAAGCGCTAGCGACTAGGAGTCTGAATAACACCGTCAGAAGCCGCAGAAGTATGCACCGCCAGCTACCTACGTTTCGATCGTTGAGTCCAGATCAGCGTCGTGATGCACGTCATGCAGCGCGTGCCAGCCCGTACTGTTCGTTGACGATATCGGGATTCGCGTTCGCTGCATTGGCGTAGTAGACCGTGAGCAACGTGTTGCGTACTCCGCAGCCCATCGGCAGTGTCGTGCGCCCATGCCAACTTCGTAAGCGAGCCGTATTCACTACGGAGAATGCGAATACCGAATTCGGAATGAAGGGATACCGCTCGACTTCGCAGAATCCCCGAGGTTCGCGCATCAAGTGGGCAGGATTGCAACTCAGCCGATACAGCGAGGTGCCAAGATCCCTTTGAGCATTGTCTTGCGGCAACGCCACTTGCAGTGTGACCACTTTGCTCCTGGCGTCCGGATGCGGCTTGATGTAATAGCCTTCCGATTCCCGCATGATCATGCAACTGGGATAGGCTTCAACTTCGGCGACTTGCTCCTTGGCGATTCCATAGCGGTAGGCCAGACCTTCCGCGAGTTTTGTGAACACCGCCTGCTTGGTGGCGACCGATCCCACGGCATCGCGCACTCCGTACCAAAGGTCACGAGTTTTCAGCGGAAGCCGATCAATCTTCTCGTTGATCAAATGCATCGAAAAGCGATTGATCGAACCGTTTTTATTTTCGCGCCCGTACGAATTGTCGTCGAATTGATTTATCTCGGGGGCTTCCGCTAACAGCCGGCCGTAGATCTCGTCGGGAAGAAAGTTTTGCGCCCAGAAGTGTGGATACGGCTTACTGTGTGGCTCTGTTGCCGCGAGGCACTGGAGAATGTGGTCGGTACACGCCTCCCGAATTTCACAACGCGTCGACGACATAGTCCTTCCCTCGTTCAACGATGTTTTGACATTTCTGAGCGGGGAAAGTAGAGAATTGCCTCGATTGTGTCAATCTCGGCGGGCGCAACAGGCCGCGTCTCACGCGGTGAAAATCACGTTCTTGTGTTTAACGCCTTGCCCGAGTTCGGCAACGTACATGGGCAATTCGCTGATCGGATGCTGACTGAATGTTCCCCGGTGCTCGGTCCAGTAGGTCGACCAGATGCCGCTGACGATCTCGCAATAGCTCTCTTGCGACAGGCCCGCGCGCTCGATGCCATAGGGCCAGATCTCCGACACGACCGGAACACCTCGGGAAAGCAGGTCGGTGGCACCGCGAAAGGCGTATCCTTCATAACCTTGCACGTCGATCCAGACGAGTGAGACTTGCCGCGCGCGATCGTCTTTCAGTCCAGCCAGCAGATTGTCAATCGTGTCCGCGGGGACCTTGATCACGCGACGGTTGGATTCGTTATACAACTCTCTCGCGTTGCCATCCGGCCGCTGGCTGCGAATGCGATGATCGCCATAATTGTCTTCGCTCAGCTCGAAAGCGAGTTCCGTTCGTTGGTCAGATGCCGCGACGTTCAGGCAGGTAAATCGCTCGCCGAAATCATTGGCTTCGACGTTTCCCTCGAGCAGTGCATAGTTTCTGGGATCGGGCTCGACGGCGATCGCTCTTTCGAATTCGCCGGTGGCCAGCATGCCGATCGATATCACGCCGTTGTTCGCGCCGACATCCAAGACGGTTCCCTGACCTTGCGGCGGACACAAGTTCTCGCGCCGCAGGAAGGCGAGCGAATCCCTGATCCAATCCAGTTCATACTCGCCCCGTGCATACAGGTGGCGGCTGATCAAATCATCCGTGTCGAGAGGAAGTTTGAAGATGCCTTGTTGTGTCTCGATGGTCACGGAATCGCTGTACCGGCGGCGGATCTGGCGTTGCAAGAGCCGGTACTTCCAGTAGATCTGCAGCAGCGGCTTGGGGAGACGAGCGAATGCGTTCATGGGTTATCTCATCGTGAGGAGCGTGGCCGGTGATTCCCAGGCACATTGATCAATGGGCACGTCGCGGCGTTGTCGAATCGGTGGAGCGACCGGCTAGGCACTCTTTCGAAGATTGAACAGGGACGTCAAACCATTTCTCGACCAACGCGGCAGCAACCGCAGCGGCTGGCGAACCGTGTAGGGCTGGTGTGGTTCCCGGAGCGGGAGTTGCATGGACTCGACGCCGGGCAGTGCGCGATGTCGAGCCACTAGCACGCCGTCCGCGCAAAACGTCCCGTGAGTGAAGTCGGCATCCGCGATAATGACGTAGTCTCGCGCCTCGAGCAGTTGCTTGCAGCGGTAATGCAAGTCTTGACTGTGCGTTCCAACGAACACATAACCGATGCGCCCCGTGCGGAGTGATTGGTCCGCGTCGGCGAGCATTTCGTATTCTTTGCCTTGGATGTCGGCATGCAACACGTCAACAAAGTCGATGTTTCGCTCGGCCAGAAAACGGTCGGCACCCCAGTGGCCGTGTCCAACTTTGCTAATGGTGAACTCGGCGGCGGTGAGCTGGTTGAGCGCGAAGTTGTACTTGCCGACGTCAAGGTGGTCCGCATCCGGTTCGACCAAAAAGCAGCGTGCCTCATCGACGTGCTTGGCAAACCACAGCGAGTAAAAGCCCCAGTAGGCACCCAGTTCAATCATGCAACCGGACGCGGGAATGTGGTGGAGGACTTCTTGAAAAACCAGCTCCTCTTGCGGCTCGTGGCAGCCGCGATTGCCTTGCAAGAGTTGCATATAGCAAGTATCCATCGGCTGGACGCGCAGTCCGTTGTGCATCACGAGGTGACCGTCGACAACTTCTCCAGCACGTTCGACGCGCGCAATCTTCGCGTTGGACGGGTCTGACTGAATTTTGCGAATTCGTTCAGCCATCTTTCGAGCTCTCTTCGACATGCGCATCCTCCTGAGGCATTTTGCGGGACTAATAGCATGACTTTCCTGATTCCGTCAAGACAGATCCGCCGGTTGGCGATCGCTCCTCGTGCTTCGTCAAGACTAGGGATTTGCGTGCCACTGCTTGCGAGCAAGCAGTGGCACGAGGTCCCATGATGTTGGCATAGCCGCAGGCGCAGGAATTTGATAGGAGCAAGACTGAAATAACGCGTGTCATGCACGCGCGAGTAATTCAATCACTAGCTATCGCCAAGAAGAGGCCGGTCCATGGGAAATGTGCTCAATCCCCTGCTTGAACCCTTAGGTTACCAACTCCATCGCACCGACCCCAAATCGCTGGGGTTGTCTCCGTTTCGCGACATGAGTCGGCTCGTCGCAACAGCACAGCCGGTGGTTTTCGACGTGGGTGCCAACGTGGGCCAAACGGTCGCAAAGATTCGTCGTCATCTGCGCGGTCCCGTGCTGCATTGTTTTGAACCCACACCCAGCACGTTTGCCAAGCTGACAGAGCGGTGTGGCAAACTGAACAACGTCTATCTCAACAACGTTGGATTGGCGGAACGCGCCGGGGAACTCGAACTTCACCAGTTGGACAGTTCGGAGATGAACTCCTTCCTTCAGCCGGCGGAAGACTCGTGGGGAAACATCGTGGCACGCGAAGTCGTCCCGGTGACGACGATCGATGAGTATTGCGCCCAACGCTCGGTCGACCGGATCGACGTACTCAAGACTGATACGCAAGGATTCGATCTGGATGTGATTAAGGGAGCGCGGCAGATGATCGCCGAGAATCGTGTGCACCTGATCTACCTGGAATTGATTTTTTCGCACATGTACGAAGGGCTGCCGCGTTTCGACGAGATCTATGGCCACCTGGCGGACAGCGGGTTCAAGCTGGTGTGCTTTTACCGCTTTTCATTCCAACACGACCGGGCCGCGGTTTCTGATGCGATGTTCGTCAATCCAAACTATCGACAGCTGACTGCCGGTCTGAATCGCGTCTGTGCCTGATCGGCTCGCGAGGTCTCAACGCCAAACTCGTTCCGCAACGAAAATGCTGTTGACCCATCGCATCCAGGCCAATATCGTTTCGCCGTCATGAATTTCGTAACTTACGAGCAGCCCAATCACCGGACCGCGAAAGACTTCGATGGCAGGATTTAGACAGCTTCGCAGGCGGGTTTCGCGCCTTCTTCCAAGTGTCGAGCAAAGACGACAGATCCGCGATCGCCTACTGCGGCGCGTGGGTCTGGCGCGCACCAAAGAGCCCGTCGTGTTCGTCGACCATCCCGACTGGCGGACGGTGAACCTGTTGCAATACGTCGCGGCAGATCACCTGCTTCGTAATGGAGAGCTTTCGTTCCTACAGATCGGTGCGTTCGATGGCGTCGTGGTTGACGACATGCGGCGAGTCATTGAGAACGAGCACGTCCGCGGGATCCTCGTCGAGCCACAACCGGTGCCGTTCGCGCGCTTAGAGAAACGGTATCAGGGCAATCAGCATCTGACACTCGTTAATGCCGCGATCGACAAGACTTCCGGCACACGAACGCTGTACACAATTCCGAGCGGCGACTCGGCCGGTGCCTCCTTCGACCGGAACCATTTGCTGAAACACGGAATTGACAGCGCCGACATCGTCGAACAAGAGGTGCCCTGCCTGACGATCAACGAAGTGATGCAGCAAGCCGGATTTCAAACGATCGACCTCCTCCAGATCGATGCTGAGGGATACGATTTCGAACTCGTTAAGTCAATCGACTTCCGCCAATGCTCGCCGGCGATTTTGCGTTTTGAGTTCTCGCACCTTTCTCGAAGGGACATCGACGAGTGCCTCCGGATGCTGGCCGAACGCGGATATCATTTCATTGTCGAAAAATTCGATGTGATTGCAGTCCGTCAAGACGACTCGGAAAGCAGCGTTGGGAAGTCCGTTCGCAACGCGGCGTGATCGCCTGGCACTTCGATGACCAGCGCGATGCACCGCCCGATCGCATTGAATGGCGCGAGGGTTCTCTCTCGCGTCATACCTGGAAGGGCTGGGCTAATGGAACGACATGCTGAGGTGCAACACCCGCAAACCTTTCGGACTGGAAAATATGTTCTTGCCATCGAAACTCTTCTGCCCACTTTTCGATCGACGAAACTGCCGGGCACGTGGTGTACGGTTCCGGAACTGGTCGATCGATTTCCCGAGCAAGTGATTCAGCAGGTCGTGGGGCGCGACGGGCAACTTCCCGAGTTTCGATACCACTATTCGGGAAAGGACCCCAGGTATAACGGCGCGATGCCCGAGGCCACGGTTCCCGCCGATTTCCTTCTTCGCATCAAGCGAGGCCGCGCCTTCGGGCGCGATTGCGTCATTTATGGCCCCGATGGGACTGGCTTGCAAGAGTTTGACTACCAGCAGAGGACGTTGACGGCGTTGCAACAAGAACTTCCGGGCGGCAGGTTCAATCCCCGTTACTGGAAACACACGCTGCGAACGAAGAGGCTCACGAAGCGACTGCCCGCCGTGCGATACTGGCCCGGCAAAGTGGCAGCATTGAATGCACCTTCGTCGCATAACTACTACCACTGGATGCTTGAAGTCCTGCCCCGTCTGCACACACTTCAGAAATGCGGCATCGTTCCCGACTGGTATTTGGTCGATGCATTTTCACCCTTTCAGTTGCAGACGTTAAGGGCATTCGACGTTCCTTTAGATCGAGTGCTCCAACCGTATAGCGGCATGCATGTTGAAGCGGAAGAGTTGCTCGTGCCTTCCCGACATTTCCCCAACTCGTGCCGTGAAATTGGAGCGGAACTCATCCGACGAATCGGGCCGAAAGACGCTGCTGCGTCATCCCGCCGGATCTTCATTAACCGCCGCGGATCTCGCCAGCCATCGAACGTCGATCAGTTTAGACAAGTCTTGCATCAATTTGGGTTCGAAGAGCATTACCTCGAAGATTACAGCATGCCCAGGCAAATCGAACTATTTCAGCACGCAAAGGTTGTGGTCGCGATGCATGGAGCTGGATTGACCAATACGGTGTTCTGTAGTCCCGGTGTCTTTGTTGTCGAGTTAATGCCTGAGGGAAAGTACCGGCCTTGTTATCCGATGTTAAGTCGCCTCTGCGACCTGCGCCACTACTTAGTGTCCGCAAAACGAACGGGATTCACTCAGGACGTGCTCGTTCCCTTAGAAACCGTTCGCTCCCTCCTGACAGATCTGCTGTCGGAGCGGCCCGAATCGATGCGAACCCCGACCGCTGCTTAAGAGCGTAGAGTCACCTGCCAAGCTACCGAGCATGACAGAGTAGCAAGCACAGCCTCGCTGAACGGCCGCAGTGCGAATGTCATCTTGCGCCGCGTTGGCTGCCATTGACTCGTTTCGCGAAATCGAGTGAAATCCCAACCCTTCCGCAGCGAACCATCCCGATAACCCAGGTTTTGCATGTCAATTTCGCTAAGACTCGGCGGAAAAGTCCGGTTTCTTTACCGCGCCTGGCGATATCGATGGCGCGTCGAGCCGGCAGAGATTTCCTTTGTCCTTCACCACGTATCGGCAGGCCAGACGTGTCTTGATATCGGTGCCCACCGGGGAGCGTTTACGTATTGGATGCAGAGGAAAGTCGGTCCGACCGGACGAGTCATCGCCTTTGAGCCCCAACCGGAACTCGCGAGATATCTCGACGATGTCAAGCAGTCTTTCGGATTAGAGAATGTTGAAGTCGTGCATGCCGCGCTATCCAGCTCCACTGGCGAGTGCCGGCTATATCGACCCTCTTCCGCGCCCACACCAAGCGCCACCGTCGAGTCGGGAGCTGGGCTCGATTGCTCCGTGACGGTCCCGATGGTCTCACTGGACGAGTATCTGCGCGATACTTCGGTTCGCCCCATCGCGTTCATCAAGTGCGACGTTGAAGGCCACGAACTCGATGTCTTTCGAGGGGCCGAGTCGATGCTGATCGAAGATCGCCCCACGCTCCTGTTCGAGTGTGAACAACGGCACCGTGGTGCACGGCCGATCGATGACGTCTTCGACTACCTGACATCCTTAGGCTTCGTCGGTCATTTTATCGAGGGGCGGCAGCTGCGCGCGCTGACCAGTCTCCCTGCGGAACATCGGGTCCATGGCCATCGCGACTACGTCTACAACTTCGTCTTTCTGCCGCGTCGAGAGAACGATGACGCGCGGTTGTCGGGCAAGGCAGCTTAGAATGTGTGTAACAACAACTTCCTCGTTTAACGGCAAGCCGAAGGCGACGGTTTTTGCGGCATGCTCGGAGCAGTCGCCTTCGGCTTGCCGTTAAACGAGGAAAATCAAATCGGGAATTAGTAAAGACACAGCTTCTTAACGCGTCCAGCTTCAGCATGTGAAATCCAAAACCTGAACTGAGATTTACGATGAAGATCGGAATCCTCCTCCCGAATTGGATCGGCGATGTCGTCATGGCCACGCCGACTCTGCGTGCCATCCGCCGCCATTTTGGCTCGGATGCCGAAGTGGCTGGCATCCTGCGGCCTTACGTCGGTCGCGTTCTGGACGGCACGTCGTGGCTGGATCGAACTTTCTTGTTCGAAAGGAAGTCGGCGGACCCGGCTCTACGCTCTGCCGCCTTGCTGCGACAGCTCCGTCAGTGGCAGCCTGATGCGATGGTCCTGCTGCCGAATTCCTTTTGGGGCGCAGCCCTGGCGTGGTTGTCCGGAGCACGGCAACGGATCGGCTATGCCCGCAACGGGCGCGGATTCTTGCTCACCACAGGGCTGACACCACCGCGGGAAAACGGCACCTGGAAACCGACATCGGCGATCGACTATTATCTCGAATTGGCCTACGCGATGGGCTGCCCCACGGAGTCTCCGAAGTTGGAACTCGGCACTCTTTCGCGAGACGAAGTTCTGGCAGACGAAGTGTGGCGGCGGCTGAAGCTTGACGAGGCGGAACACGTGATTGTGTTTAACACGGGCAGCGCGGTGGGTGGGGCCAGAAGTTGGCTGACGCGCCGGTATGTCGACCTGGCGCTACAGCTAGTCAAGGAGCCGTCAACGGCGGTGCTTGTGATTTGTGGACCCGGAGAACGCGCCACGGCCGAAGAGATCGAAGGGCTGGCAAATCACCCGCGTATCAAAAGCATGGCCGACCAGGATTTGAGCTTGGGGGTGGCCAAAGCGTGTGTCCGCCGCAGCAGTCTGATGGTGACGACCGACAGCGGGCCGCGCCACTTCGCACCGGCCTTCGACGTGCCGTCCATCACGCTCTCTGGTCCGATCGACCCGCGCTGGAGCGCCTCGCACGATGTGCGTTCCACGGTGATTCAGCATCCTGTGGACTGTGGGCCTTGTGGCAAAACCACCTGCCCGTTTGCTCATCACGCATGCATGACGCAGATCACGGTCGAACAGGTCGCCGCCGCGGTCACCCGGCAGCTTTCCCAAGTGCCGGCGCCGATCCCACTTTAGCTCAACCCCGTGAGCGGTTCGTCGCCGCAAAAGTTCGGGTTGCCGAACGTTTCGATCTCGTGCCCGAAACCGTGAGCGATCGACTCGCCGAAATCGAGATCGACCGTTGCGTCCACTCGCTCGATCGCGCGTTTGTCACGCTGAAAGTTCTTTGCGTTAAAGTACTCGGCATTCAGGCCCCGCTGCTGGTCGCAGCGGTTAGCGCCAGTAAAGCTGCCGATCAAATCGGCGATGGTATTCTGATATTGCCGGACCGTCAATCGCGACAGTTCGACTCGCGGTGCTTTGCTGCGGGCTTGTGCGATGGGCGAGTAGAAGGCGTTGTAAATGTACTCCGCCACAGCCTGGGCCTCGTCGCCGACGATCTGTTCCGGTTCGTCCTTCTTTTCGTTGAACTTCAGCTTGACGTGATCGCGACCATCAGTGCCGATAATGTACCGCGTGCCATCAACGAGACCAACGCCTTGCACGACGGCCGTAGCAGTGGATTCCAACGACACGCCGCCGTCTTCGTCTGACACTCGAACCGTGATCGTATAGATGCCGCCATCGTCATAGATGTGACTGGCGGCGAATTCATCGTTCACTTGATCGACGACTGATGCCAACAAGGTCACGAAGCCGTCCCCCTCGCCTCAATCGACCTCGACCGAGTGGGTGTCTAACAAACCTGCCGGGTCACTGAAGGCACCGTCAAGGGTCACTACACCGCCAGCCGAACTGTCACACGGCTCGTCGTGGTTCGAGTTCAGATCCGTGATCGTCGGTTCGACTTTCAGGACGTTGATGGCGAAGTCGGCGGTAGAAGTCCCGCCCGCTTCGTCACTAGATTGGACCGTGATGGTGTAGGTTGCGAGGCCGTCCAATAGCGCGCCGTTATCGACTGTAACCACGCCGTCTACATCAATCTGGAAACGGCCGCCAGCAGTGTCGGTCAAGCTGAACGTAACATCGCCACCGCTCGCCGTGCCATTGGGATCGGTGGAGGAGACGTCGAGTCCCACTGTCGTACCGGTCGCGGCACCTTCGGCGACTTCGTTCGTAGCCGTGTCATCATCCGCCGGCACTGTCGGATCGATGTTGTTGACTTTGATCGTGAACACCGCGCTGGACGTGGCGTTGGCTGCGCCGCTGCCGTCGTCGGCCACGACGGATTCTTGAAACGGTATCACCCCGCGGACGCGAGTCAGGCTGTCGCGCCCGCTCCGCCCCTTCCTTCCTCGGGAGCGTTCCCAATTAGTAAGCGTGGGTGAAGAACATTTATCCGGCAGCTCGCTAACCCGGATTATTCATCAGCCGCCTGGCGCTAGCCTGCGGTTCTCGCGAACTTCGAGAGAATCGCACGCTATCGCGTGGCGGCTGATTTGCGCGGTGTTTTGGGCAAGATAACCGTAACTCTTTTTACAAACGTATGCTTTGAAGAATTCTCACCCGTTCATGAATAATCCGGGCTAAGGCCCGCAGGGGTGACACAGCACCAACCGCTTTGCATGGTGTCGACCCTTCGGGCCTGACATGGTCTTCCA